>JAQVYB010000146.1 GCA_028708815.1 Kiritimatiellia bacterium | reverse complement strand
ATACCTCCGCCGCCTATACGGCCGAACGAACCGTCGAACTCGCGCAAGCAGACGGAGCCCCCCCCGAAGAAATTGAAGAACTACAGAAACAACTCCGCGCCAATCGACAATTGGCCGAAGCCGTGGCGCCCAGCGTCACCGAAGCCCTGGCCAACCAGAATAGCGAACAGGAGGAGTTCTGGACCAAGACCGGGCAGTATGAACTGAAAAAAGAACACCCGCGCGAAGCCTTGGCCGCCTTCGGGATCGCCCGAAGCTACAACCCGAACAGCCGCGGCGCGCGTTTCGGCGAGGCCGGCATCTATCTGTTTTTGAAACAGTACCGCAAAGGCCTTGATATTCTGGAGCAACTCGCCTTGGAATACCCCAATGAGTTCGCCATCAAAAATAACATCGCCTGGGTGTACGCCACCGCCGAAAACGTTACCATTCGCGACGCCAACAAAGCCATTGCCTACGCTCAGGATGCCCTGCTGCTTTCACCCGACAGCTACAATGTCTGGAGCACCCTGGCTGAAGCCCATTTCATGGCCGGAAACTATGAGCGCAGCCTGCGCGCCGCGGAAACCGCCCTTCGCCAGGCCCAACTCAGCAAGGCCACGCCCCCCCAAATACAGGGCTATCAACGCCAGCTCGCCCGCGCACAACGCGCCGCAGAGGCCATGTCCCTCGTCGAATAAGCAAAAAAAGGCCCCGCACGCGCATCGCGCCGGGGCCTGTTTGCTCTGCCTTTTTAATTAAGGAAGCGCCGCCTTGATACGGTAATAACGGGTGCCCGCCGAATCGGAAGACTCATCGCTGAACGTCACCGGCCCGCTTTCCGTCGGACGGTAATTCTCCAACACTGCTTCCGTGAAGCCCTCCGTCAGATTGGTGGAGCAATAGACCGTATATTTACGATCGGCACTTCCTTGCCAGGTCAGCAGGAACGGCTCTCCATTCAGGCTGTTATTCTGAACCGCCATGCCATTCTCCTGCCCGTGCGTCACGTCCACTCTCAGTAGGGAGCTTCGGTCGGTCGGATCGGTATCCATGACATATTCCTGCCAGGCGCTCAATCCGTCGCCGTCCTGATCCTGATCCACCTGTTCCGCCATGTTGTTGGTCAGTCCGTAACGGCCCATCCAGTGATTCGGCATCTGGTGCGGGCAGTTTGTGATATAGGTTTCTGCAAAGTGAACATCCACGGTTCCGTTCGCGGTTACGTTCGACCAGATGTATTCTTCCACCGGACCAACGGAAACACCGTTGATCAGTACATCACCCATTACAAACCATTTGTCGGGGATGCAGACTAAATAGAACGTTCCGTTACTCGACACAACAGTCACACCTTCTGACGGATATACGAATCCATGCGGATCGGCCCGGACGAATATGGAGTAGCCGTTATGCAGACATTCATAGGCGCCCATATCAACAATGCCGTGTAGTTTGCGCGAGTATCCTGCGAGGTCGTAGCGTAAACCTGACGGTACATACTCATTGTTTCCTGCGTTGAAGCAGGGAGACCCCGCCATCAGGCGGTAATCTCCATTTGCGGCATCAGTAAACATCGGATCGGACGAGATATTGCCCACGCCGGAAGTCGGCAACGGGTAGGTGCAGCAATAGTCCAATTCGCTTCCACTGTAATTGGGAGATGTCGGATTATTCGTGCAGGTGTTATTCCAAACAATGCTGTTTTTTAATGTTCCCTGGTAAACACCACCCCCGTCTCCTTCAGCACCTCCCGCACTGTTCCCGTAGATCGTGCAGTTGATTATGGCACTGCTGTTTGCTCCACCTCCCCGTTCAGCGCCATTGTTAAATATGGAACAGTTATATAACGTTCCTCCTGAAACACCGCCGCCATACCGGCCCTGGTTCCCAGAAATATCACAGTTGTATACGGTTCCTCCGGTAATGCCGGCACCGACCCAGCAACGATTGTTTTTCACAATGCAATTGCTGATTATACAACCGCTGGTTGCTTTAATGCCTCCTCCAGCGCCAGTGTTGCCGTACATTCCGTAACTTCCATTCATGACCGTGAATCCGATCAACTTCGCACCATTAAGCATTTTTACCGCACCCATATCTGATGGTCCATAATCCCCGCGATTGCTAACATGGGCATCAATGAGGCTTGTTTCCGGGCCATTTTCAGATTGTAACGTAATCGGTCCATCTATCTTTAAGCGGTAATATTTATAAATATCCTCTTGCGGATAAGGCAGGTCTATAGCCAACTCCTGAACATAACCTGAGTTATAAACCCCGTCCCGTACATAGACCGTGGCTTCACATCCACCGGCCGCGTTGACCGCCGCCTGAATGCCATGCGCCGCTGTTTCCCAGCTCGTGTAGGGATACTGGGGGGACGGACTGTTGGTCCAGGCGTAGAACGTTCCCGGCAGGACCGTGATGCTTCGCGTGAAGCTCAAGCCGGTCGGGAACTCTTCGTTATAGACAGTAAAGACCACTGAATGCACCCCGGGAACCATGCAGGCGTTGGTGATGGCGAGTGTGTTCAGTGCCACACGACCGCCGGGCATATAGTCCCAGCGGTTTGAAAACACCGAGCCGCCGACCTGAGCGGTAAACACCACGGGAATCCCCGCCGTTACGGTTTTCGCACTGGCCTCAATCACGACACGTACACTCGCTTCGACCGGTTCATCACATCCGATGGATGGAGGGGACAGCCACGCTTCGCCGTCGATATCCGTATCGGAGCAATACTCCACTGACCCGGCCGCCACACAGGGTGATGTTGTTGCGATATGGCAGGAGTCAATCAGGCAGGGGTCAGTGCTGATATTCCCCGTTCCGTTATTAAGCAACGGCTCCGTGCAGCAATAATTAAACGAGCTTCCACCATAGTGGTTGCCTCGGTATGACGGATCCAATAAGCTGGTATTATTCCAAATGATACAGTTCTTCACCCTGCTATAATGAACGCCGCCGCCGCCGTTTGTGGCGCTGTTTTCTGTGAGCGTACAATTATTCAGATCGCTGTCAAAGGCTCCGCCGCCTACATCGCAGGCATCATTTCCCCGCAGCAGACAATTGTTCAATTCACAACCATAGCTTCCGCCACCATGATAATAAACCGAGTTATCCTCCAGGCTGCAACGATAGAGGACACTGTCGTAGGCTCCGCCGCCGCCATAGTACGACTCGTTGCCAAGAAGTTCACAGCCATACAACGTCCCGCGGAACACTCCGCCGCCATTATAGACCGTATGGTTTCCGGTGATCACACAGTTACTGATAATGCATGTTTCATCTTCGCACCAGACACCGCCGCCACTGCTGTCATACAGCCAGTCCCCCGTCTCGGCCTTCATCGTACAGCCATTGGTTACGGTAAAACCGATCAGCCTGGTTTCTTTTTCCATGAACACGCCACGGATGGCCGAGAACCCCAGACATCCACTGACGGGATCTGCGGCCCCTTCAATGATGGTCGCTTCCGGTCCATTCTCAGAACGCAGCGTTACCGATCCACTGAGATAAACGCGATTCGTCAACGCATATCCTTCCGGAACACGACCGCCAACGTTGTAACATCCATCATTCACACGAACCAAAGCATACGGCATTTCCACGGCGTCCAATGCTTCCTGAATCGTATGCGCCGCCGTTTCCCAGCTTGAATAGGGCGCCTGCGGCGAAGGGCTGTCGAGCGACACATAATGCGTCGCCGTGTAATCGACCACCCGAACAGTCTGCGTGGCTGAAATCCCATCCGGATAGTCCGTGTTATAGGCCGTGAAAACCACCTCGTAGGTTCCTGTTTCCGTCCAGGTGTGTGATGCCGATGTCACACCGGATGTCACCGCACCGTCCCCGAAGCTGAATACGCCGGCGTCAACATCCCCGACAATATAGGGATTTATCGTTTGAGAAACACCCACGCGCGCCAGGGCGTGCAGAGATAACGACACATACAGCGAATCGGCCGGCGCGTGACCTCCCGGCTGGTCACAACCCAGTGCCGGAGGATCCTGCCAAACCTCGCCATCAATATCCAGGCCGGAACAGTTGTTGAGCAATCCCGCGCCGATACAAGGAGAATTAGACGACAGATGCCAACCATCGACCAACAAAGGATCAACACTGATATTGCCCTCACCCGAAGGAAGCGGAGTCGTGCAGGTATGATTAATTTCCGTGTTATAATAATTCGCTGAAGCCGGATTGCTTGAGCTGGTATTGCCCCAAACGATACAGTTATTCACTGTTCCGTAACGGACAGCGCCTCCCGATGAGGTCGTATTGTATGCCACCGTACAATTGAACAATTTAGCAGATTCAGCACCAGATCCTGCATTACTGATGATGGCAGAATTGAATACCGTTCCGTAGTGTATCCCGCCGCCCTTGTTATTTTTAACAATACAGTTTTCCACAATAGAATCTTCTGCCCAAATCCCTCCGCCGCTGCTGCTGTAAGAATTGTGGGATAGGATCCCATGCCCGTACCATTCGTCGACACTCAGGTTGTATGAATGTGCATTCTCTACCGTGAATCCGATGAGCTTAGCCCCTTTTGACATTTTCACACCGGCCGAACCATTCGTGGCAGTCCCCGCTGAGATAATCGTGACTTCCGGACCATTGACGGACTGTAGCGTAATGTTGGTCTCCAACCGCAACGTACAGATATCAAAGGAAGCTGATGCAAAATACCCATTGTAGGGTGAGGAACTGATACATTTCGAACTGGTTCCCGAATAAGTCCCGTTACTCACCAGAATCAGTGCTTCGCATTTTTTCGTGGCACTGATTGCATCGTTTATGGTTGTGGCTGCCGTTTCCCAACTGGTGTAGGGATACTTCGGCGTGGTGTTGCCTTGCGCCACATAGAAGGTTCCCGGCAGCACGGTAATTGTATTTGAGACGCTGTATCCTTCCGGATAATCATCATTGTAAACACTGAAAACAACCTCATACATTCCAGTACTTATATAGGTGTTCGTTGCAGAGAGTGAGTTATTCACATAACGATATCCCTGAATATACCAGCGGTTTGAGACCATCGATCCATTTACACTGGCCGTAAAGAAAACGGGAGTTCCGGCCGTCACGGTTTCAGCACTGGCATGAAGAACTACACTGAATTCTTCGGGTTCCTCAGAGGCCTTGTATTCATCACATCCGATGGAGGGCGGATTCAGCCACGCCTCTCCATCCATATCCACGCCTGTTGCATAGACTGCAGCCCCCGCACCGATACAGGGAGAGTTCGACGAGAGATGACAGCCATCCAGCATCTGAGGGTCGGAGGAGATATTACCCACACCGGAGGTCGGCATTGGATAAGTGCAACTGTGTTCCGACACACTCTGCCAGCACTCAGCTGATGATGGATTACTTACACAGGTATTTCCCCATACGATACAGTTTCTCATGACACCCTTGAACAGCCCACCTCCGTTCTCTACCGCCTGATTGCCGGTGAGTGTGCAGTTATACAGTGTAGAGTTGTAAACACCACCACCACTTCCACCTGAGACATTGTCAGCTATAAGGCAATTATAGAGAACACTGTTCGATTCACTGGGCAGATAAGCATGATAGTCACCGTAATACCCCCCGCCCCCGGACAAAGAGGAATTGCTTACTATAATGGAATTATATACCCGACCTCCTCGTATCCCTCCACCATGGTTGTTTCTCACAATGCAGTTGCTTATCGCACTGCCATCGTATGCCTTGATTCCAACCCCGTCACTGCAATACCGCGCCCTGAAGCCATAGCTCGCTGTGTCCAGACAGGCATTCATCACGGTGAATCCTACCAAACAAGCTCCATTCGCCAATCGTACGCCACTTGCCCCATGAGGACCTTCAATATCGGGATTATCAACAAACGCATCAATGAACGTATTTTCAGGCCCATTCTCCGACCGGACTGTAATCGGGCCATCCACATCTACGCGGTAACACTCATATAGCGAAGTGGAATGCGGCTCCGGATCAATCACGCGGATGAACTCCCGGCAAAGGCTCTCGCTATAAATACCGTCATTCACCCGAATCAACGCCTCTTCACCATCAGCAGCATCTACCGCCGCCTGGATCGTCTGCTTGGCGGCGGCCCAGGACAACCCGTCGCCACTGTCATCCGGACGCGAGGCATCCACATAGAATGTCGTGCCCAGAACATTCGTTGTCATCACGAACAATACGGTGATTATGGACCACAGACCGCATTGCGTATTCACACCTCCACAGATCAAACCTTTCAATGCTTGCATGGAAACCTCCTGATTAATCTTTTATAACATACCTGTTATATACCGGTTATTTCTGGTTTGTTAAAGGACAAAACAGAAATATTCTGCGATTGGCTGGCAACGACTTTTTTATGCGAAACATGTCCAACGCTGAAAATCAGGCTTATGAAGAGGCAGGCAGGCGAAGATTCTCCCCGTGTCTCTCTGTACGAGGAGACCCCTTTCCGGGCTAACCGGCAATCAGATCATCGCCAAACGCTTCCCTCGATCTTCGGATTCCGGCCTGCGACTCTCATTGAATGTCCGTATGATTTATGAATTTAACGCTTTTCTTTTTGGAATACATCTGCCAATCTCCCGCTCAGGTCCAGAGGACCCGACCTTGCTTCACTGGTGTCATCGTGAAGAACTTGGTGCAGTATAAAGTATGACACGAATGAGGAAGAGTAGTATGGATATCTATGTAGGAAACCTGCCGTATGATGCGATGGATGGTGATTTGCAGGAACTGTTTGAACAGTACGGCAAGGTTACTTCGGCGCGTGTGGTGATTGACAAAATGTCGGGTCGCTCCAAGGGCTTCGGCTTTGTGGCCATGTCTGAGAAGGCGGAAGCCGACAAGGCTATCGAAGCCATCAACGGCCAGGACTTTATGGGTCGCCCGTTGCGGGTGAACGAGTCACAGCCGCGCCCGAGAACGGACGATCGCAGCGGTGGAGGCGGCGGTCGCAAACGCTGGTAAATCACCGGCGACAGACAGCACCGTTCCAAATTATGAATTTACGGCGTTCAACGCCGCGTGTTTTGGAAGGTTCGATCAGATAATCGTCACCACGGTGTGACGACATCCGGTTGGATGCTGAATGTTGAATCAACCGAGGCATTGCATCAGACCTTTGGGTCTTTGCAATGCCTCTTTTTTATTTTCCTTTTTCCACCCTTCATCGTTTTGGATGAATGGGTGACTTTTGCGATTGTCCCCATGTTTTGGGCCCCGATGCTGCGCCGGCTTATCGGCTCTGCTCACGGTTGCTGCGCACGAACACGGTAATATCGAACCACCCCGCTATCATCGGCCTGCAAAGACAAAGGACCATTCACGCCGGGGGTGGATTCTCCAACCGGCTCCCACCCAACCGGCGGGACCAGGTTCGTCGCCGCAACCAGGCGATAACGTCGAGCTTCTGAGGAATCAAACCGCACCGAAAAAACAGATGGTAATTCCATCTCCCCGGTAATCCGCAACCCGGACAGCGCATTGGTCGGGATGGTGTCTGCCAGGAATTCACGGTAGTTGTCCGCGCCATCGCCATCGGCATCCGCAAACGGCAGACAATTACTCACCGCACCGAAATGGAGCCTTTCCCAGGCATCTTCGATACCATCGCCATCCGTATCCGGCTCATCAAAATGTCCTGCGGCAAGTTCATGGACTTCCGCAGCACTCAAGCCACGGTTATAAAAACGCACCTCATCCATTTTTCCGCTGAAATGCGGGTCCTCCGAGTAGGCACTTTTCCCAAGGCAAAGCCGGACAAGGCCAAGATCCGCAGGCGAAAGCGTGACGGGACCGCTGTTTTCCATTTTGCCATCCCGATACAGCGTGAGCGTTTCCCCATCCAGAGTTACAGCCACATGCACCCATACTGAGGTCGGGAACACATCAAGGCCTTCCACCCGTTGTTCGTTTATGCTGCCGGACGGGGATAGGGCAAACTGCGGCGCCGCGGCAGAGCGTAATCGAAAAACCATGTAGGAACCTGTCGTAGTGGTCGCGTCCGTTCCATCATTACAATCAAAGACCGGCTCCCTCTCTCTTCCGGATTCCCAATTCACCCAGCCCGCCCAGGTAAAATTACTGATCCGTCCTCCAAGGCTCTCCGGCAACACGGCATATTGAGCGATACCGTCCAATTCCACCCCTCCGTTGACATGACCACTGCACCAGGTTCCCCCATTCAGGGCGGCATGGTATCCGTGCGCCGAGGCATCCACCGCCACCGTCCCAACGGATTCATCAAAGCGCCAATAAGCCAACAATTTTTGCGCCAGTAACGCGGGATAATCGGAGGTGACTTCATACCACGCGGTTTTATATTCACGACCAATGGAAAATGTGGTTTGGCTTTCGTCACCGGAAACGGGGATACGTATACAGCGGTTACCCCGGTTATCCAGCGCCCATACGACAACCTGTCCAACAGGGACGGGTAGTGTAATTGTGGCGGGCACCCCTTCGATCAGCATCGGGGTGCATCCCCAGTTTGTGCCGACACTGGAGGTCGTATCCAAAGGCCCCATACCGGATTTCCACTGCATGCGGTGATTATCCGTATACCCCACCGCCGTAATCAGCGCCCGTCCGGGCCAGGAGGAAAAGCTCTCGCCATCGCGCATCAGCAGTGTTACGGCCACCCAGTTGGTTCCCTGCATGGTTTCTCCCGGAGTGACGATCACTCCGTCACCCAGGTCGAACGTCCGTTCCTTGGCATGACCGACAACAGCCTTGGCACACGGCGCACGCAACAATACAAGCCCCTCCTTCATATCCCAGGTGAGTTGCTCCGTATCACTGGTAACGGCCTTTCGAGTGGTGTCGTAAAGAGTTTTTTGAACCTGAACAACAGAACCGGTCGCCAAGGCGATCTGCTGCTGTAAAGCTGATTGCTCTTCCACTCCGAAATCCGAAGCGCCAAGCATCACGCCGGCCTGTCCCACGTTGGCGATCGCAGCCTCGGGAGTAACCGTGGCAAATGAACGGTTCGAGGCGGCGGTCACATCGCCCCGGCAGAACATGGCGGCAGCCACCGGAAAGGTCACCAGCTTGCCGGGAGAAAATCCGAAATCAAAGAAAAATTCGTTAAACTGCACCGGGTACAGATTGGTCTCGCAAAGAAAATCAAAGGCGAAAATGCCATCCCAATCCTGAAGAGCGGCATAGGCGGCTGTGAGCGGCATCATTTCCGACGCATAGGTCAACGGGGCCGGATGGTTGAATTCCGTACAGACAAACGGCTTGCCGGCCACACGTGTCGGTGCGAGCGCCGATATGGAATTACCGTACGTATTGCCGGCCATCGGTTTGTTGTGAACGTACCAGTTCGTGGTACTCCAACCTGTCGGACACGCGGGATGCTGCCAATAGGAATGACCATCCACCACATCCAGCTCCGCCTGGATGGCCGCAGGACTGAAGGTCGTTTGCGTACCGATAATCAGTGCCTTTACCCCCAACTCGTTTCTGAGGTAATCACGCATTTCCAGCCAATAGTTCCGTTCCGTATCCCAAAGGAAATCCATCCAGTCGCGCTGTA
>JAQVYB010000145.1 GCA_028708815.1 Kiritimatiellia bacterium | reverse complement strand
GCTGTCGCTACCGATGCGCCCTTCTTCCGATGGGCGCTGCGCACCTTGTAAAGCCGCTCAGTAAAGCCGCCCTCTTGTTCAAAATCCTGCGCAAGCCGCTCCACCTGCCGGTCCAGCAACGAACAGGCCACCGCAAGAAGCACCAACACCGCATTGGCCGAGAATTCGGGGTATACGTTGGTGGACACGGTGGACCCAGGGTCAGCCCTTGATATTTGACATTTCGTTCTTTCGCAGAGGTGCGCTCTTTGTGCTGAACGTCCGCCCTTCATTCTTTACATGAATCTCTCGAGCAGAATTTCCGCCCGGTGTTTCATCAAATGACCGGATTGAACGATGGACTGCCCGGCGCGTACCTGATCGGGACGGTCCGAATCCATAAGCTGCTCTTTTAACGCTGCGCCTGCCGGCCCGCCGGGTTGCAACAACCCTACCCCGCATGACGACCCAAACTCTTCCTGCACATAAGAGGAGGGCGTCGTCATCACCGAGGCGCCGCACATCAGCGCATCAAATATGCGTTCGTGGGCGCCGCCCGTGTGCGTGGGCGCATGATTGATAATCACTTTCGTACGACGCATGACATCAAACGCTTCGTGGTACGGAATGGCCTCATGCAACACCAGATGATCCGGCCAGTTCACCGAGGCCCAATCGCCCTGACCAAACACATGCACCGTACACCCCGTGATGGATGAAAGCAGCCGAATCCGGTCCTGGTTGCGGAAATACTGATCGAGCAAGGGATAGAATACATTGATGAAAATCTGTTTTTTATCCTCCGGCAGGTGCAGCGTCTGCGTTAAATTCAGCAGGGTCTGTCCCAGCGAAACGACCGATCCCGCCTGATTCAGTTGGGCCACCAGTTCGTTCAAGAGCGGCGCATTTTGCCCCGCCTGCATTTGTATACGCTCCATAATCCCCTCGGGCGATTGCAGGCTGCCCAAAAAGACCACGTCCAGATCCCGCCCCGAATCACCCGGCGGCGTTGCCTGCAACGCGGACGAGGCGTGCGGCAGAAAGAATATGTTGCTATATCCATACGCCTTCTGCGCGAAGGAGACCCAGTTACGGTCCACGCAACCCACGCAGCACCGCTCCGGATTCACCGGCATCCGGCTCAAGGCGTGAGAAAACAAGTGCCCGTGATAGGGCGGCGGGTCCACCATCCACACCACATGCCGGCGCATCGCCGTGCGGGCGCTCCAGTTGCGGATCAGATTGAATCCGAACGTAACATCCCCCTCCCCCAACTCCAGATCATCCTCCATCATACAGGGAATGATTTGGGCCTCTTCCCCGAATCCGCGAAACGCATCGCTCAAGCGCCCCAGCCAGTGACGAAACACGTCGTACCCGCTGCTCCCATCAAGCAGGATGATTCTTCGCTTCGGCATAGGCCTCCTTTAAAATTTTCCACTCATTGGAAAACCGATTATTGGGCATCCAGCCAATTTTGCAAAATGAATTGAGCGGCGATTTTATCCACGAGGCCTTTTCGTTTTTTTCGGCTCTCGCCCGCGTCAATCAGCACGCGCTGGGCACTGACGGTACTGAGCCGTTCATCCCAGGTTTTAATCGGCATCTCAGGTAGTGCCGCGTGCAATCGTTCTTTGAAGGCCAGCGCCTTTTCTACCGCCGGACCGCGTGTGCCGTTCATGTTCAACGGAAGCCCAAGCACAATCAGGTCCACCTGCTGCTGCGTACAGATTTCCGTGATGCGTCGAATCACTTCGGCCTCATCGCCCCGTTCAATCATCGTATGCGGCGAAGCCAGAAAGCGGGTGGGATCGCTGAGCGCCACACCAATTCGTTTTTCGCCGTAATCCAATCCGAGTACTCTTCCCACTCCGCACCTCCCGATAATCCACAGGACCCTTGTTTTTTTGCCTATCATCGCGGCACTGCGTACCCGCTGTTGTTTAACCGGCAGGCCGACGGGGCAAAGCCCGATGGGGCCTGCCGATTAGGTCAAGCGTGCGTACTGCTCATTCCGCTGCAACTGCTGAACCAGTTCCTTGATCTGCTGCGCCTGATTTTTCGGGCAGACGAGTGTGACACCCTCGGCCTGAACCACCATTACATCCGAGAGTCCGATCACGGCGGTCAGCCGGTCTTTCGAGTAGATAATGTTGTCGGAGGCCTCCAGTGTGACGCCATCGCCGATCACCACGTTCCCGGAGTCATCGTGCGCGAAGTGATTATCGAGCGCGGGCCAGGAGCCAACATCATCCCAGGCAAAAACACCGCGGGCCATGCCCACGTTTTCCGCCTTTTCCATTATCGCATAATCAATGGATATTTTTTCGAGTCCTTCATACATACGCTCAAAGGTTTGGTCAAACTCCCGTCGATCGGCCGTGTCATTCAGCGTGCAGATCATTTCATAAAGCGACGGGCGGAAGGTCTGAAAAGCGCGGGTTATGGATTCAGCCGACCAGATAAACATGCCGGAGTTCCAGTAGTAACTCCCTTCCTCCATGTAGCGCTGCGCGGTGGCGGCATCCGGTTTTTCCACAAACCGCTTCGCACGGTCGAAGACCGTTCCGGCGGAGGCATCCGCGAGATGTTCTCCTACCTGGATGTAGCCGTACCCCGTACTCGGAAAGGCGGGTTTCACACCAATGGTAAGAAGCAGATTTTCCGAGAGGGCGAGTTCCATGGCGTCGCGCAGAGTATTGCGGAAAAGGTCCAGATCGCCGATGATATGATCAGCGGTCAGTACAGCCATGACACCCTGGGGGTCCTGCCGCCTGACCAGAGCCGCACCCAGTGCAATCGCGGCGGCGGTATCACGACCCACCGGTTCTCCAATGATATTTTCGGGCGGCAGTTCGGGCGCGGAACGCCGGGCCACCTCGGCCAGATCACTGCTGGTAATGACATAAATGCAGGAGGTCTCCACCACGCCTTTCAACCGCTCCACGGCCTGCGCCAGCAGCGTTTTTTCTCCGACAAGCGAGAGAAACTGCTTGGGATGCTCCGCCGTACTGAGCGGCCAAAACCGCTCCCCTTTTCCTCCGGCCAGAATCACGGCAAATCGTTTGGTCATATGCGGTCTAACTCCCTTTTCCGTTGATTTTATTTTTCAGTTTTTCAGTCCCGGGGTGCATGAGCTCAAATACCAGACCAAGCCCGCCCAGCGTCATGTTCAACTCGATAACCGGGTGCATCTCCGGGAGCAGGTGAACCGCCCGCGAATAACCACCGCCGACAACCAACCGGAAGGACATGCTCGAATGTTCGGCCTGCATGGACTCCACCACTTCACGAATCATCCCGTTGAATCCGCGGCGCGCACCAATCCGCATGGCCTCTTCGGTTGAACGCCCACACGACCGCTTCACCGAACCCGACAGCTTAATCGCAGGCAGTTTACCCGTGCGATCCGCCAGATAGTCCAACATCAAGGCGGGCCCAGGCAGAATCACACCACCGACAAAACCGCGCGACGGGAGCAGCACATCCACAGTAGTCGCCGTGCCCATGTCGCACACCATAGCCGGGGCACCATAACGATGTGCCACCCAGGCGGCATTGAGCAGGCGATCCACGCCCAGCGTTTCCGGTTTCGGATAGCTGATTTTCATGCCGAAATCGCAGCGGTGATCCACCCGCAGAAAGGGGGCCTTCGCCGCTCCGCGCAGGCATTTCTCAAAGCGTCCATCGAGGGACGGCGCAACCGAGGCGAAGGCAACTCCTTCCACCGTAGCCGAACCGACCAGCCCCGCCAGGGCCTCCCGCAAAAAATTCGCTCGTAGGCCCGCATGCGGCAAACTGACCCGGTGCGAGATTTTGCCCTTTCGATAGAGGCCCATCGTAAGCGTGGTATTCCCAAGATCGGCTGTCAGGATATAGGATTGTTTTTGTCTGGCCATATCAGCTTCTCCAATCCGGCAGGCATTCTTTGGCGTGGAAGAACAAGGCGTTCCTACGCCGCTCCGACGAAGCGCCTCCCTTTTCATTGACGGACGAAAGCCAGGGGGGGATCTCGCTCAACTTACCGCCGCAACCTGCCTGAACGTCAGTTTTTCTTCCGTCACCGTCACCTCGACGCTTTCGTTGCGCGAGATGTTTCCGCGCAGAATTTCCTCGGCGAGGGGATCCTCCAGATATTTCTCGATCGAACGACGCATTGGACGCGCACCGTACAGGGGATCATAGCCCTTCCCGATCAGAAATTCCCGGGCTTCGGGCAGCAGCACCAGCTCGATCTTACGGCTGTCAAGGCGGTCCTTCACCTTCTGCAGCTCGAGCTCCAGAATCCGCTCCATGTTGTCTTTCGAGAGCTGACGGAAAACAATGATGTCATCAATACGGTTGAGCAGCTCGGGTTTAAAGACCTTTTTCGAGGCATCGAGCATCTGCTTTTTCAGTTTTTCGTAATCGCCCTTGTCATCCTTGCTCGGATTGAATCCCAGGCCGCCGCCCTTCTTCAGAAGGTCGGCGCCGAGATTGGACGTCATGATGATCACGGTATTGCGAAAATCGATCGCACGGCCCAGGCTGTCGGTCAGCTTGCCTTCTTCCAAAATTTGAAGCAGCAGATGCATCACATCGGGGTGCGCCTTTTCCATTTCATCAAACAACACCACGGAGTATGGGCGGCGGCGCACCTTCTCAGTCAGTTGGCCTCCGTCGTCATGCCCCACATAGCCCGGCGGGGAACCCACCATCCGCGAGGAGGAAAATTTTTCCATGTATTCGGACATGTCCACCTGAATCAGGGCATCGGCATCGTTAAACATAAACTGAGCGAGCTGCTTGGCCAGAAGCGTCTTACCAACGCCCGTGGGCCCCAGAAACACAAACGAACCGATCGGGCGGCGCGGGTCTTTCAGGTTTGCCCGTGAGCGGCGCAGCGATTTGGAAATGGCGTGTACGGCATCATTCTGCCCAATCACCGTCTCCTCCAATTCCTTCTCCATGTTCAGCAGGCGCGCCATTTCCTTATCTTCCAGGCGGGTCAGCGGCACGCCGGTCCACTTGGATACAATGGTCATGATATCGTCTTCATTGACCTGCACCACCTTTTCATCCCGCGTCTTGCGCCATTCATCGAGCACCTTTTCCATGGCCTCGCGCGCGGTGCGCTCTTCATCGCGGAATTGCGCGGCGGCCTCAAACTGCTGGGCGCGAATGGCGTCCTCTTTTTTGCGTTTAATCTCCACGAGCCGCTGTTCCTGCTCTTTCACATCCGGCGGGCGTGTCATCGATCCTATACGGGCACGTGCACCGGCCTCGTCCATCACATCAATCGCCTTGTCCGGAAGAAAACGATCCGGCAGATAACGCGCCGAAAGTTCCACGGCGGACTTCAGGGCCTCGTCCGAGATACTGGCATGATGATGCTCCTCGTATCTGGGACGCAATCCCTTCAGAATTTCCAGCGCCTCTTCCACGCTCGGCTCGGGAACGAGAACCGTCTGAAAACGCCGTTCGAGTGCTGCATCCTTTTCTATGAATTTACGGTATTCCTTGAGCGTGGTGGCACCGATGCACTGCATCTCTCCCCGCGAAAGGGCGGGTTTCATGATGTTCGAGGCGTCCATTGCCCCTTCCGCCGAGCCGGCCCCGACAATCGTGTGCAGCTCATCCAGAAACAACAGCACATCCTTGCTCCGCCGGACCTCGTCCATCACCGCCTTGATACGCTCTTCGAACTGTCCACGGTATTTCGTGCCCGCCACCATCAGGGCCAAATCCAACGTAACCACCCGTTTCCCGCGCAGCAGTTCCGGCACATCACCCCGGGCAATCCCTTGCGCCAACCCTTCGACAATCGCAGTTTTGCCCACGCCGGCCTCGCCCAGCAGCACCGGATTGTTCTTTGTACGGCGACACAGAATCTGCACGACGCGCTCGATTTCATTAGCCCGGCCTACCACGGGATCCAGCTCGCCTTTCTCGGCCAGCTCCGTCAAATCGCGTCCGAACGCCTTCAGCGCCGGTGTTTTGGAATCCTGCGCAGCCATCGGGCTCGTGTTTCCGCCGGCGGCCACTTCCTCGCCTGAGGGATCGTAATTGGGGTCCAGCTCGCGCATGATTTCAATGCGCGTCTTGTCCAGATCCACATTCAGATTCTTGAGTACGCGCGAAGCCACGCCCTCCCCCTCACGCAACAAACCCAGCAGAATATGTTCCGTGCCGACGTAGGAATGGTTCAGCGCACGCGCCTCACTGCTCGACAGAGCCAAAATTTTCTTCACACGCGGCGTGAAGGGCAGGTTGCCCACCGTTTTAGTTTCGGGGCCCACACCCACGGCATTCTCCACCTCCAGGCGGACCGACTCCAAGTCC
This sequence comes from Kiritimatiellia bacterium, assembly GCA_028708815.1. Lineage (GTDB taxonomy): Bacteria > Verrucomicrobiota > Kiritimatiellia > RZYC01 > RZYC01 > JAQVYB01. The sequence continues at coordinate 3,352 of JAQVYB010000145.1, read as the reverse complement.
ACGCCCATTTTCAGCAACACATTGACCGCCACGCCCTGCCCCAACGTGACCAGCCCAAGCAGAATATGCTCCGTGCCGACATATCCGTGATTAAAGCGCTCGGCCTCTTTGCGTGCCAGTTGCAGAACCTGCTGCGCTCTTGGTGTAAAATTGTTCATGTTGTTTAATCACCCGTCTGTTGTGTTATACGTTTTTTTACCAGTTCAGCGCGCGCCTGATCGCGTTCGTCGGGTTTCATGTCCGATGCGAACATCTTCTGTAAATGTGCGGGCTGAGTCAATAGTAACAACTCATCTATTACGGAACGCCGAAGATGCGTGATCAGTTTGAGTTCAATGCCCAGCCGAAGGGCCGAGAGCAGATTCAGGGCCTCCTTCGAGGAAAGCAGATGCGCCTTTTCCAGAATACCACCTGCGCGGCCCAGATGATCCTGCAACAGCACGTTCTTTTCTTCGAGCAGGCGTATACGTGCATTCTCCTCGTGCTGAACCAGTTCCTGCACAATCTGCTCATTTTGCGAGATAATGCCCTCTTCCGAGTCCCCGAGTGTCACCTGATTGGACACCTGAAACATGTGCCCCGCCGCCTCGGTATTCTCTCCCCAGAGCCCACGCACAGCAATGCCGATTTTGCTGAGTCCGTTAATGATCGGGCGCATTTCCTGCATCAGCACCAGCGCGGGTAGATGCAGCATGACACTCGCGCGAAGCCCCGTGCCTACATTGGTCGGACAGGATGTCAGATAACCCCATTTCGAAGAAAAGGCATATTCCGCCTGCGCCTCAATGGCATCATCCAACGCATCGGCCTGCTTCAACGCGCTCTGCAGATTCAACCCGGCATCCAGCACCTGCAGGCGAATGTGATCCTCCTCGTTGATCATCAGCGAAAAACCGTCCTCCGGACATACGATCACGCCGCAGCCCTCGCCACGCGCCATCATTTCCCGGCTGATCAAATGCCGCTCAAAAAGCAGGTGCTTTTCCATTTCGGTCAATTCGCTCATGGGGCAAATCACCCTTTCGGAACAGGCCGGAATTTCCTGGATGGCCCCAAGCAGCGTTTGCCAAACATCCACCCGCCCATCCACATCCAGCCATCCGGGAAAAGAAAACGCCCGCAGATTGCGGGCCACCCGCACGCGGCTGCTCACCACAATACCGCTTTCTGTTTCCGGTATCACGCGGGCCCCGGGATGATTCAGTATTCGGTCAAGTTCCATGCCGCTCCCGTCCGGACGGATTGCCGTCTTTCATCTGATCACGGAGGTGGGCGGCCGTCTCATAATCCTCCGCCTCCACGGCCTTGGCCAGCGCCGCCTTCAGGTCGCCGGAAAAATCCGCCTCCTCGACAGGTACGGCATGCGCATGCGGTTTCTTTCCGCCGTGTTGAAGATGATGATGCACGGCGCGAATCATCGGAATGAGATCATCGGAAAACGCCTCGTAACATGCCGCGCACCCTAACCGTCCGCGTCGCTTGTATTCAGCGCGACTGATTCCGCATTCCGGGCAGAGCGAATCCGTCTCCGTCTTCTCGGTCCCCGTTTCCGGAACCAGGTGATCCAGCCCCATCAGGACATCCGTCACCGACATGGTTTTCTGCAGATCAATACCCGACTTGGCCGCACAAGCCTCACAGAGATGAATCTTTTTCACCTGGCCATCCACCACCTGCGTAAGATGTACGGCCGCCGGAGCCTTCTGACATTTATCGCACAGCATACCTTGTCCCGGGGTAGCTCCCGGAAACCGGAAAGCCGGCCCGGGATAGGCTTCGGAAACGCGCTGCGTTCAATCAACCGTTGATGGGCGTACCATTGTTTTGGGCGAAATCGCGGAAACTGGCCTCCAGTGCCCGGGTAACCACACCCGGCTTGCCGTTTCCGATTTTCCGTCCATCCACTTCCACCACGGCAATGATTTCAGCCGCCGTTCCCGTGAGAAATACTTCATCCGCCACATACAGATCGTAGCGGGACATCACGTCCTCGCAGACATCCAGGCCCATATCATCCGCAATATCCATGCACTTGTTTCGCGTCGTACCTTCGAGTGCGCCGCACCAGGCAGGAGGCGTGATCAGCAGGCCGTTCTTAAGGGCAAACACGTTGTCGCCCGTCGCCTCCGCCACATAGCCCTGCCCATTCAGCATGATCGCCTCCATCACGCCGCAGTTGATCGCTTCAATCTTCGCCAGAATATTATTCAGGTAATTCAGACTCTTGATGCGCGGATTCAACGCTTCCGACATGTTTCGCGTGGTGCCGACCGTCACAATTTTCAGGCCCTGCTCGTACACTTCCGGAGGATAAAGCTGAATGGCTGCGGCAATGATAATCACATGCGGCTTCTTGCACAGATAAGGGTTCAGCCCAAGCGTGCCATCGCCGCGCGTGACCACCAAACGAATATACCCGTCCTTGATCTTGTTTGCCGCGCAGGTTTTGACCACCGCATTGGTCATCGCCTTCTTCGTCATTTTGATATCCAGATTGATGGCCTTGGCGGAATCGTACAAACGGTCGATGTGTTCATCCAACAGAAATACACGGCCATTATAGGCCCGAATGCCTTCGAACACGCCATCTCCGTAAAGCAATCCATGATCAAACACGGAAACCTTCGCATCCTTCTTCTCCACCAACTTGCCATCCATATAGATTTTCATCAATACTCTCCTGACTGTAAGATCCAACCCAGCAAAAAACAGGCGCACTATAGCACCGCGCCTTTTCCCTGCAATCCCAAAACATGGTAATGTTTCCGAACATCCGCCTGCCGAAACGGCGGAACGCATTCGGGAAGGATGCGCCTCTCCGTTCCTGTATTCTTTGAACAAGACCCTGTCACAACAAGCTGCCCGCTGTTGTTGACCGACAGGACGGCGGGCCAAACCCCGGCATCCTGCCGCCGTAAGATCAGGCTTGCCCGAATGCCCGCACCGTGCGAAGCTCCCGCCATGAAAATCCTACTTTCCAATGATGACGGCATACACGCGCCCGGCATTCAGGCGCTCTATGAAAACACCGCCGATCTCGGGGAACTCTGCGTGGTCGCCCCCGATGCTGAACGCAGCGCCGTGGGCCATGCCATCACGATTGCCGATCCGCTCAAGGTTCAGGACATCCACCGAGAGGGTCGCTTCTATGGTCATGCCGTGAACGGGACCCCGGCCGACTGCGTAAAACTGGCCTGTTGCGCCCTGCTTGATACCCCTCCCGACTGCGTAATCAGCGGCATCAACCTCGGTCCTAACGCAGGCATCAGTGTCATTTATTCCGGCACCGTACCGGCCGCCACCGAGGGGGCCATTCTCGGCATCCCCAGCATGGCCATCTCCCTCTCCACTT
>JAQVYB010000144.1 GCA_028708815.1 Kiritimatiellia bacterium | reverse complement strand
CCGGAAGAGGACTACATGAAGCGAATCTAAGGACCGATTGCCAACCCCTCCTGCCGATCCCCCGCGTTGCCGGCGGAAGGTGCGCGGAAAGTACCGAACCGCCCAAGGACTTTTTCAGCAGAATCAGTATTTACGTTGCGGTAGAAGGACTTACGACGATTATGGTCATCGCAAGCCCTCCCCGCGCAGATCCGTACGTGCGGGATTACCGCATACGGCTCCTACCTTGAGTACATGGCGTCGAATCGCTGGCTCGGATAGGGATGACACAGTCGCGGGCGCGGAAGCCAATGCCCCTGTAGGCGGTAAAAGCGCTCCCACGTCCAGCGTTGTTTGGCCTTCTGACTGCGGTGACGAATCGCCTTCAACCATAGGCGCCCCACTTGCGTGTAAAACGCCCGAACGGCTTTCATGTTGCCGGGAACCGCGTAATAGTTCGTGGCTCCCCGGATCACTCCTGCCAGCCAGTGGCCTGTCTTTCCCAATGGATCGTGCATTCTCTTTCGCAACTCCTCTTTCACCACCTTCAGCTTCGCCGTCATGCGCTTGGCAATCGTCTTGCGGCGCACCACGAAATAGCCCTTCCCGGATGTTCCGCAACTGTGCGTGAATCCGAGGAAGTCGAAGCTGTCGGGCTTCCCTTCTCCCCGTTCCTTCCGGTTGCTTGACGCGAACCTTCCGAATTCGATGAGTCGGGTTTTGCCGGGGTGGAGTTTCATACCGTACGCTTCCAAACGCTCCCGCAATTCTGCGAGGAATCGTCGGGCATCCGCTTCCCGTTGGAAGCCGAACACCGCATCGTCCACGTACCGCACGGCGATCATATCACCGTTCGCGTTTTCACGCCTCCACCTCGACGACCATTTGTCCATGACCTCGTTCAGGAAGATGTTCGCCAGCAGTGGCGAGATCACCGATCCCTGTGGTGTGCCGATGATTCCCGGATGTCGGGTTCCCTCTTCCACCCAGCCCACCCGCAACCATTTGCGTATGAGCCGGAGCATACGGGGGTCTTTCACCCGCTTCTCCAGTATTTCCATCAGCTTGTCATGGGGCAGTTGATCGAAGAATCCTTCGATGTCGCAGTCGAGTATCCAGTTGATTTTCCGGCGGCAGAGTCCCTCGTGCAGGGCATCCAGCGCATCGTGCGGACGGCGTCCGGGCCTTGACCCGTAGCTGAATCCGCAAAACGTCGGCTCGTATACCTCGTTGAGGATCATCACGCACGCCATCTGGACCACTTTGTCCTCGACCGCCTGCACGCCCAGCGGACGTTTCCGTCCGTCCGGTTTGATCAGATACGTTCGCTTCGCCGGGGTCGCCCGGTAACTACCCTTGTGCAGTTCATCCTGCAATGCCGGCAGCCGGGACTCCAACCCGCGTTCGTACCGATGCCAGTTCACTCCGTCCAGTCCGGGCGACGCATCGCGCTGTAACGCATAAAACGCCGTCCGCAACAACGGGACTTTCAGTAAGTGAAACAGATTGACGAAGGCTTCGCTTTTCTCCGCCTCCGCTCGTTGACGCACCCGCGCCAGTTCGTTCGACACAAACTCCCGGTCTTGGACCCGGTTCGTGGCGTTCTCTTGCGGGTTCCTCTTGGTCGGCGTCCTTCCCTCCATCGGCTCCGCCGGGCGTTGCAGCCCCTTGTTCGCCGACTTCCCGGGTACTATGACACCGTCCGACTCCTCGGGGGCTCTGACCGAAGGATTACGGCGATTAGCCTTCCCTTCGGTTGCTGTCCCGTGTTCGATCACGGGCAGCCGCCTTTCCGAGGTCTCCCGATTTCCGCGTGAAACATGTCCACACATGCGATGGTCTTAGACTCCGCCGGAGCGAGCACGTACTTGCGTAACGCACGTCTTCGTTTCGCCTTCGCGCCAGACCACTGGCTCGGCCTCCGGGAAAGGGTGTTTTCGGAGCTCAATACAACGCCTGCGCTTTACCCTGTCAACGCTTCCCCACGTCCTCGCGGAGCGTCGAGGCCACCGATCTGCATCGGGGTGCCATAGGCACATGACTCGGGGCCAATATGGCTTGCTACACCTTTATTGTAAGACTCTTTCATTCTCTACGTTTCACCGGCTTTCATCGGCGCTTTCGGTCTGACCCCGCCCCCCTTGACCCCGCCCCCCCTCAAATCCAGCAGAATCAGATGAACTCCCCTATTACAAAGGAAAAGCGATACAGGAGAGACTGCTGACTTGAAAAAGTGCATGCCTTTCCGTATACACGCAACGTGAACAAAAATTCCTGACACGAAAGAGAATGATGCTTAGACAACTGCTGATTCTGCCTGCCAAAGGCGTGGGCGCTCTGCCCCTGCCGCTTGCTCTCGCGCTCGGGCGCGGTCTGGGCTGGTTCTACGGCTCCGTGATCCGTTATCACCGACGCGATGCACAGGAGGCCCTCACCCGCTCCTTTCCCGAAAAAACTCCCGCCGAATGCCGGCAAATCATCCGCCGCATGTACGCCGGTCTCGGTATGAACCTGGTTGAATTGATGCGCCTGATCTCCCTCGATCCCGACCAACTCACCGGCGATTATATCCGCATAGAAGGCGAAGAACACATCCGTCAGGCCTTGGAACGCAAAAAGGGCGCATTGGTTCTGACCGGCCACATTGGCAGTTGGGATCTCCTCTGCACCGTTACGCCGCGATTCGGCTACCCCCTGACCGTCATTACCAAAAAAATCAAACAGGAATCTCTCAACCGGCTCTGGTTGGACATCCGTGAGCGCTTCGGCGTACAATTCGTTCCCGCCCACAACGCCTACCGTCAATGCCTCAAAGCCCTGCGCAACAACGAACTCATCGGGTTCATCCTGGATCAGAACATGATCAACACCGAAGGCGTCTTTGTGGATTTCTTCAGCAAACCGGCCTGCACCTCGCCCGGACTTGCCTACATGGCCGCCCAATCGCAGGCTCCGGTGATCCCCGCCTTCATCCGTCGAAGGCCCGACGGCGGGCACGTCATTCAGATCCTGCCCCTCATCGAGCCCCCCTCTTCACGCGACCCCGAAACCATTCACAACGCCACCCAAATCTACACCCGGACCCTGGAAGATTACATCCGCAGGAACCCCGAAGACTGGATATGGATTCACCGCCGCTGGCGCACCCAACCCCCACCAGAGTCAGCCCTGAAGGATTAACTTAAGCCCCCCTGTTGTCAGGGGTAAAACACCCTTGAACAGCCAGGCAGGCGGAGGAAATTCATCATCCCTCTCCGCGATGAGGGATCCCTGGAGCATACAGAGCACGCGGGTATTGCTAGCGGCTCCCTGTGCTGCTTCCGGATTCGAACGGACGTATGCTGCCCGAGGAGCGGTGCATCTGCCGAAAGGAGTCGAGCGAGGAGGACGGCGATTCCGCCGAGCCAAACGACTCCTGCCCAAACGCCGACGACCCGCCTGCCGAGCTGCGGGAATCCGTGTCAAATGCACCGGAGGAAAACGACCGCGTATAGGCATCACGCGAGTAGACCCCGGCGCTGCGTTCCAGCGAATTCCCACTTCGCGTATAACTGGATTCATACGGAGTGAAGGCCGAAGGCGTCTGACCGGACGACAAGGAACCACGTCCGGCAGATTCCGCCGCCTGACGTTGACTGAGCAGGGATGAATCCGAAGCCCCGCCGGACATGCCGGGAAAAGTCCGGCGCGACGCGGAGGAGGCCTCACCAACCGTGGCTTCCTGTGGGCGAATGGCGGAGCGCGTCAACTCCTCCAGAATTTTCTTCGTCTGCGGCAGGGCCGATTCATCGCGGGCTGTGGACTCCGCAAGCCCCATGTCTCTCTCCCAGACAGCCAGCAAGTCCTCGGACCCCGTTGCACTGCGTGCTGCCGTTCCGGCGGACGCTGCATCCGTGGAATTGACCGCACCGGCATTCTCCGTATCCGCCATTCGATCCGTCTGCGCCTCAGACCCCACTCCCCCCGGGGCCAGGATGGGAGACGCCAGGCGATCATCACTTCCCGAAGCACCACCCGGCAGAAGGGAATCGGTGATATTCCCGGAATATCGTTCCTCCCGTGCGGCCCGATACAAATCGGCATCATCGGTTCCTTCCTCCTGCGCCTTCAGCCCATTGCCATTCCGCTCTGCGAGCATACTGTCGGCCAGCCAGCCCCATCCGCTTTCCGGGCTTTCTTTTTCACCGGAAATTTCGGCGGAAACATCCATATCCAACAGAGAGGTTTTTTCTTCGTATTGTTCGCTGCGGCGACGCGGCCCGGCCTGACCGGCCTGATTCTGCTCCATACGCATCACGGTAAGATAGTCATCCACCATTTTGTCCGGAATGCGTCCCGACCCCAACCCGCCTCTGGACTCCATGGTGCTCAACCAATTTTCTTCGGAGGGGATGTCGTCCTTTTCTTCGGCTTCTTCGCGGTGGGCCGCGGCATCAAACGGGCTGGCACTCCAATTGATCGTTTGGTTGTATTCCAGATATTTTTCCCGCTTTCGGCGGGGCACGGTGCCTTCCTGCGCCGTCACAGAGACGGCAAACACCCCGCTCAGCAGGGCTGCTACTCCCGAAACCCACGTTGTTTTCATCATAAATCTCATTCCCGTATCATTCCTCGTCCATCTCTCCGCCTTGACGCCACCCAAGATTCCCGAAAGGGCCGCTGGCCATTTCGCGTCTGGAAGAATATACTACACGTCATGAAATTAAAATATCATAACCTAATTTCACTTTTTCCGCTCTTCATGAGCCTTTTTTTCTTTCTCCCACCCGTCCAGGGTTCCGAAGTCTTTCTAAAGGGCGGCGCAATATCCATCCAGGCCGAGCAGGAAGACCTGCGCGACGTGCTTCAGGCCATTGCAGAATTCGGAGTACGGGTTGAGATAGACCCGCAAATCAACCAAACCGTAACGCTTGATGTACGGGAAACCGATGTGGAAGAGGCCATCGCCGAACTGGTGCACCCCCTCGGGTATGCCCTGGTCTGGACCATGACCAATGACACCGCCCGGCTCGACGCCCTGCGTGTCTTCCGCATTGGACAGGAAGTGGAGGTGCGCCCGCTGGCCGTCAACCGCAATCTGAATGTCGTGCGCGGATGGAACGGCACCGACTTTGTGGCCGATGAACTCCTGCTCACGCTGGCGCCCGGAACCACGCTTGATGCCTTTCAGCTCCTGCTCTCGCAACTTGGCGCCACCGTGATCGAGGCCCATCCCGGCCTGGGAATTTACCGTCTGCGCTTCCCGCCGGGAACCAACATCGAAGCCCTGGTCGCCCAACTGATCAACAACACCCTCATCCGCCACGTCGAACCCAATTACGCCTACCGAATGCCCACCGGAGAATACGCCCCGCTTTCCTCCACGCTGCCCTCCGGACTGCGAGAGGTCAACGCCCCGGCATCCACCGGCAATTCCCTGGCTATTCTGGACAGCGGGCTGACCCTCCTCCCCGAACTGCAACAGGCCGTCGTCGGCGCCTACGACTCCTTCGATCCGCAGGGAGAAATTTCGGACCCGGCGGGACACGGCACGCAAATGGCGCTGATCGCCTCCGGCGCCGTCGTTCCGGACGGCGGCGTTTCCTCCTCCGAAGCCATCCCGCTCATCGCCATACGCGCCTTCGACTCCAACGGCTACACCTCCACCGCCGAACTGCTGCGTGCCATGGACTATGCACTCGATCACAGCGCACGCGTCATCAATTTGAGTTGGGGCACGGAAACCGACAGCGAACTGCTCCGCCGCATTTCCGCCTATGCCCAGGCACGCGGGGCCATTGTGGTGGCCTCGGCAGGTAATGAGGCGACAGGCAAGCCGGTTTATCCCGCGGCCTATCCCGGGGTGCTGGCCATCGGCGCCGTGAACCCCGACGGGGGCGTTTGGGAAAAATCAAACTATGGTGAATTTCTTGATCTGGCCGCCCCCGGCGGCGCCGTTTTTCCGGTGGGATACAACGGTCCAGCCGGCCCCTACATGGGCACCTCCGCAGCCGCCGCCTACACCTCCAAGACCATCGCGTCCTATTTCACCCGCTACCCGGACGCCACCCCGCAACAAGCGCTCGATGCCCTCGCAGAAGCCGTCACCGATGCCGGCGAACCCGGCAAAGACGCCCACTACGGAGTCGGGGTATTGGATGCGCAGGCCACGCAACGTTACTTGCAATAGGAGAATCCGACGATGAAACATTCCCTTCCGTTGTTCATCCTGATCCTAACGATGGGCCTGACCTCGGGTTGCGCCACGCGGCAGGAAGCCAAAATGAATCAATACGGCGTGGTGCAACGACGTGAAACCAAGCTTTTCCTCGGGTTCATCCCGGTCCTGGAACGCGACATTTCTTCCGCCGACATTCCGATGGAATAAAGGAGTGGTCAGCTCTCGTACAGTTCGCCCTCAACCAGAACGCGGTAGCCCGCTTCGGTCACCACTCGCGTAACCTCGGAGGGATCCTCCACCTCTACGCACCAGATGGCTTCCTGTTGAGCCTGGGTGACAAAGCCGTAGGCATCCAGCATGTTGATACCGCAGGCTTCGAACAGCTCGGCCAATTTGAAAAGCTCGCCGGGCTGATCCTTGATGGCAATGGCTATCACATCACGCAACGCCGCCGCGAGCCCCGCTTCCGTCAACGCCACATGGGCGCGCAACGGATCGTTGACCAGCAGTTTCATAATTCCGTAATCGCCCCGGTCCTGAATCTCGATGGCGCGGATATTAACCCCGTTCTCGGCCAACACCCCCGTGATTTTTTTAAACCGTCCCGGCTTATTCTCCACAAACACATTTATCTGTTTTGTCATGATTGCGCCCCTCCCTCAGTCGTTTTTATCCCGCAGATCAAACACGCGCACCGCCTTGCCTTCATAGGTCGGCAGGGCGCCGGGCTCATGCAGCTCCACCACCGGCGAAATGATAATCGCGCTTTTGAGCTTCTCCCGAATACGCGTCTTAAGGCCTTCCAGCGCCTTGATATCGCCGGTAAACATCTTGCTGTAGATTTCGGTACGCACGGTAAGGCGGTCCAGCGAGCCCTGTTTTTCGATGCATATCTGATAATTCGTACCCACCTCCGGCACCGACATGATAACGGATTCGATCGTGGAGGGATACATATTCACCCCGTTGACAATCATCATATCATCCGCGCGCCCGCGAATCCGCTTGATGCGGCGGTGCGAGCGTCCACAGGCACACGGAGCGGCATTCAGCGAGGTCAAATCGCCTGAGCGGTAGCGCAGCAGCGGCGTGGCCTCGCGCTGAAGGGTTGTCAGCACCAGCTCGCCTTCCTCGCCATCCGGCACGCGGTCCGCCGTCTTGGGGCGAACCATCTCCACCAGATAGGCATCCTCCCAGATGTGCATATCCTCCTTGCACACGCACTCGAACGCCACGCCCGGGCCGTTCATTTCGCTCATGCCATAGGAATTATACACCTCCATACCGAAGAGCCCTTCGATCTTCTTCCGGGTGTTCTCCGAGTGCGCCTCCGCCCCGATAAAGGCCTTCTTCAGATTGAAGTCCTCCACGCGGTATCCTTCTTCCGCGAGCTTCGCGTGAATATGCAGGATGTAACTCGGGGTGGCGTGAATCACCGATGTCTGAAAATCCCGCATGAGCTTCATCTGGCGCGGCGTATTCCCGGAACTGGAAGGAATCACAATCATACCGATACGTTCGGCGGCATAGTGCAACCCGAGTCCGCCGGTGAAAAGCCCATAGGTCATCATATTCTGAAAAACGTCGGCACGAGTTGCCCCGGTCGCCGTCACCCCGCGGGCAGTCAGATCCGTCCAGGAATCCAGATCGTGCTGCGTGTGATAAATGACCGTCGGCGTACCCGTGGTGCCGCTCGAAGTATGCAGCCGCACCACTTCGTCGCGGTCCACCGCCAACAGCTTGTCGGGATACGCCTCGCGCAAATCATTCTTGGTGGTAAACGGAATCTTCTCGATGTCCTGAAGCGAGGCGATGTCGCGGCCCGAAGTGATGCCGATTTTGCCCAGACGGCGCTTGTAAAAGACCGTTTTCAGCGCCTGTTCAACCGTGGCCTGCAACCGTTCCAACTGGAGTTTTTCCAGTGACTCGCGGTCCATGGTTTCGCGTTCCCTGTCCCAGTACTGTACTTCCATAAAAACACCTTTCGCTTCTTCCACATCCTGTCTGAACACGCAAAACAGGAGGATAATACATCCCCTCCGGCGATTCCACGCCTTTTCATCCAGTTTTTTTGGATTTCAAACGAAAACAGGCACTCGTTCAGACACGCAGGGGCCGTTTTCGCGGCAAACAGCTCGCCTCTTTCTCTGCGCTCAACGCGCCCTCTTCGGGAAACGTTCCCGCCCCGCCTCCTTTGCACACGGAGGCCGATGTGTGAGAATTTCTTTCTCCTCTACGGAGTGCACGGGTACGAGCGGGCTACCTCGGGAAAAGACCCGTCAAATACTCGGCAATCTGCGGCAGCGGCAGGATCTCCGCCGCCGCGCCGAGTTCCGCCGCCGCCCGGGGCATCCCATAGATCATCGACGTCTCTTTGTCCTGCGCCACCGTCTTCCAGCCCGCCTGCCGCATGGCCAGCAGCCCTTTCGCGCCATCGTTGCCCATACCCGTCAGCAAAACGCCCACCCCGTCATTCTTTCCATGCGCGGCCAGACTGTGAAAAAAAACATCCACCGAAGGGCGATACGGATAATCCGCCGGCTCCCGGCAGTAATCAAACCGCCCCTCCGCCGTCATCACCAGATGATCATCCGACACGGCCAGGTAAATCCGCCCCGCCTCCGGCTCCATTCCGCGCTCGGCCGCATCCACCGGCCAGCCGATCTGATCATTCAACCACTGCACCAGACCCCGCGAAAACCGTGCGTCGATATGCTGCACCGCCACCATCGTCACCTGCAGATTCGTCGGCACATCCGAAAACAACCGCACCAGCGTCATCGGGCCGCCCGTGGAAACCCCGATGCCCACCAGCGGTGCCTGTTTTGCACGCCGGATCGACAGCGCGGGCGGCAGCACACCTCCCGGAATCAACTCGGCGACATGGCGTATTTTGGCAATCAACGCCTCTGCTCCGGTGATGCGTCCATCCCGCGTGAACCCCGGCGTACAAACCGCATCCAGCGCGCCATGCCCCATCGCCTCAAACACCTTGCCTGCATTGCCATCCACCGTACCGGTCACCACCAGCACCGCGCACCGCGCCTGCGCCATGATTTGGCGCGTCGCCTCCACCCCGTCCATCACCGGCATCAGCAGGTCCATCAGAACCAGATCCGGCAAATCGCGCACACACTGCTCCACCGCCTGCTTTCCGTTCTTCGCAATCCAGGCCACACTGCATCCCGGAATACTCAGAACCGTGGCCTTCAGCGCCGCCACCGCAATCTGCACATCATTGACAATCGCTATCCGCATCCCGCCCTTTCAAAAACAATCACGGCCCCGCCCACCTGAAAACCAAAATAAAACACGCCCTCATACCCCCGTTGACCGAGCCAAACACCAACCAAATACATGGGAATCATTGACCATTTTCAACCTTTACGCAAGCGGCCTGATGGTTAATTTTCAGCGGCACGCGAGGAGACTCACCTTCCGGTCTCTGTGCTTCCTGCGAGTGGCCCGTCTTTCCTGACAGCGCAACTTCCCATCAGAACTTCGTTGATTCTCACCGCCTTTCATGGATAACCTAGCCGTGAACAACAGAAAGGGCTACACCGTGTTTTATCCACCCGTTT
>JAQVYB010000017.1 GCA_028708815.1 Kiritimatiellia bacterium | reverse complement strand
GTGGGTGTTGGTCACGGTGATACGGAAGCCGATGCCGATTTTCTGGCGGGGAAAACGTCGCGCCTGCGTATCTTTGATGATGAGGCCGGGCGCATGAACCGTTCCGTGGCCGATGTCGCCGGCGGGATTTTGGCCGTCAGCCAGTTTACGTTGTTTGGTGATTGCCGAAAAGGCAACCGTCCGAGTTACGTGGGCGCCGCCGAACCGGAAGCGGCCCGAGTCCTCTATGAACGGTATGTCGCCTCACTGACCGCCCTCGGGCACAACGTGCAAATGGGGCGCTTCCGTGAAAACATGCTGGTGGGGCTCGAAAACGATGGTCCGGTCACCCTGCTGCTCGAAACCAAGGGGACCATGAAACCATGAGGCGCCCGCATACGATCCTTTCGATTCTTGCGGCGTGCGCACTTTCAGCAGGCGCCCAGGAGCAGCTTTCGCCCGGGCAACCCGAGGAGTCGGGCATCATCAGTGGAAATCAGTTCTTTTATGTGGTCGGTGCCGATCGGGCGGAAATGCTGGAAATAGCCCTTTGGTCCGAGGACGTAGCAGAGCGCATCGCCGCTTTTATGGGCGTGCCGTATCCTCAGCGTGCGGGTGAAACCCTTCTGCGCATCGAGCTGATCTATGGCGAGGAGCTGCCCGTTCGTGTGGAAGAGCGGCAATACGATTCCGATGCCGGCTTTCGTCAGGTGCTGATCTTGCAGAACGTCACAAAGAACGAACAAACCGAAGCCCTTCGTGCGCTGTGCCGCCTTATTCTGGGGCGCTATGCCCGCGGCGGTCTTCGTGCAGCGCCATCCGTTTCGGACCCGTCCGTTCCCGACTGGATGGTGGACGGCATGATGATGCAGTGGCTTCCCATGCAGCGCATCGCGGGGCGCGAGGCCCTGCTCCAAGCCTGGGAGGCCGGCGAGACATTCACCATTGATCGCATTCTGAGCGAGGAGTGGAGTGAACCGCTTCAATCCGGCGTGGCGGGTGAATGGTTCAAGTGGCTGCTGAACCAACCCGGTTCCGCCGCCCTTTTTCAGGCGGCCCTTGCACGGGTCGGTTCCGGTAGGGAGATCACCGGCGAATGGCTGATCGGGCAGTGTTCCGGTTTCGGCACCTTGCGCGAGTGGAATCAGGCCTGGTCGCTGCACCTGGCCATGCTCCCTTCCACCATTCTGCTGCCCGGCGCCCTGCTGCCCGAAGATGTCGTGCGGCTACGGGAAAGTCTGGTGATTAATCCGGAGATGATAAGTGTGGTCATCCAGGAGGATGTCCCCTACACCTATATGCTGCAGGACATGATTGAAGGGCGTCATGCCTCTTGGATGCCCGCCCTTGCCGCCGCCCTGGCCGCCCGCATACAGGAGGTCTCCCTTGGGCGCGCACCCGAACTGCAGGAATCCGCACGCGCCTATCTCGATTACCTGGAAGCCGTGCCCCTCCAATCCGACGGATGGTGGAGCACGGATGCTTCCGATGAAGAACTGCATGCCCTGCTCGAAAAGGCTGATCATTTACTGCAGACCCTCGAAGAAAAATTGCAGACTCGACAGCTCGACGCTGATTCCGTTACAGATGAATAAAGCGCCGCATCATTCGCGGCATAAAAAGGATCCGGCCATGAAGAAAAAAAGCATGCGTGCAAAGGCAAAAAAAACGACAGTCGGCATGGTGGATGCGGACGTGCTGGCCTATACGGCAGGTGACGACGTGCGACTGGATGCCGCCCTGGTGGAGGCCGACTGCCTGGGCAGCGCCGCCCACGCCATTATGCTTTCCCGCATACCCATCAAACCGCGCCTCTTCACCCGTGCCGAATGCCGCTCCATTCAGGACGCCCTGCGCCATATCACGGAAAGCTCCCGTCAGGGCGCCTTCAGGATCACCGTGGAAGATCAGGATGTCCATCTGGCCATCGAGCGGGTACTCACCAAAAAATTAGGCGTGCTCGGCAAGCGAATCCATACCGGACGCAGCCGCAACGATCAGGTGGCCACCGCCCTGCGCCTCTATGGCAAGAGTCAGTTGATGGACACCATAAAGGAAGCAGCCGACCTTGCTGCCGCCCTGCTCGATTTTGCCACCCGGCACAGCGACGTGCCCATGGTGGGGCGTACGCACCTCCAGCCTGCCATGCCCGGGTCCGTTGGTCTCTGGGCCGCCGCCTTTGCCGAAGGTCTGCTGGAAGACATCGTGCTGCTTATCAATGCCTATGAACTCAACGATCAATCACCCCTCGGCGCCGCCGCAAGCTACGGCGTTCCGCTCCCGCTGGACCGTGAAATGACCGCCGATTTACTCGGTTTCAGCCGGCCCTGTCATACCGTACTCTATGCCATCATGGCCCGCGGGAAAATGGAATCCATCATCCTTTCCGCTCTGGCGCAGGTTATGTTGACGCTCTCGCGCCTTGCCGAAGACCTCATCCTCTTCACCATGCCCGAATTCAACTACTTCAAACTCCCGGCGGAATACTGCACCGGAAGCAGTATCATGCCGCAAAAACAAAACCCCGACGTACTCGAACTGGTGCGTGCCAAGACCGCACGCGTCCTGGCCGATGCACACGGCGTCTGCGGCATCATGAAAAACATGGCCTCCGGCTACAACCGCGACCTGCAGGAAACCAAAGAGCCGTTCATGAAAGGCTTCGACACCACCCGCAGTACCCTGCGCATCCTGCGCGGGCTCCTCGAAGGGCTGGCCGTTAATGAAGAGGCCCTGCTCAACGGATTCACGCCCGAGGTGTATGCCACCGATTGGGCGCTCGATCTGGTCGCCGGCGGCATGCCCTTCCGCGATGCCTACGACCACGTCAAACAAAACCTCCATGCCCTCGAACAGCTTGATCCCCGCGAAGTGATTCAAAAGAAGCAGAGCCTCGGCGCCACCGGACGGCTCGAACTGGAAAGTCTCTATGGGCGTATGCGCGAAGCGCTGGCCTGGACGCACGAAGAGCAGCGCGAATTCGCCGCTGTGTATAAGCGCCTACTGGGAATCTCCCGCTGAAATAAACCCCCCCGATCAGAATGAACAACGATGAATGATCCGCTGAAAAACTTTCGTGTAGTGCTGGTGAATCCGCTTTATGGGGGAAATGTCGGGGCGATATGCCGCTGCATGGCCAATTGCGGTATTTCGGATCTGGTGATTGCCGAGCGCAACTATGAAGTGGACAACGACGAATGCCGCAAACGTGCCATGCATGCGGAGCCCATCTTCGATAACCGCCGGGAGTATGCCACTCTGGCCGAGGCCGTATCCGATTGCGGGCTCGTGGCCGGGACATCCGCCCGATCGGGCTTATACCGTAGTCACGCCAAAACAGCCCGCGAATGGGCGCCGATTCTCTATGAAAAGGCGCAGAACAATCGCATCGCCCTGGTTTTCGGTACGGAGGACAAAGGGCTGAGCAAAGAGCAACTGGCCCTCTGCACGCAGATTATCCAAATCCCATCGCATCCCGACTACACCTCGCTGAATCTCTCGCACGCCGTGATGATCTGCTGCTATGAGTTGTTTCTGGCGTCGGAACGGTTTGAGCCGAACGAAGAACTTTCGTTGGAGGCCTCCTCGGCCCTGCGCGAGCGGATGTTTTCAGCCTGGGAAAACACACTCTACGACATCGGTTTTATGAAAGAGGACAAGGCCGAGCACATGATGCTTGGATTACGACGTATTCTCTCGCGCGGACTCCTCACAGAATCGGATGTGAAAATTCTAATGGGCATCGCCCGTCAATCCCAGTGGAATGCCCTGCAACTCAAAAAAGTGAACGGTCAAACGCCCCGGCCGATAGCCACCGATGGGGACAAGTAGAATAGTATGCCCGTAAAACGATTCAGGCGCTATGTAGCCTCTTATCTATGAATAAACACGTGAAAAACAAACGCGTGATCATGTCGGCTCCCGGGACGCTGATGCTGATGGGTGAGCACGCGGTGCTGCGCGGAGCACCGGCACTGGCGTGCGCCGTGGATCAGCGGATTCAGGTGGACCTTCAGTGCCGCAGGGATGGTCGATTGCGTATTGAATCGGCGTTGGGGACCTATGAGGAAGAGGCCGATCGTTTTGCGCCGCCGCTCTCGCTGCGGTTTGCAGGTACGGTGATGGCGCGATATGCCCGTGCCGTCCCGCAGGGATTCACGGCAAGAATCGATTCCGCATTTTCCAGCACGGTGGGCCTGGGTTCATCCGCTGCGGTGACGGTGGCGCTGACCGGGGCGCTACGCAAGCTGCTTGAACGCGACACCTCGCCGCCGGCCGTCTTCGAGGAGACATTCGGGGTTATTCGGGAAGTGCAGGGCTCGGGTTCGGGCACGGATGTGGCCGCGGCGGTGCTGGGTGGTGTCGTTCGCTATTGTATGACGCCGCGCAGTATGGAAAGCCTGCCGGTCACCCTTCCGCTCCTGCTGGTGTATTGCGGGTATAAAACACCAACGCCGGAGGTGATACGCCGTGTCGAGGAAGCGCGGGAGAACGAGCTGGAGCGTTTTGATGCGCTGGATTCGGCCATACGACTCTGCACGGAAGAGGGGTGGGCCGCACTGAAAAAACGGGACATGAAAAAATTCGGACGGTTGATGAATGAGCACCAGGCGTTGCAGGAAGGTATGGGCGTCAGTACGCCGGAACTGGATGAAATCATCTCCTGCATGCGGTTGTTGCCGGGTATTCTCGGTGCGAAGATTTCAGGTTCGGGATTGGGCGATTGTGCGCTGGGGTTGGGCGAGGCGAACTGGCCGCTGACCAATTATGATTCCATCCCGGTGCATGGTTCAACGGAAGGGTTGAGGTTGGATTACCATGAATAAACACGAAGCGGCACAGCTTGTTACCGGCGGCACGAGCAATTGGGTCAAAGAGGAAGGTGAAGGTGGTGCATCAGTCAATATTGCGCTGTGCAAGTATTGGGGAAAACGGAACGAGGAATTGAACCTGCCTGTTACCTCCAGCCTCTCGATTGGTTTGCCGGGCCTCGGCGCACAAACGAAGGTTCGTCCGGCGGCACGCGATGCCTTTTTTGTGAATGGAACGCCCATGGATTCGGCAGCCAAGGCGGCGGCGCGCGTGTTTGATTTTATACGCCTTTTTACCAGGGAGCCGGTAGAGGTGAAAACGGAAAGCACGGTTCCGCTGGCGGCGGGGCTTGCTTCGTCGGCTTCCGGATTCGCGGCGCTTACGAAGGCGCTCAACGATGGATTCGGCTGGAACCTTTCCGGGCGGGGGCTTTCGATTTTGGCACGGTTGGGCAGTGGAAGTGCGAGCCGGTCGGTGTTTGATGGGTTTGTGCGGTGGCAGGCCGGCGAGCGCGAGGACGGGATGGACAGCTTTGCAGAACCGCTCGAAGCCGTCTGGCCGGATTTGCGGATGGGCCTGCTGCTCCTCTCGGACAAGGCCAAGCCAATCGGCTCGCGCGAGGCCATGAAGCGTACCGTTGAAACCTCGCTGCTCTATCGGCAGTGGCCCGCGCGGGTGAAAGAGGATTTGGCGGGGCTGCAAGAGGCCGTTTCGCGGCGCGATCTGACGCAACTCGGGCGACATGCAGAGCAGAATGCACTCGGAATGCATGCCACCATGCTGGAGTCCTGGCCGCCGGTGATGTACTGGCTGCCGGAAAGTGTGCAGGCCATTCATGGCGTCCACGCCTTGCGCGAAAGCGGTGTTCCCGTATATTTCACCATGGATGCCGGGCCCAATGTGAAGCTGATTTTTACTGCCGCGCATGAATCAGCCGTACGGTCCGCCTTTCCGGAAGTGAGAATCATTGCGCCTTTTGGATAAGCAGGGTGCCGCGATGAACGATTGTATGAGTTGGGTCATAAAAAACCGATTTCTGTTTTTGCCTTTGAAAATATGGAATAGGTGTTGAACAGGGGCGGGGAGAATGGCTATATCAGCCTTGGCTGGTGATTCATTGAGAGCTCTGTACAACAGCGGGAGGAGAACGAATTATGAGCATATGGAAAAAAGTGGCCGGGCAGTTTATCGACGTCATTGAATGGGACAATGCCTCGCAGGATACGCTGGTTTGGAAGTTTCCCCGTTACGACAATGAAATAAAGAACGGCGCGCAGCTGATTGTGCGTGAAACACAGTCGGCGGTGTTTCTGCACGAGGGGCAGTTGGGTGATGTGTTTCAGCCCGGTCGTCACGAGCTGACCACAGCGAATATCCCGGTGCTGACCACGCTCGCAAGCTGGAAATATGCCTTTAATGCACCGTTTCGCTGCGATGTGTTTTTTGTGAATCTGCGCCAATTCACGAATTTGAAGTGGGGCACACAGAATCCGATTATGCTGCGCGATCCGGAATTCGGCCCGGTGCGGCTGCGGGCGTTCGGCACGTACTGCGTTCGGGTGAAAGATCCCGGGCGGTTTGTGAAGCAGATCAGCGGCATTCTTCCGGAATTTCGCACGGAGGACATCACCACGCAGTTTAGAAACATACTGGTCAGCCGTTTGGCGGATGCGCTGGGTGAAATAAAGATTCCGGTATTGGATTTGGCCGCGAATTACAATGAATTGGGAGGGCGGCTGCAGGAGCAGATGCAGCACGAATTCGAGGAGTACGGGGTGGAACTCACCAAGTATCTTGTCGAAAACATCTCGCTTCCGCCGGAGGTGGAACAAGCGCTGGACAAGCGGTCCTCCATGGGGGTTCTCGGGAATATGGGCGCCTACACGCAGTTTCAAACGGCCAACGCGATTGGCGACATGGCGAACAATCCGGGTAGCGCCGGGTCGGGGATGATGGGTGTGATCGCGGGTATGGGCGTGGGTAATGTGATGGGCGGCACCATGCAGCAGAATGCTCAGGCGCCTCAGCAGCCGGGGGCGATGCCTCCGCCGCTGCCCACCGCGGCAACCTGGTATGCCGGGGTGAACGGGCAGCAGGTCGGCCCGCTGACGCCGGATGCCCTCCGGCAACAAATTGCCGCTGGTGCCATTACGCCGGATACGCTGGTTTGGAAGCAGGGGATGGCGAATTGGTGTGCTGCGCAGCAGGTGGGCGAATTGGCCGGTTTGTTCAGCAGCCCGCCGCCGATGCCGCCCCAGCCGTCGTAGCGCCGTCCGACAGCGCCCGTGTAAATCAACCCGCGCACTGGAAAAACAATGAGGAATGCGACATGAGAAAACGAGTCACCGCATCATTCGCACGGCGTTGTGTTTCCGCCGTACCTTTTAAGTTCATTGCTCTTTTTCTTTTTGTTTTGGCCATGAGCTGCACCGATGTCTTTGCGCGTGCGGGTGGTGGGGAAGGCTATGGCGGCGGCGGGGGTTCCGGCAGCGGAGGAGATTCGGGTGGCGGGGATGTTTTTATTCTCTACCTGCTGTTGAATCTGTGCATTCGGCATCCGGTGATCGGGATTCCTCTGCTGATTATTGCGGCGGTACTGTATTTCAAATACGGGAATCAGCTTCAAGCAAAGCGACAGAGCGGCGTGATTCGGCGGGGTCGGCAGATGCAGACGAACGCGGCCGTGGAGAACGCCGTGGAACGAATTCACGCGCGGGATCCGCAATTTACGCAGGCGCAGTTACTGAGTCGGCTGAAGAAGGCGTTTTTATGTGTGCAGGAGGATTGGGGGCGTCAGGAATTGCGTGCGGCCCGCGCGTTTATGTCGGATGGGATGGTGGAGCGTTTTGAGCTTCAATTCCTGGAGCAGCGCGAGCGAGGCGTGCGCAATGAGATGCGGGATGTTCGGGTAACGGACATCGTGCTGGTTCAGGCTGAATCGGATGCGTTGTTTGATACGGTGACGGTTCGAATCACGGCCTCGGCGGTGGATGTCACGAAAGATCTGAAAACGGATGCACGGGTGGCCGGATCGAACGGGGCGCAGGCGTTCACGGAGTTCTGGAGTTTTGTGCGTCGTCCCGGTGCGAAAACGTTGCAGGGCGACGGGTTGATCGAGGGGAACTGCCCGAACTGCGGCGCACGGCTTCAGTTGAATGAGTCGGCCCAATGCGCCTCCTGCGGCGCGGTGGTGCGAAGCGGTGAGTATGACTGGATTTTGACGGAGATTACGCAGGCCTGCGAATGGGTGGCGGTGGAGAGTGCGGCGGTGCCGGGGGTCGAGGCGTTGCGTGCGGCGGACCCCGGGCTTTGCATACAGCATTTGGAAGATCGTGCCGGGGTCATGTTCTGGCGTTATGTGGCGGCGTTGCGGCAGGGACGGATTGATCCCATGCGCAAAATGGCGGCGGAATCATTCTGTGCGGAACTGAAGAAGCGTTTTGAACCGGGGCCGCAGGGGCGCCGCCGCTATTTTGGTGAGTGCGCGATTGGTGCGGTCGAAACGGAAGGCGTGCTGCACGGGGAAGACTATGATCGGGCGGTGATGGGCGTTCGCTGGAGCGGCGCGGCTTATTCCGTGGGCACGGATTCGGCGCCCCGCCGGGAGGCGGAGGCGCATGTGATTTACAATTTGTTTGTTTTGATTCGTAAGCACGGGGTGAAGACGGACCTTTCGCTGAGCCTGAGCTCGGCGCATTGTCCATCCTGCGGTGCGGCGGTTCATGAGGAGGTGGCTAATGCCTGCGCGTACTGCGGCGCCATATTGAATGATGGCTCGTCGGACTGGGTGCTGGAAGATATTCTGAACGTGTATACCCCGGAGGCACAGGCCCTGCGCGAAAAAATCCGGGCGACGGATCCGACGGTGATATCCCGTCGTTCTGCGAGTGCATTGGAACAGGCGGCCTGGATGGTGCAGGTGATGCTGGCTGATGGAACGATCGATGAAAAAGAGACCGAAGCGTTGCGGCATTTTGCGGACCGCCGGCAGATTCCGCGTGAGCGTTTGGAATCCATGATGGCGGCGGGCCGGGCCGGCGCGCTGACGGTTTCCGCGCCTGAAAATCAAGAGGAAGCAAACGAGTGGCTGGATTCCATTGCGGAAATCGTGCTGGCCGACGGGGTCGTTTCGCCGAAGGAGAAAGAGGCCATGGTCAATATGGCACGGCGCCTGCATTTCACGGAAACGGACATCCGCCAGGTGCTCGCCCGCAAGCGCACAGAGCTTTATCAGCAGAGTAAGGCACAAGTAAAAATGCACCAAAACAAGAGCGGGGAGGTATGATCAAACATATCGTTATCTGGAAACTGTCCGGCGCTCAGGAAGACGTGTGCCGGAAAGCGAATGCCATTAAAATGCGCAAGCTGTTGGAAGAGCTGAACGGACGCATTCCGGGTCTGGTCAACCTGGAGGTCGGGTTTGATTTTTCAGAGACGGATGCCTCCGGCGATATTGCGCTGTATTCGGAATTTGTTTCGCGGGAAGCACTGGCCGCCTACCAGACACATCCGGATCACCTGGCTGCGGCCTCCTTTGTGAAATCCGTGGCCTGTGATCGGCGCATCATTGATTACGAAGTCTGAGTGGCGTTGGATGAGGTCGTATGAAAGCCGTCTTGAACAAGGGAAAAAAGGGGGTTGTGCATGATTATGGAATCGTTGGCGAGAGGGTGTTTGATTACTTGTATCTGTGCGTGGATGTTCTGTTCTTCTTTTGTTTCAGCCGATTCATTAACCATTGATCATCGTCATACGGACATCACGAAACTGACGGAAGGGCAAATCAACCGGGCGAAGTCCGTGCTGCATATTGCCTATGGGCACACCTCGCACGGGAGCCAGTTGACCGAAGGCATGTCCAGCTTGGTGGGCTTTGCCAACGGAGGCGGGTTGGGGCTGACGATGCCCGACGATATTTTTGCGTGGAACAATGGTGGAAGCGGCGGGGCGTTGGATCTGCACGACTACGCCATGGGTGGTGACGTGGGGTATTATCCGGACTGGGTGAACAACACCAGGGCTTATCTCGACAACCAGGCGAACAGCAACGTCAATGTGATTATCTGGTCCTGGTGCGGGCAGATGTCCGGCAAGTATACGGGAGGAACGCTCACCAATGAATATCTGGCACCAATGAGTATGCTGGAGACCTCCTATCCGGATGTGGTGTTTGTGTATATGACCGGCCATGTGGATCACGGCGCAGATGCCGCCCAGAAGGCTGCCTGCCAGGTGATTCGGGATTACTGTGCAGCTCATGGAAAGGTCCTCTATGACTTTGCGGATATCGAGCATTACGATCCGGATGAGACCTATTTTGAATACGTTGGGGATGATTGCCGTTATTACAATGCGGGTGGCACAGAGCTGGGAAACTGGGCGACCGAATGGCAAGGCACTCATACGGAGGGTGTGGATTGGTACACTTGTATCGCCGCGCACAGTCAGCCGCTCAACGGCAACCGGAAGGCCTACGGCGCGTGGGCGCTATGGTGCGCGGTGGCGGATGATATGGATCGCGACGGACTTTCCGACACCTGGGAGGAACGCTACGGAGGTATGGCTTTGTTTTCGGGCGGTTCGGGCAATTACGATGGCGATGCCATGACCGATTCGGAGGAATACCAGGCCGGCACCGAGCCGACAAATGCGGCCTCCGTTTTCATGATCTCGGACATGACGGCCTCTGAAAACCAGGCGATTACGTTTCTCTCCTCCACGTCTCGGGTCTACTCTCTGTTTTCGTGTGGCGATCTTTGTGATGCGAATTGGGCTGCGGTAAGCGGGGCGGCCCACCGATTGGGCACGGGGGATGCGATTACGCTTCTGGATACGAACGACGTTCACGGGCTTCGCCGTTTTTATCGGGTAGGGGTTATGCTGCCTTGAGAGGGTTCGGGCCGCCGCTGTCAGGGTTCGTTCGAGAGCAATTGCTGATAGTGATCCAGCTCCACCCGAAGGGACGGTTCTGAAGCAACCGCCAGATCAGCATAACGGGTGACCCAGGTGTTGGGGGCCTTGATTATCCGGCAGAAAAGAGCCAAAGCCATATATCTTTCGGCCTTGGTTCCCTCAGCTATGGCGGAAGAGGTCAGAATACTTTCGGCCAGTTTAATATAGAGCGGATTACCGATTTGATCCCATGACTTGACGGTTTCTCCGTGCGTCAGGGCGATCACAATGCCGTTGCGGTCCGCCCGTTTGGGTTCACCCCCCAGCATTTTTTTCACGGCGGCAGGAAGAGGCGCTTTGCCTATTTCGCTTACGATCAACTGTTCCAGAGCCGCCATGCCGGAATAAAGGGCGTCTATTTCCCGTGCATCGCGTTGGCCTTCATCGGTGGTCAATTCCGTCAGATTCTTCTTCAAAATCTCCTGTGCCAATGAATAGTCTCGTTGATTGATGGCGGGCGCGGCGGCGGCGGCGGCTTGGCGAATAATGACCTCATCGGCTTCCACGTCCAGACGGTGCCGGCGCTCCGCCTCAGCCTGTTCGGTTTCCCGTCTTATTTTTTCGGCTTCTTCCTGCTGTTTCAGGGCTTCGCGTGCAGCCTGTTCGCGCTGTTTTCTGGATTCAGCCTCCGCACGGCGGACGGCTTCCTCGTCCACCACGGGGGTCGGTGTGGGTTGTGCGAAGGTCTCCTGCTGTCCGACCCTCGGTTTGTTCCGATTGACATAGGCCATGAAAACGGGGGGGGTGCCCGTCTGATAGCTTTCCAGACGCTCGAGGGCTTTGTCGAAATTGCCTCGGGCAATGAATTTATCGAGCAGTTCCTGGCGGGCGTTCCATTTTTTTATTTGATCGTTCAAAAGCATGGCGACGGGCTGAAAGAGGTAGGGCCATAGACGTTCTTCGCTCAATGTGGTGGATCCGATATATTCATTGAGTTGCTGGAAGGCGTTGTCGTAATCGGCCTGGGCGAGCATTTTAACGGCCATGACGTAGGCGGAGTAATCCCGATACCAGCGGGGCCATTTTTCCGGACCGGGCGAAAATATCTGGTTGGTGCTGATCAGATAGAAGGCCAGGCGGGCGGGCATCAGAGCGCGGTTTGGTTTGCCGTCAATCAGTGCCGGAATGTTCTTTTCTTCAAGCAGTTTTGAGAGGGTGTTGGTCAGTTCGTTGGTATTGAGGGCAAGCAATTGAACCGTACTGCGGAAGATGGGTATCCAGTCTTTTCCGGGGTGTCCCGCGGGAAGCGAGGTATCGAACCGAACCAGCGAATCATCCATGCTCAGCAGAGCTGCCGGTTCAAAGCGATAGATATTGCGAGTCCACATATTCGCATGTTTGATCAACTGCTGCTGTTCTTCTTCGGTAAAAATAGCGTCTTCTTTGTGAAGGAAGAAGTAGGCGCCGATGCCGCCGGCGGCCAGAAGGATGAAAAAAAGAACAACCCAGAATCCGCAGCCCTTTTTCTTTTGTCCGGTCGGTTGTGCCGGGGTGCGTTTTACAATTTGAATCACGCTTTCCATGTCGCTCAGGAGCGAGGTGTAATTGGGGTAGCGCATGGCCGGGTCTGGTTCGAGCATTCGGGCGACCAGCTTGGCCGTCGCCTCGTGAAGCGATGAATTGATATCGAGAATGGAAGGCGCGTAGTTTTTGAGGCGTGCGAGTACGACATCGGCGGCGGTCTCGCCTTCGAAAGGAGGTTGCCCGGTCAAGGCGTGAAAGAGAGTGGCGCCGAGGCTGTAAATATCGGATCGGTAATCCTCCTGCTGTCGGCGCGCTTTTTCCGGGGCGATATAATAGGGGGTTCCCCATATTTCGCCGGGTTTTGAGTGCTGGCCGCGCTGCAGAAACTGGGCGAGCCCGAAGTCAGCGATTTTAGCGGTTTGATGCTGATCGAACAAAATGTTTTCCGGCTTGATATCGCCGTGGAACAGCCCCATTTCCTGGGCGGATTGAAGTCCGAGCGCGGCATCCCGGCAGACTTCGAGCGCGCGGAGTTCGGGCAGCGGGCGGTGTTCGATCATTTTGTCGAGCTGTCCGCCGTTGATCAGTTCCATCACGATAAACGGTTTGTTACGCTCTTCGCCGACCTGGAAAATCTGTACGACATACGGGCTGTTGATTTGTGCGGCCGCCCGGGCCTCCCGGAGAAAGTTATCCATGGCGGCGGGATCGTCCCCCAGGACTTTTCCCAGCACTTTGATAGCGACCTGTCGTCCGAGTTTGGTGTCATAGCCCTGAAAAACGGCGCCCATTCCGCCTTTTCCCAGAAACTGAAGCAGCAGGAAATCACCGAGTCTTTTTGGAATGGCCTGCCGCGTGCCGCATTTGGGGCATTGGACAATCGAAAACGGTTCCGCATCACACACGTCCATCACGGTTCCGCACTTGTTGCAGGCGATGCTGTCCACCCGCTTTCCGATTATATCGTAATTGGTCAAAGCGATCTCATCCTGTTCACTATGCCGCCTGTTTAAGGCCCTCGCGGCGCTGTAATTTTGGGTCGTGTTCGCCGCATATGACTTACACCTTAGTTGGAACAACGATACATTGCAACAGGCTTTTTCAACCGGAGTGGCCGGGCTAAAGGGTTAGGGTTCGTTTTGCGCGTCCAGTACTTTCTGCTGCATGGCGGCAAAGTAGCGATCGGCCTCTTCCACGTTTTCAAAAATGCTGACTTTGGGAAGGACGTTGGCAATTTCAAAGACCTTGGCAATCTGGGGTTGCAGGCCCGTCATGAGGACGGAGCCACCCTTGGCCTCCAGGCGTTTGCGAGCATTAAGAACCAGGCGAAGGCCTATGCTGCTGATAAAAGAAAGGTTGGTGAGGTCAAACAAAAGCACCCGAATGGGTCTGGAGAGAACCTCCGAGAGGGTATTCGAGCAGGCCTGAACCGTGTTGGAGTCCAGGCGGCCTTCGAGCACCATTTCACAGCCATCGGTTCCGCGGGAGCGTACGGTCGTTTTGAGGGTCATGCCGTGTTTCCTTTCCTGCGTTTTCGGGGTTTACGCTTGGGCTTAGATGCCCATGTTGCTCAGGGCGTTGAGGACCTGATTGATTCCGTCGGTCAGGTCCGGGTGTGACAGTTCCAGGCGCTGGGCCATTTCCCGGAATTCATCCAGCAGGGGGAGGTGATCCGGTTGGTCTTCTGCGTTATCCGCCAGAAAGGCCGAGGCCTGCTTATGGAGGGTTTTCAGTTGGGTTCGGTGGTTGTCGGCCTGGTCCGGAAGCTGATTGATTTCTTCGTTCAGCCGGTTCAATGATTGTTTCAGTTTTTCTTTGGGCACGATACCCTCCCTGCCTGTTGTTATGGCGGCTATTCGGCAAATTTGATTTCGCTGCCGCGCGCCGAGAAAAAGGCTGCAAAATCTTTGTTGGTTCTGACGGGATCAAACTCTGAGGCGTTGATCCAGGAGCCGACGAAGGAGTGGCCGAAGCGGCCTGCGGCCTTGCGGAGCCAATCCAGGCAGGTCGTTGGATCATTCTTGGCGGCATAGCAAACCGCTAAATTGTAGTATACGACGGAGTCTTGTTCATCCATGGCCATTTGCTCCATCAGTAGTTTGATGGCCCGGTCGTAGCTTCCCTGGCGGCGGTAAGCCAGGCTCAGCATCTGGCGCGCATCCCGGTTTTCGCTGTCGATTTCGAGGATTTTTTTCAGGTGGAGTATGGTTTGGGGGTAGAGCCCGAGAGACATGCCTGCCGAGGCGGCCGCGCGCCGCGCCTCCACGGAATAGGGTTGTTCTTCCAGCATCCATTCGGCAAGCAGGAGGGCGGCCTCGTTTTCCTTCATGGCCAGCAGGGAGCCCGTAAGCCCCAGTTTGGCATCCCAGCTTTCCGGTGTGGCGGCCAGGACCTCCAGCAGCTCCTGAACGGCCAAATCGTATTGTCTCATGCCGGCGTGTATGCCGGCGCGGAGTCTTCGAGCGGGCATGTTTTCCGGCATGGTCTCGAGTACGCCGTCCACCTGGTCGAGTGCCCTTTCCCACGCGCCGTCTTCAATCAGTTTGTAGGTTAGAGCCAGTTGCTGATTGGCTGTTTGGGATTGATTCTTCAGGGTGGTCAGTTGTTCGAGTACGGAGCCTTCTTCCGGGGCAATATGGTGTTTTGCCGTTGCTTTCAATTCATTGGTTGCGGACCTTTCCGCGTCAGCCGTTTCCTTGCTTGCTCTATGAAAAGAACGGATCAGAAAGGCGGCATACACCAGGAAAAGGAACAGCATCAGGGCCAGGCCGGCTCGGCGCAGATTATCGCGTTTTCGATCGGACTGACTTCTGCGGCGGCGCGAGATGCGTCGAACCCGAGTGGGCGGGAGTCCGTTTTCCAGGCGTTCCGCCAGTTCCGTCGAAGTCAACGCCACGCGTATTTTTTTTCGTGAAGAGCCGTCCCTCCTTTTGGGAAAGCCGGTTCGCTTGTTTTCGCCGTAGATATCGTCTGATCTGCTCATGCCGTACTTTCGGGGAGGAGACTTATACGGGAAGAAATGTGTGGGGTTAGTAAACGCCGTTGGTGGGGGGATACAGGTCGTCCACCACTTCCACCACGCCCGGAGTTCCAAGCGCCAGCGAGACCGCTCTTGCACGCACCATGTTGCTGGTTGGCGCCTTTCCGCGCAGATAAACGACCCCGTCTTCCGCGGTCACCATCAGATGGCAGGCGGCTGTGATCTGGTCCTGTTGTACGCGGATGGAAACCGCATCCGCCAATTCCTGATCTGAAAGGGGGCCTGCCGCTCCGCCGGTCGCGCAACCCACCGCCAAGCTCAGCAATACCGCACCGCAACCCGCCAAAAACACACGCCCGCTTATCCTGCTCATAACCCGTCTCCTCGTGAAAGCATCACCACCGCACCTGACGGTCCCGCACGCACGCGGTCCGTCGCTGATTGCCGGGAAATCTACACCAGCCGGAAGAAGGCGTCACCTGTTTTTTTCCGTAAAGCGGAAGACGAAAGCATCCCGTGCGGAATTTTTGTGTTGATTATTGTTCCGGCGCTTGCGTCAAAGGCGTGTTTTTCGCCGGAAGGTTTATGGAATCACGCTCCCGGTTTTCGGTTTGCGTGCTTCTGTGCATAAAAACATTATGAAAAAAAGTTTTGCATAGGTTTTTCACATTCGATAGCTTTCCGACACCTCAGTCGGCCAGGGGCCGGGGTGGTGTTGACATAACGAACAGTATATAAACAGGAGAATGAAATATGATGTGTTTGAAATCGTTCAGTGTTGCAGCACTGTCCATAGTACTGGTCGGCACGGTGTTGGCCGACGTTCCGGTGGGGCAGGTAACCTCCAAGTACGATATAACCATTTATGGGTATATCAAGCTGGATGCAATCTACGACAGCCAAAAAACCGCCGTGGGCGACTTGGCCTTTTTTGTCCTTCCCAAGGTGGATGGCGAAGAGGATTCAGAGACCCGCCTGACGGCTCGTCAATCGCGTCTTGGTCTGAAAGTCAATGGTCCTGAAGTGGAAGGCGGCAGGGTAACCGGTCTGTTGGAGATGGATTTCTACGGGAAAGCCGATAGTGACAACGCCTATCATCCCCGTATGCGTCTGGGTTATTTGGACTGGGCGTTTTCCACCTGGTCGCTGCGTGCGGGTCAGGATTGGGAAACCTTTATCGTGGTGGTTCCGACGACGATCAACTTCGCGACGCTGTCGGATCAGGGTTCGCTGGGCCTGCGCCGCCCGCAATTCCGTCTGACGAAGGACTTCGCCCTGAGCGAGAGCAGCAAGCTGGTGCTGAAAGGCGCCGTGGCGCGTACGGTCGGCCAGGACATCGATGGCGGGGGCCAGGATGACGGCGTGGATTCGGATATCCCGACCTTCCAGGGCGCCGTGGTCTTGCAGAGCGTCCTGTTGACCGAGAAGAAGACGGTCGCGGGTATTTCGGGTCATTGGGGCAAGGAAGTGGTGGACAGCTATACAAAAGATGATGTGACCGTGGACGAAAAGAAATACGATTCCTGGTCTGTGATCGGCAGTCTGTGCCTGCCCATCATCAAACAGCTTTCGCTGGTGGGTACAATCTGGACCGGTGAAAATCTGGACACCTACTACGGCGGCATCGGCCAGGGCATCAATCCTACGGCGCAGAAAGGCATCAAGGCCACCGGCGGATACGCTCAGATTCAGGTATTCCCGATGGACAAGGTCAATGTGAATTTCACCTACGGAGTGGATGATCCCAAAGACGGTGATCTGGCCGCGAATATGCGCAGCAAAAATGAAACGCTGGTGGCCAGCATACAATACTCCTTCTCGTCGGATCTCATCGTGGGTCTTGAGTATCAATACCTCGAGACGAAGTATAAAGACAGCGACAGCGCGAAGGACAACCGCGTTCAGGCGGCCATGACCTTCAAGTTTTAAATCCTAAAACTTGTTTTCCGAACCCGCATGTTGCATTTTGGAGCGACATGCGGGTTTTTTGTCCGACGCAAACGGAAATGAGGACGTATTCGGGAGGAACAGCAACATGATCTTCGAGGAAAAATATGAATGCATGGATCGCGCGGCATTGCGCGCGCTGCAGGGAAAGCGCCTGTGCGAGACCGTGGAGCGCGCCTATCACAAGGTGCCCTTCTATAAAAGAAAGCTGGATGAGATCGGCCTGACCCCCGCAGACATCCGCGGCATCGAAGACATCGTCAAATTGCCCTTCACGGTGAAGGATGACTTTCGGCGCGAATATCCCTTCGGCCTCTTTTCGGTTCCGATGAAGGACATCGTCCGCCTGCATGCCTCTTCCGGCACCACGGGAAAACCCACGGTGGTCGGCTATACGAAGGGGGACGTAACCACCTGGGGCCGCTGCGCGGCCCGTACTCTCGCCTGCGGCGGCGGGACGGCGGACGACATCCTTCAGAATGCCTATGGCTATGGCCTGTTCACCGGCGGTTTGGGTCTGCATTACGGCGGCGAAACGCTGGGTGCCACCGTGATTCCCATGTCCGGCGGAAACAGCAAAAAGCAGCTCATGCTCATGCAGGATTTCGGTACCACCCTGCTTTCCTGCACGCCTTCTTACGCCCTTCAATTGGCGGAAGTCGCGGAGGAAGAGGGCATGGACTTCAAAGCCTTCAAGCTCAAGGCCGGGTTCTTCGGCGCCGAGCCGTGGACCGAAGAGATGCGCATTCAAATCGAACAGAAACTGAATCTGAAGGCGATTGATATCTATGGTCTCAGCGAGGTGACGGGCCCGGGCGTGGCCAGCGAATGCCTCGAACAAACCGGATTGCATGTGTTTGAGGATCATTTCTATCCGGAAATCATTGATCCTGAAACCGGCCAACCCGTTGCCCCCGGGCAGCAGGGCGAACTCGTTTTTACCTGCATCAGCAAGCAGGCCATGCCCCTCCTGCGTTATCGAACGCGTGACATCACCTCGCTGATCGAGGAGCCCTGCCCATGCGGACGCACCTCGCGCAAAATGCGGCGGGTCACCGGGCGCACCGACGATATGCTGATCATTCGGGGTGTGAACGTCTTCCCGTCGCAGATTGAAAGTGTCCTGATGAGCGTGGAGGGGACGGAACCGCATTATGTGATCGTGGTGGACCGCAGCGGTACGATGGACGATCTGGAAATCCGCGTGGAAGTCTGCCGGGAGAATTTCTCGGATGAAGTCCGCAAACTGGAAGACCTGCGCCAACGCATTCGGCATGAAATTCACAGCGTACTGGGGTTGCACGCCACCATCTCGCTGATGGAACCCAAGAGCATAGAGCGCAGTCTGGGCAAGGCGGTGCGGGTGATTGATTCAAGAGCAACGGCAAATAAAAAGGCATAGGGAGGACCGGCATGAAAGTAAAACAGGTATCCGTTTTTCTGGAAAACAGGGCCGGCCGCATGGCGGAAGTCGCACGGCTGCTGGGCGAAAATGATATCAACATACGGGCGTTGTCCATTGCCGATACCGCCAACTTCGGTATCCTGCGTCTGATCGTGAACGATGTGGTGCGTGCGGAAAACGTATTCCGCGAGGCCGGGTTCACCGTGGACCTGACCGACGTGATCGCCATCGAAGTGCCCGATACCCCCGGCGGTTTGGCTTCCATTCTGGATACGCTGAACCAGGCGGGTTTCTCCATTGAATATCTTTATGCCTTTGTGGAGAAGTCGGCGGGCAAGGCCGTGGTGGTGTTTCGCTTCGAAGATACCGAAGCCGTTCTCAAGGTGATTAACACCCTCGGCATTCGGGCGCTTACCGCCGAGCAGGTCTATGCCATGTAAGGGTGCGGCACATTGGCTGCACAGGGCTTTCCGTACAATCTGTCGGGCGGTGGATGCAGCCCGCCCGACAGGATTGCGGTTTCGATGAAACCACGAGGATGAAGGTCGACCTGCTCCGGAATGGCATGACGGAAAACGGTTCGCGGGATGCTCGCCCTCCAGCGGGCCGGGCAGATGGTTACGGAGCCTTTTCCAACGATTGGAAAAACCGCCCAAAAAGTTTCCAACGGTTGGAAAAACCGCCCGAAAAGTTTCCAACGATTGGAAAAAAGCGCGGAAAATTTTCCAATGGTTGGAAAAACGGTTTTTAATGGAAATTGAAGTAGAGTTCTTTGGGTAGGTTGACGGGGCGCCAATCCGGGTTTTCGAGGGTTCCGCCCACCTGAAATTCCAGCAGCAGTTTGGTGATGGGATAGGTGACAAGGTTCACGAGTTTTGCGAAGAGGCTTTTGCGGAGGAATTTGACCTGCACGCGGAAGTCCAGGGATTGATCGGCCAACCCGTATTGACCGCGTATGGCGATGCTGATCACGGTGCCGTACATCCGGGCGTTATCCATTTGCAGGTGGCCGTCCTGGATGGTGAAGTCGGATTCGAATTCGGTTTGGGTCAGGTAGCCGAGGTTGGGGACCACGCGGGAGAGCCATAGGGAAAGCGGGCCGAAGAGACGTATGCTCAGCAGCATTCCTTCGTCGATGGTGATGTGGCCTTTGGCCACGAGTGAGTTGAGCCAGTTGGTTTCGGTCAGTCCGGAGAGGAGGACGTGCCCGGTGGCGTGGCCCTGTTTGGCTGCGTCGGAGGGGTCGTTGGTGGATGATCCGATTTGGCGCATGATGGCATCCAGCGAGAGGTTGGTGAAGGCGGCGTCGAGGTTGTATCGGTAGTCATCGTTGGTGGTGATGGGGAAAAAAACCATGGAGCCGACGGCGCTTCCTCCGCAAAGGCGGCCATTGAAGTTCTCCACGCGGTATTCATCGCCGGTCCCGCTCACGGTCAGGCTGCAGTCATCAAGGTCGAGGCTGTAGATGGAGATGTTGGTGGCCTGCACCTCTACTTGAAAGTTCATCTGTGTTCGCACGGAATAATCGATGGCGCCCCGGGCGAGTACGTCGGTTGGCCCTCGGAATTCAAAGGGTTCGAGGATGCTTACGACGGCCGGGTGAATCATTTCGGCCATGATTTTCGGATTCATTTGGCTGGCGATGTTGAATTCAACGGTGTCTTTGTCGAGCGGCATGGTGATTTCGCCGGTCATGTCGCCTTCCTGGCGTACGGCCTGAATCCCGCTCAGTTGAATAAAGTTGTTGGTCACCAGAATGTCCGCGTTGAAGGAGCTCAGGGGCGCGCCCTGCCAGGCGAAGTCCTGCATCCGGGTGTGCCCTTTGAAGCGAATGCTTTTTAGGTCGGCCAATTGTCCGGAGAGGGTGCCCTTCACTTCGGGCATCGGGCCGGAGAATTCGAAGCTTTGGATGAAGGCATCGGCGGAGTCAGGAATCAGGGGCAGCAGGATTTGAGGCTGAAAGGAGAGGTCGAAGTGGTTCACAAAGGAGTTGTTGTTCAGATAGAGCATGCCATCGGTTTGCAGGGTGCCTTGGCCGTGAGGCCCGCCATCGATGGTTGCCTTACAGCCGTTCAGCCAGGCCACGTCTTTATCCCACTCAAAGGTCAGGCAGATGTTGCGCAGCGGAATATCTTTGTAGAGTACGGTGTCGGTTCGGATGCGACCGATGACATTCTCTGTGAATTGATCCATGGGGGCGGGCTGCACCTGGATGCCGGCATCGGAGGTGCCCTCGAAACGGAAGCCGGCGTCCTTCAGAAAATTCTGCCATGCAAGAGGCAGGAGGGCCAGATTTTCGTTCATGGTCATGGTGCTTCCGGCAGAGGCCTCGAGGCGATCGTTGGCGAAGTCGTCCTCCAGCAGTACCGAGCAGCTTCCGCTTGCGGAGTGAAAGCGGGCATTGGTGACGGAGGCGACGCCGTTGGTGAGTTCACCGGAGAGGACCCAGTTGGTGAGTGTGATTCCGCGGACCAGCGCTTCCCCGCCGCCGGCATGAAGCGAAATGATGTTTCCGTTGAGGCGAACGGGGTCGAGTCGGAAGGTGGCCTCCAGGCGTCCGCTGCCGGTAAATGAGCAGGCGTTCAGTTCTTCGGTGATGCCCTGTACCCATTCGGGCATGGGGCCGTCCAGATTTTTCACAAAGTGGCTCATCCACTGTTCGTAGATGGTTTTTTCTGGATTCATGTCGTCCGGCAGGGCAAAGAATCCGGAGGCGGAAAAGGGCATGTTGCAGAGCGTGCCGTTGAGGTAGGTGAAGGTCAGTCCGGATTGGGAATAGACCAGCTCGCCGGCGATGTTTTCCAGGAAAAGGTTTGCGGGGGAGTTGGTGAGAGAGGGTCCATCGTAGGTGGCGAGGCGAACCTCGCCGCCGGTCATGAAAAATCGTTCCAGGAGGAGACCTTCCTGCATCCACTTTTTCCATTGCAGCGTGGTTTCAATGTTCCGGGCGCTTACCAGTGGCGCGCCGGCCTCCATCCCGCTGGAGTAATAACCGACGTTTTTCATGATCAGCCGGTCTGGCCAATACACCCGCATGGCACCCAGGCTCAGGGAGTAGTCCAGTTGGTGCAGTTCGCGTTCCATGTAGCGCAGGCAGGATTTCGGTACGCCGAAAAACTGGAGGTACGCCATACCCGCAAGCAGCATAGCGAGCAGAAAGAGGATGAAAAAAAGCAGGCGGCGCAGGAGGCGGCCCGCGGTGCGGATGGCGGCGTGGTTTTTTAGCCTGGAGGGACGGGCCGTTTCATTCTGCGGGCTGGTTTTCACGCGAGGGATTTTCTTCCGGGGTTGGTGTTTTCGGTACGGGTGCTTTTTTCAAGAGCTCAGCGCATAGAATCGCGCCCGTAACACGGTTCAGCTCAAACACCACGTCGCGCCCCTGGATCATGGCATAGATATGTCCGTTTCCGGCCTCGCCGCCGAGCAGCAGGGTCCTGCCGATGCCGGCGGAGCCGCTTAACCCCAAACGGATGACGGCGGAGGGTTGATCCAGCCCGAACTCAGCCAGATTTTCAGGATTCTCCACCACAAAGCGTTCCGCGGAAAGACGCAGTATCTGGCGCAGAAAAATATCCAGCGATTCGGCGTCGAGGGTGCGCCCCTCCGGGCGGACGACGGTAAAGGTTTTGGAGGTATCGTCATAGACCAGTTCGCATGTTTCATCCTGGTCGAGTGTTTGGGATATGCGCAGCACCTGATCGCGCGGAATATTGAGCAGTTCCCGCGCGCGGTAATAGAGCGGATTCATGTTGACTGTGTCCGCCAGTTGGGCCGCGACGCCGTAGACCGAGGTGGCGTCGGCCCGCACAAGCAGCACACCGTTTTCTGGCGGAAGCGTACTGATCTGCCATCCCGCAAAGGAGCGGTTTTCGCTGGTTTCGGAAGCGCTCTCTGTTTGATTGGTGGTGATCGAAAGCTCCACGCTGCAACGGGGCGGATCAAAGCCGAAGGAAGGCCAGTTTGTAACATCGTCCGCCACATAACTCAGAATGCCGGAGTCGCACCAGGTTTCCACCAGCATGTCGATCAGCATGGTGTCCGCTTTTTCTCTTGTGGGCCGCAGCATTTCCCACTGTCCGTTTTCTGTTTTTAGGAATTCGACGATCTGCTCCCCCCTGGCCAGCTTAACGTGACGAACGGCGGGTGCCGCCAGGGTCGTCAGGCGTCGCGTACGCAGCTCGTTCAGCGGAACCGAAAGGAGGTGCAGAAGACCGTTGGAGACCACGCATACGGCTGTCTTGGAGCTCCATTTGACGAAGACGCCGTTGGTTGTGGTTTCTGCGGCCTTTCCGATGAGCAGGGTATCCGGTGTTTTGCTGTTTTTCTGCCACAGGGAAAGTTCTGCCATGGGATGATCGAGTCCGTAGGCCGTCAGGTCTTTCACGGAGTCTGTCACGAATCGATCAATTTGCAGGGGAAGCAGCGACTCGAGCAGGCGCTGTATGGCCGTGACCGAGGCGCGCGCTTTGATGGGCTGTTGAATTACCCATTGGCCGCTGTCCTGACGGCCCGCCTGAATGAAGCCATCGGCTCGCCGTATGCTGAAGCGGGTAATGTCGGAGGCATTTTCCCGGAAGAGGTCTCGGACGCGCCACTCGGACGGGGACGTGGGAATCATTTTGAGGAGCTGATCATCCACCGAGACAATGACGTCCTGGCTTTCTTCCTTCACATAAACCCGGTTATCCAGCGTGGATTTTTTTCCGATGAGGTAGGATTTGGTGCGGTTTTTTCCGGAGAGGCGGATCATGGCCTGGGGGGCATCCATGCCGTAGTCTGAGAGCGTCAGGTTGTGTTCCAGGCGGTCCTGCGCGGTGATGGCGGTGTTTTTTCGCAGCAGCTCGATGTAGTAGAGAAAGCGATGAATGAGGCCTTCGTCGGCGTGGTCATCCACGGGTGTTCGGATGTGCCACAGCCCCTCTTCGCGCTCACAGATGAGCTGGGCTCCATCGCGCTCGATCCATATTTGGGAGATTTCATCCGGGTCAAAGGTGAAGGCCTTCCGCGCGTGCGCGTTCTGTTCGGCGGTGGACCAGGTGTCGCGCTCAAATAAGTAAATAAAGGCCCCAAGCGTAAGGACGAGCACAAAAAGGATGAAGGTAACGGTTCCTTTCATGGCGTGTTATCTCCTTCTCCGCAACCACACCAGCAAGCCCAATAAGGCCACGGTTCCGGGCATTACCCCCGCTGTAAGCCAGAAAATAGCCGTTTTCTGCGTCCGCGTGACCAGCAGTTTGCTGCGTAAAACCGGTTTGGGTGCGATGCCGATCTGATCGTCGCGTTCCAGCAGCCAGTTAAGGGCGTTCATGAAAAACTGGATGTTGCCGCCGATGACTCCTTTGTTGGCCACAAAATCGGAGTCGCCGATCACAACGAGCCGGGTGGGCTTGATTTTGACGTCGATTCCCGGAACGGGCCCCTTTTCAACAGCGAGGGCAATGGGTATCGGGCCGACCAGATCTTCTTCCACGTCAAAGTGCGCGTGCGGATCCTCCAGGTTGGTTTCGCCCCAGCCGTTGGCCGAGGAGGCTGCCAAAACGCTGACGTGCGGGCGATCCGCCGGGTCGTCCCCGCCTTCGTAGGCCAGCGGACGCATGGACCGCGGCAGATAAAAGACCGAGGTGATTTGCTCCATGTTTTCGGTAATCGGGTGGGTAAAGTAAGACGTAACAAAAAGGTCGCCGCGTCCCGTGAGTGTTTTGGAGGGATCCACCACCAGATTGTTTCCCACTTCAATGTCCCAATCTTCAAGCAGCAGATCCAGCCCCGAATCTTTTCCGGCATCGAGCAGAATCATCATGCGTCCGTTGTTTTCCAGATAGGCCGCGAGCAGGTCGATTTCCGTGATGGAATAGTCCTTTTCGGGCCCGGCCACCACCAGGGCGTTGCAGTCTTTCGGAATCCCCAGGTCATTTCCCAGGCGCAGGAGTTTGACCTCAATGGTATCGCGTTCCATTTCTGCGGCGATCTTGGAGAATCCGCGGCGCTTGTCCGGATCGGTCGGATTTCCTTCGCCGTGTCCCTGCAGGAAATAGACGACCGGTTTTTTGGCGATGGTTACCGCCTGTATGGCGGAAGAAAAGGCGCTCTCTCCGCTGAAAGCCGTTTGAACCGGGGGTTGCCCCGATTGGAGCGGGGCGTAGTCGTAGCGGGCGATTTCTTCGGAGGTGACGAAGCTGCTGCGCCCGTCGTGTTCAAAGACCACGACGTTGGATTCCTCCACGCCGTACCGCGTGGCCAGCTCCTCTGTACGTGCCAGATCACGATCCGGATCCACCCATTCCACCCGCATTTGCGGGCAGACGTATTCATATTCCTGAAGCAGGTTTTTGAGGTCCTGGTACACGTCCTGATTCGATTGGAAAAAAACGGTGACACTCAGGGGATTCGACACCGTATTGAGGAGTTGTATGGTTTTTTCGGAGAGGGCATAAAAGCGGTTTTGGCTGACATCCCAGCGCCGGTAGTGTCGGAAGGAGAGATAATTCACCATCACCAACAGGACAAGAGACAGCATCACTGCGCCGCCGGCGTTGAGCCCCAGTGCCCACCTGCGACGGTGTGTTTCAGCCATATACGGATTGCGTTTATCCTGATTTTTCATCGGATCACTTCCATTTTCCGGACTCGACCACCTGAATGGCGGCAAACAACAGGGCCAGCGTCGTGGTCAAATACAGAATCAACGGGCGCGTATCGATCACACCGCGCGAGAAATCCATCATGTGAATCACCGGCGAAAAATAGGCCGAGAGATGTCGGACGGATGGGTTGGCTGCGACGTAGGGAATGAATCCGGCAAAGAAGCTGATGCCCACCAAAGCAAAGCACATGACTGCCGCCACCACCTGATTGCGTGTGAGCGAGGAAGCCAGCAACCCCAGCGCCACGTAACAGGCCCCGATAAGCAGCGTGCCGAGATATGCCGTAAACATCGGCCCGATATCCACGGTCGCGTCCGGATCGAAATAACGGATGATAAATCCGTAGGCCGCCGTGGGCAGCCACATGCAGACAAAAAAGCTCAGCGCACCGGCGTATTTGGCCAGTACCACCGTATGATCCGCCACCGGCGCCGTCAGCAGGCCCTCCATGGTTCCCAGCTTCACCTCTTCGGCCAAAAGGCGCATGGTAATCACGGGTATGGCGATCAGCATCGCCACCCAGAAAAAGATGCTTTCTCCGAAAAGGGTCTGCATCACTCCGCCGGCTATCATGCCCCCGCTCAGCATATCCACCAGAAACCAGAGACTCACCCCCATCAGCAGCAGAAAAAACATCAGCACCACATAGGCAATCGGAGAGAGAAAATATCCCTGAAGCTCCTTCTTCCATAAGGCATAGAATGCGCGCATGTTCCGATCCTCACACTTCGTAGGAATCCATGGAAGGCTCCCGGTTTTCCGGTTCTCCGGTGGTTAGCCGGATAAAGGCCTCTTCCAGACTCGTTTTCTTGATGCTCAGTTCCCGCAGTTTCCAGCCTTCCCGTAC
Organism: Kiritimatiellia bacterium; assembly: GCA_028708815.1. Classification (GTDB taxonomy): domain Bacteria; phylum Verrucomicrobiota; class Kiritimatiellia; order RZYC01; family RZYC01; genus JAQVYB01. The sequence goes on along the minus strand of JAQVYB010000017.1, from coordinate 12,670 downwards.
GGCCAACTCAAAGACGTTTTGCCGCAGATCCACATCCGTGGCGCATTCGAGTTCATAATGGGTCCACGCCTCGCGCTGATCCGATTTCACCTCCCGCACATGCGGCAGATTCGCCAGCAGTCCACCCGCCTGTTCGCGCGGCGCATGCAGTTCCACCAGAATTCTGGTTCCACCCTGAATGGCCGCACGGAGATTCGCGGGAGTGTCCGAGGCCGCAATCCGGCCTTCATGGATGATCAGTACCCGCTGGCAGGTGATTTCCACTTCCGGAAGAATGTGTGTGCTCAGGATAATGGTATGGTGCTTTGCCAGTTCCTTGATCAATTCACGCACAGAACGTATCTGGCTGGGGTCCAGCCCGATCGTTGGTTCATCCAGAATCAGCAATTCAGGCGAATGCAGGAGTGCATCCGCCAACCCCACCCGTTGACGAAATCCCTTGGAAAGCTGTCCGATAATTCGGCGGCCCTCCCGGCTCAACCCACACAGCTCCTTCACCCGTTCCACATGCTTCCGACACTGACGCGGAGGAACCCCCTTCAAATGCGCTTTGAACCGGAGAAACTCATCCACGCGCAGTTCGTTGTAAAGCGGCACGTTTTCCGGAAGGTAACCGATTTTTCGGCGTGCCGCCAGGGAGTTGCGCAGCACATCAATGCCCGCGATACGTATGCTTCCCCCACTGGCCGGAATGTAGCCGCTCAGCATTCGCATGGTGGTGGTCTTGCCTGCTCCGTTCGGGCCCAGAAAGCCGACGATCTCCCCCGAATCCACGGCAAACGACACGTTATCCACCGCCTTCTTGCGGGGATAACACTTGGTTAAATGATCTACTTCCACCATCATACGCTGTTCTCAGATTGCCGGTTTATGCTCAAACCTACGCATTATGCTTTACCGACCCCATTAGTCAAGGCTGATAGCCGGAAGGGAAAAAGGCTTTTCAACGCGATGCCTCTCCGCTAAGCTGCATCAAAACCAAGGAGAAGGCCCATGACATTACAAGTTCATATTGCCCACAGGAAAAACGGTGCCTGTTCCGTAACGCTTTCCGGGAGGCTGGATCATGACACAGCCAAAACCTGTGAAAATCAACTCGCGCCTATTCTGAAAGAAAAGGTGTCCGGCGTATTGTTCAATCTGGCCGCGCTTGATTACATCAGCAGTGCCGGGGTACGGCTGGTGCTGAAAGTGAAAAAGCAGGTCGTTGCCTCCGGTGGAAAATTCGCCGTGCTGCACATGCAGCCGCCCGTGGCCAAAGTCATGGAGATGGCCGAAGTCCTGGTAAAAACCGAAGTGTTCGACTCCGAGCAGGTTGCCGATATCTACCTCGATGCCATGCAGCGAAGCGAAGCCATGAAACACGCCGACATGCCTGATGAATAGTCCGCGTCAGAGATCAAAATCAGCGACCATAACCGTGTGATCCGAGGGCTTCTCCCGTCGCCTTGGACCCAGATCAATGAACGAATTCCGGCATTTTTCCGCCAACGCGGGGGTGGCCAGCAGGTAATCAATGCGCCAGCCGATGTTCCGGTCCACGGAGTCCTTCACCCGGTAATCAAAAAAGGAATAGAGTTCCTCCTCCGGATGAAATTGACGGAACACATCCGTAAATCCCCACGCGAGCACTTCTTCAAAGGCCTCCCGGATGGACAGATGGTAGCATACGTGTTGTGTTTTATCCTTCGCGTTATGCACATCCAGGGCCGTACGCGCCACATTCAGATCCCCGCACCAGAGTACCCGCTGATCCGATGATGCATTCTGTTCGAGCCAGGCGTGCAGCCGTTTGAACCACTCCAGCTTGTAGGCATACATCTCATGATCCAGCGAGCGTCCCTGCGGCACATACGTGTTCACAATCCGCACCCCGTTGACCACCGCGCTGATCAGGCGGGCCCCGTCTGTTGGCCCGCCATCCTCAAATCCAACCGAGACCTTTTCCAGAGGAAGGCGCGAAACCAACGCCACACCATTGTACGATTTCTCGCCGCGAAAGGCCAATTGCCACCCCGCCGCCCGGAATTCCGACTCCGGGAAATCAGGGTCCTGACACTTTGTTTCCTGCAGGCAGAGTACATCCGTACCGCTTTCCGCCAGCCAATCCAGTACAATTCCGAGCCGGGACCGAATCGAATTTACATTGAACGTTGCCACTCTCATACGCCACCTGACTTCTTTGTAATAATACCAAGGACATCCTCCGGACGCTCCGCCAGATAATCCGCACCCGCCTCCGACAGTTCCTCCCGTGACCCGTAACCATACAGCACGCCGATGGAACGCAGGCCGCAGGCGCGTGCGCCTGCAATGTCAAACATCCGGTCACCAACCATCCAGCAGGCGCCGGGGTCCAGGCCTTCCTCCTCGAGTGCATGACTCAACAATTCCGCTTTTTCCGACCGCTTGCCGTTTAAATCCGGACCGAACACCCGGTGAAAGCGCGACGTCAGGCCGAAATGATCGAGAATTTTCTTCGCATACACCTGCGGCTTCGAGGTCGCCACATACAACGTGAAGCCCGCCGAGCGAAGCCCGTCCAGCATCTCCGGTACCCCCGCATACACGATGTTTTCATACATTCCCACCGTGGAAAAACGTTCGCGATACAGCCGAATACCCTCTTCCGCCGCCCCGGCCTCTTCGCCCAGCAGCTTCATGAAACTTTTCTGAAGAGACGGCCCGATGCACCAATGCAGCTCATGCCGCTCCGGCACCGGCGCTCCCAACCGCTTCAGCGCATGCCGAATGCATTCCGTAATCCCCTCCGCCGGGTCCGACAGCGTGCCGTCCAAATCAAAAAACACAACCATTGGGGTCAGCCCTTAAATATTAAGCGAAGACGTTTCTTCCACTCTTCGCATGTTTCTGCGGCATCAAACCGCTTGATCGCAAGACAAACCGTTGCACCGGTTTGCACGTTCAGATATGGACTAACCTCTCGCTGTGTCAATCCCGCGAAATGTTGGAGTGCCCATGCCAAAAAACCGCGTTCCGTCGAATAGGCACGAGGACTAAGCGATTGCAAATCCGAAATCCCCAAAACGGTTTCGACAGCCCGGGTTACTTCTTTTGCGTCGCGGAATGTCCGTAGTTGTCGAAAGGAAACGTCTTCCGGTCGATTGCGCTCTTCCGCCGCCTGCCGGTGCAGCTCCTTAACCTCTCCGATAAACGCGGACGATCCGATGGCTACACCTTTTTCGCCCATCAGATTTGTAAACTCTTCGTCGGATTGCGCCAGTCCGGTCTCTATATATTTGCGATAGCGTGTCGTTTCTCGTCCGCGCCCGAACTGCACCATCAGCCCCAGAATCGGTTCGGTGGAAAGAAATCCGCAGGGCTTGGCTGTTCCCGCATATTCCGGGAAACTGCTCCAAGGGTAGCGACGCAGGTGCGCGAGGCGTTCGGGGAGGGGTTTGCCGGCCCATTCTTTGATGTGTACGGGATTCAGATGGATGTAACGGCTCAGCTTCAGCAGGTATTCGGTTCCCTGCACCAATTGTGCGTTGTAGCGACCCTGCATCAGGTGTCCCGCCCGGTTATGACGCAGGTTGAAATAAACCGTGTAACCCGTCAGCAGGCTGCCCATAAAGCGATCCAGATTGGGATGAGGCGTTTCAAGCAGAAGGTGTATATGATTGCCCATCAGGCAATACAGATAGATGCGCACCTCATAGGTTTGAGCGCTCTCGCTTAGCCGTTCGAGAAAACGCCGTCGGTCATCATCCGTTTTGAATATCAGGCGCCGGTCATTGCCTCGGCTCGTGATGTGATAAATACCACCCGCCAACAAAACTCTGGGTTTGCGCGCCATACGGGTGGTTTAAACATGAAAAGGGAGGGGTGTCAAACTCCTTCGCTTAATATTTAAGGGCTGACCCCGATGGAGGTTGGAGGCAGAGCAGCATGAGCACGCGGCGATTGATTTCCTGTGTATTGCAGCTTCCGACGACGCGCCATATTTTGGGTTCGAGAGTGATTTGGGAGGTCAGTTTTTCTTTGCTGCAGAGGGGATAGGTTCGGAAGGGGGCGATTTCTTCGGAGCCGAAGGATTTCCAGTCGATGATGGTGGCGCGTTCATAGTGCAGGTCCAGTTCGGCCAGGCCGTTTGTTGCGCTCAGGAGGGTGACCCGATAGAGCGCACCTATGTTCAGACTGGTTGTTTTGGAGGGGGTCCCGTTGCGCTTGAAGTGGCTTGGAAAGGTATAGGTTCCCATGCCGTTGATTTCCTGTGTTTCCCCGATATCCAAAAAGAAGGTGGGCAGGCGTCGGACGGTGGCTTCGCCTGTTTTCAGGAGTTGATTGAGCTGCGCCTCCACTTCGTTTCCCCAGGCCGCGACATGAAACTCAGGCAGATAGACGATGAGTGTGTTTACGGCAAACTTGGAGGCGTCGGTTCTGGGTGAATAGTCGGGATTGGTTTGAGCGGGCTGCCTGGTGGCACACCCCGCGCCCAGGGCGCATAGGGCAAGGAGCAGGAGTCGGGGGGCGGTTTTTGTTTTCATTGCAGATGGCCTTCCTTGCTGAGTGATTGGACGGCGGTTTCCGGCTATGGCGGGTTGGTGAAGGTTGATCCGTTCTGGGTGCACCAGATCGTGTAGTAATAGGTGTGCAACGGGATGAGTGGTTGGTGAACAACCGAGTGCAGTTCGCCGGTGTAGAGAGCGGTTCCGGCGGCGGTGTGGTCGGGATAGTCGTTGGTGGAGTAATGAATGAGTACGGTGGTGTTGGTAAACCAGGAAAGGCGTGGATCGTGCCAGGAAAGGACGACGCTGTTGGTCAGGGCGACGGCCCGAAAATAGAAGCTGCGGGGTTCGTCGGGCCAGGCGGAGTAGGTCATGGCGGCAAAGGCGGCCTGATTGGATGCCACCGTAATGACGCGGGTTGCGGGTTCAATCCAGCGGATGATTCGTGAACATTCCAGGGTATGGACTCCGGCGGAGAGCGGGATGCTTTGTTTGCCTGCGCGCCATTCAGTGGCGTCGAGGCGCCATTGTGCGCCGGCGTTTTCGGCTTCTTCGGGCTGCACGTTTATGGTGAGGGTTTGCGGGTGGAATGCGGGTGGATTGGACTGGGGTTGCAGCAGAGCGGTTTGATCGCCCCGGGTGATCCATACGGAAGAGGTGGCGCCTGCGATGCCGGGCCAGGTGATGGTTGCCAGGCTTTGTGCGGGCATTTCAACATTGATGAGCTGATTGCTCCAGCGGATGACGAATTCCCGAGCGGCGGTATTTTTGTTCAGGGCGATCAGAGCAATGGAGGCATCGGGATTTCGAAAGGCTGTGGTGAGGGGGCCGTCGGAGGCGGTATCGGAGGAGTCGATGCGCCGGGCGTCGGGCTGCACGAAGGCGCTGAGATGAGCGATGGTGTAATAATCAAAGTTTCGGCTGACGGTTCCATTGTTGGTATGGATGGTGACGAGTCCTTCACATCCGTTGCAGCCGCCGTCGATTTTCGGGCCGCCTTCGGGATCGAGTGCGAGATTCCATTTTATAACGGTTTGGGCCCAATTTCGCGTAGCGCCGATCAGGAGGTAGGTGGCATCCCATATCAGGCGTTTACTGAAGGAGCCGGCCCAAGTCCCGGAGGACATTTCGGTGAAGTGGATTTCCTTGTCGGGGTGTGCGTTGTGGAGGAGGGATTGTGCGGAGGGGGCGCCCTCGTAGGCGTGAAAGGCGCTGCCGGCGAGGAAGGGCCGGGCGACGGGGTCGTTCAGGACGGTGATGGGATAGGCATAATCGCTCCAGTTGTGGTCAAAGCAGAGAATGCGGGTGGAAACGGCATTGCTCTGAAAGAGGCGCCCGACCGTTGCGGCCAGTTGGATCTGCTGAGAGGCGGGCATATAGGTGCCGGGGTAGGCATAGGGTTCATAGAGCGGTTCATTCTGCATGGTGACGGCATAAATCGGGAGCCCGGTGGCGGTGAAGGTCTGAATGAATTTCATCAGATATTCTGCGAAGACCTGGTGTGCGCCGGTGTTGAGGCGTCCGCGATAGAGCTGCCCGGAACTTTTCATCCAGGCGGGGGGCGACCAAGGGGAGGCGATCAGGATGAGGTTGGTGTTGATGGCACATATTTCACGTAGGAGCGGGATACGCCAGAGTTGGTCGCGTGCGGAGGAGAAGTGGTCGAGGGCATAATCGGTTTGGCCGGCGGGCATATCGTCCAGCGTATAATCGGCGAGTCGGAAATCGGACGCCCCGATGGGTATGCGCAGAGCGCTCAGGCCGATGCCGGTGTCGGCGGAGAAGAGTTCCTGCAGCAGGGCGGTCCGTTGGGCGGCGGACATTTTGTTGCGGAGCAGCCAAGCGGTGGATTCGGTAATGGCGGCGCCGAACCCATTCATGGTTTGATACGTTACCGTATCATCCACCGTTACGTTGATCTGTGCCTGTACCGCAAAGACCGTCGCCAGGAGGATCGGTCCTATGGCTTTCCATTTCCACATCGTATTGCCGGGTCTTTCGTGACTATATGCTTAGCTCCAGAATTTGTTGGCTGACTTCGGGGGAGATGTCGCCGTGTTCTCCAAGTTTGACCATGCCGTGTGCCTTCAGTTGCTGCACGAGGGCGGGAATGTCTTTCTCGCCGATGCCGTATTCACTCAGGCGTGTTTTGAGGCCGACGCGTTCGAAGAAGGCGCGGGTGAGGTCGATGGCCTTGTCGATGACGAGGTCGTCGTCCTCCCCGGTGATGCCCCAGACGCGCTCGGCATACTGAAGGAGTTTGAGGCGTTTGGTGTCCTTTTTCAGGGTCATGACGGAGGGTAGAACGATGGCCAGGGTCTGGGCATGATCGAGTCCGTGCAGGGCGGTGATTTCGTGACCGATCATGTGAGTGGCCCAATCCTGCGGGACGCCTGCGCCGATGAGACCGTTAAGGGCCAGGGTGGCACACCACATGAGGTTGGCGCGCACCTCGTACTTTTCGGGGGTTTTGAGGGCTTTGGGTCCGTCTTCGATGAGGGTTTGGAGGATGCCTTCGGCGAATCGGTCCTGCAGGTGTCCTTCGGCGGGGTACGTGAGGTACTGCTCCATCACATGGACAAAGGCATCCACAATGCCATTGCTGATCTGGCGGGGGGGCAGGGAGAAGGTGGTTTCCGGATCAAGAATGGAGAATATCGGATAAATGAGGGGGGACATGAACGGCAGTTTGGTCTGTATGGATTTACGGGTGATTACGGAGCCGCAGTTCATTTCCGAACCGGTGGCGGGGAGGGTCAGCACGGTTCCGAAAGGCAGAACGGACTTTGCTTTTGCGCCGCGTGTGAGGAGGTCCCAGGGGTCGCCTTCGAAGGGCACGGCGGCGGCAATGAATTTAACGCCGTCGATCACGGATCCGCCCCCGACGGCCAGAATGAAGTTGATATCCTTTTCGCGGATGAGTTCCACGGCTTTCATCAGGGTTTCGTAGGACGGATTCGGCTCAATGCCGGCGAACTCGGTGATGGTATAGCCGGCCAATGCGGTATGGACGGCATCGAGCACGCCGTTTTTCTTAATACTTCCGCCGCCGTAGGCAATGAGAACGCGGGCGTCCTTCGGGATTTCGCCGGGCAGGTCTGCGATGCGCCCGCGCCCGAAGAGAATGTTGACGGGATTGCAGAAGGTGAAGTTATTCATGGCGGTTATCTCCTTGTTTGGATGAGGGGTTGTGCTGCGCTTTGCGTATTTTCGCGTCATCGGTCCGGGAATGGAAGAGCCTGTGGACGGGTTCTTTTTCGCCGTCCGTCAGATGGTCTGACTCTATGCGATAACAAGCACTCATTTTCGAACTCCGTAATTGATTGGCCCCGATAGACCTTGATGTTGCATCACACTACGCGCAGCCCGACGGCTTTGTCAAATCTCCGTGTATGTTGGGCTTATATATGCACCATGTCCCGCATTGTCGGGACGGCGTTGGGGGCGTCGGCGAAGGGGTCGAACTTTTCAAAGAAGGTTTTGAGGGTCATGGTTGCCCTTCCTTGGGATCGCGAGGCTCCGGACCGGGATCGCGAGGCTCTGTACTGGGACCGCGAGGCTCTGTACTGGGACCGCGAGGCTCTGCACTCGCGTTTTCTAAAGAGATGCGGGTACGGAGCCCCGCGTTCCCAGTTTGGAGCCCCTTCCCCGTGCGGAGCCCGGCATTCCCAGTGGACGCGCTGCTCCAGAGCCAATGTTCGGGTTGCGAGACGAGACCCGCTTTCACGGGGTTGTTGTGAATATAGGCCATGGCGTTGGCGAAATGCATTTCGTCGCGGATGTAGCGATCCCAGAATTCGGGGTACCAGACGTGGGGCACCGGTTCGTTCGGTTGGCGAACGAGCTTTCCAATGGCGTTGGCCGTGAATGTTTTCCATGATCCGACCACAGAATTCATGCTCCAACGATTCATTGTCTGGAAGAGCGCATGGACATGGTTGGGCATCACGACCCATGCGATCATGCGGTAACGCTCGGCGTCGAAATGCAGGAGGGCATCCTGGACTCTTTGCGCGCAATCCGGGCGCCGCAACCAGCAGGCGCCATGTCCGGCGTCGATGAGCGCTTCGAGGCGGTGGTGCTTTTCGATGTCCTGCTGCTCGGGATCCAGATCCTGTATTTCCTCCAAGAGAAGCTGAACGGCATCCTTCGGGAGACTGTCGGCCAGATGGAACGTGACATGCTGAATCACGTCATTGGAGTCGAAGTGGGGCATGTATCCGCGCGAATGCCATCCGCGAGGCTCCCTGGGACCGCGAGGCTCCGCACTGGGACCGCGAGGCTCTGCACCGGGACCGCGAGGCTCTGCACTGGGATCGCGAGGCTCTGTACTGGGACCGCGAGGCTCTGTACTGGGACCGCGAGGCTCTGCACTCGCGTTTTCTAAAGAGATGCGGGTACGGAGCCCCGCGGTCCCAGTACGGAGCCCCGCGTTCCCAGTTTGGAGCCCCTTCCCCGTGCGGAGCCCCGCGGTCCCAGTGGATTGCAGATCGGATGACGTCATCTCGCCGCCTTCGCCGGGGAGGAATCTCCATTCGCCGTCGTGTTCGCGGAACGTTTGTGGTTCATGGTTCGTGTCCTGTATCGGCAAGTATCAACGGGAATCCTTCGCCATGAATTTTGCCTTCCGTCCATAGGATCGCTTCCTCCTGCCCCCCGCGAAACCGACAGTCCGTTTCTCCGCACGTCGTCACAGCAGGAGGGCGCGGTTTCCGATGAGGTTCTGGACGTGGGAGATGCCGAGCAGAAACTGGGCGGTGGTGAATTCTTTTTTGAGGCGGCGGATGGTGTTTGCGACGGCGTCGGCGCTTTCCATGGCAGGTTTGAGGAGAGGGGCGGCGATGCCGCAGAGGGAGGCGCCGAGAAGGAGGGCCTTGACCATGTCGATGCCGGTTCGGATACCGCCGGAGGCCATGAGGGTGAGGTCGGGGATGTCGCGCAGGAGTTCAATATTTTTGGGCGTGGGGATGCCCCAGTCCTGGAAGGCCAGGCCGAGGGAACAGTCGAGATCGAGTCGGCGCATGTGTTCGATGAAGCTCCAGGAGGTGCCGCCGGCGCCGGCCAGGTCGAGGATGCGGACGCCGTTTTCGCGGAGGAGGAGGGCATCGGCACGGCTGATGCCGCAGCCGACTTCTTTGATCAGCAGGGGGCAGGGCAGCTGCTCGGAGAGGTAGGCGATTTTTGCGGCGAGGGCGTGAAAGTTTGTGTCGCCGTTTGGTTGGACGGCTTCCTGGAGGGGGTTGAGGTGCAGGTAGAGGGCGTCGGCCTGGAGGACGTCGAGGGCTTCGCAGGCGTGTTTGAGGTCGAAGCCGTTGTTGAGCTGTATGGCGCCGAGGTTGGCGATGAGCGGGACGGAGGGAGCGAGTGGGCGCAGGTCGAAGGCGGCGCGGGCTTCGGGGTTGGTGAACAGGACGCGCTGGGAGCCAACGGCGAGGGCGACGCCGGTTTCTTCGGCGGCTCGGGCGAGGTTGCGGTTGATGGCGAGGAGTTGTTCGCCGGCCCCGCCGGTCATGGAGCTGATGAGCAGGGGGAAGGAAAGGGTTTTTCCGAGGAAGGTGCAGGAGGTATCGACCTGGTTGAGGTTGATTTCGGGGAGGGCGCGGTGGGTGAGGCGTATGGCGTCGAAGTGGGAGGCGCAGCGGTCGGCGCCTTGTTCTTCGGTGGCGATTCGAAGGTGTTCGAGTTTGCGCTGGTTGACGGGGTCGCTCATGGTTTTCGTTCCAGGCGTTTGTGGGCGGCCATGAGTTCGCCTTCGTTGGTGAGGGCGGCCATGAGGGAGAGTTCGCCGCACCAGACGGCGGCGGCGGCTGCGGCGGCGAGGCGCCGGGCATTGGCGCCGGGTGCGCGTTCTTCGAGACAGCCCAGCAGGTTCAGGTTTTCGCGCACAAAGTCCAGTTCCTTGCCGTTTCCGACGGTGCCGACGATGATGTTCGGGATGGTCACGGAAAAATAGAGGGAGCCGTCGTGGTCTTCGGCATGGGTGAGGCCCTGGGAGCCTTCGACGATGTTGGCGGCGTCCTGACCGGTGGCGAGATAGAAGGCGAGCAGCATGTTGGCGAAGTGGGCGTTGGCGGAGCGTATGCCGCCGGCGAGCAGGGAGCCGATCAGATTCTTTTTGACGTTGAGGTTGGCGACGGCGCGCGCGGAGGTTTTGAGGTAGCGGGCGCAGGTTTTTTCAGGGATGAGGGCTTCGGCGGTGACGTGTTTTCCGCGTCCGAGTATGCCGTTGACGGCGGAGACTTTTTTATCGGTGCAGTAGTTTCCGGAGAGGGAGACGTAGCGCAGTTCGGGGTGGAGTTGAAGGATGGCGCTTGTCATGGCCTCGGCGGCCTGGGTGAGCATATTGTGCCCGGAGGCGTCGCCGCTCTGCATTTCGAGTCGGAGAAAAATCAGGTTGGCGGCAAGTTGGGAGTGGAGATCGAGGAAGCGGGCAAAGCGGCTGGAGGCTTCGGCGGCGGTTCGGAGCGTGTCACGATGCCGGGTGAGTAGTTCGCGGCTGATACGCAGGGCTTCGGCGGCGGTGGGGGCTTCGAGGAGGATGGAGCGTGTCATCCGGTCGTCGTTGATGGTCACATGCAAACCGCCCGACTGGGTGGCCACGCGGGCGCCCCGGTTTACGGAGGGCCAGAGGGGTGTTTCGTAGGTGGCGAGCGGGAGGAGGACTTCGCCTTCAAGATCCGGCCCGTGCAGCAGGACCGGCCCGACGCGCTGCATGGGGACTGATGCGCAAAGTGTTCCATCCCGGGCCTGGTCTTTCATATCCGCCTCTTGAAGTTTTTTCCAATGATTGGAAATCCCGCGCAGGCGGGACTGTTATACAGCGACGCAGTTTCCAATGATTGGAAACTTTTTAGTCGATTTTTCCAATGATTGGAAACTTTTCCGGCGATTTTTCCAATGATTGGAAATTCCGGTTGGGTGGTTCGATTAGGCGGCGGGCCCATTTCCAATGTCTGGAAAGCGTCCCATGTGGGGGTGCGGGGTTGTTCAATATTGTTTTACAGCCCTTTTTTTTCAGCGTGGAACAGTCCCTTTCGAGGGTGCGAATTTTGAACGTTTTTTATTGTGGTCTCAAGCCGGAAGCGTATTACTTATCACAATCAGTTTGGGGTTGTATGTGTTCGTGCTGCATGTACAAGGACTGGTGTGTTGCGGGAAAGGGAGTGGCCATGAAAGTGGAAGTGATCGAACGGGCCGGAGGGCTGATTCTGAAGGTATCCGGGGTGGTGGATAGTTTTTCGACGGGTCTGCTGGAGAGTGAGTGCAGGCAGTTGATGCAGCGGGATGTGAAAACAATGGTGGTGGACTTGCAGGAGACGGAGTTTCTGGGCAGTTCGGCCATTTGTCATCTGGTGGGATTGGGGAAAGAAGTGCGGAAGAGAAACGGCGTGTTCTATGTGTCGCCGAATTCCCATGTACGCAAGGTGTTGAAAATGGGCGGCGTGGATGATCTGTTTCCGCTTGTGCGCAATCCGGATAGAGTGCTGTCGGCCTGAGGAGATGATCGATTTCGGATGAGCGGGGCGGATTGTGCGGCCTCAACCGGAGGCGTTCGCCTTATCGGGTTCACTCCTTTCCCGGCGTTTCGACGAGAGCGGTGTTTCGTCTTTGCGGCCGGCGTTACCTGCGTATTTCATCGGTGACGGTTATTCCGTTGCTTGAGATGAGTGTGAGGCCACGATCTGTATATTGATATTCCACGAGGTTGTCGCGCGTCATTCGTGCCTGGGGGGGGCCGAGTTCCTGTTCGACGTCATCGAGGGTGCGTCCCATAAATCCTCGTGTGGCAATGGCTTCTCGTGCTTTTCGTTCGACGGAGGCCTGTTTTATTTCGGCGATTTTCTCGGAGATGGAGAAGGAGGGCGTTTCTGGTCCGCTTTGGGCGTTTTCTGCGGAGTTTCCGCCATACAGGGTTAGGGCAAAGGCGGCCAGGAAGAGGGATACGGCAATCATATTGAGGAGAAAGGGTTTTCTCACATCATCCCAGTGGAGGAATAGAAAGACCGCCCCGAGCACGGGAAAGACGAGCAGGGCCAGTCCCCAGAGAATGTGGACGCGGAATGCTTCAATCAGAAACCAGATGCCGGCCACGGTGGACCCCAATACGGCCACGGCGAGCAGGATGAAAATCAGGATTTGCAGGATCATGGGCGCCCCTTTTTTTGCGTCGTTATCGTGAATGGGTGTATCATAACCCAACG
>JAQVYB010000016.1 GCA_028708815.1 Kiritimatiellia bacterium | reverse complement strand
TTGATGCGACGAACTCGCCGCAGAGTTACACGGTGATACTGAGCGTGGACAAAGCGTCGCAGAGCATTACGTTCGATGATCCCGGTGCGCAGGAGACGACCAACACCACCGTGCTGGATGGCTCCGCATCCAGCGGGCTGCCGATCACCTATTCCGTCGTGAGTGGAAATGCGGATCTTTCGGATCAGTCGAATCTGACGTATCGGTCGGAAGGAACAGTGGTGATCAGTGCCTCGCAGTCAGGCAACAGCAACTGGTACGGCGCGACAAGCGTGACCCAAAGCTTTACGGTCACCAAAGCGGTCGCCTCGGTGGTGCTGACCAATCTGACGCAGACCTATAATGGATCGGCCAGATCGGTCGGATCAGTCACATCGCCGACCGGCCTGACCGTGAACATCACCTACAACAGCAGCGCGACCGCGCCGACGAACACCGGCAGTTACACCGTGATCGGTCTCGTGAACGACGTCATGTATCAGGGCGGCGCAACCAACACCCTGACCGTGAACAAGGCCGGCCAGACGATCACGTTCCCGGCGATCGATCCGCAGAACAGCACGAACACCACGCATCTTTCGGCCACGTCCTCCAGCGGGTTGCCGGTGAGCTTCGCGGTGGTGAGCGGCGAGGCCGATCTGGCGGGCGGGACGAATCTGACGTATCGCAGTTCCGGCACGGTGCTGATTGCCGCTTCGCAGGCGGGCGACACGAACTGGAGTCCGGCGCCGACCGTGACCAACTCGATCACCGTCAACAAGACGGCCCAGTCGACGCTGATCTTCAGCCCGACGAATACGATGATCTACCTGACGACGAATGACCTGAGCACCACCGGTGGCTCGGGCACCGGTGCGGTAAGTTACGCAGTGGTGTCCGGTCCGGGTGCGATCACGAATGACACGGCCCTCTTCATCAACTCGGGCTCGGGCACGATCTACGTGGCGGCGACCAAGGCGCAGGATGCCATGTATCAGGCGCAGACCGTGACCTCGCAGATTTTCTGCGCGCGCGCCGATCAGGAAATCACGTTCCCGGTGATTGCCGATCAGGCGATCACGAATGAAACGCTGCTGAGTGCCGCGGCATCGAGCGGGTTGAGCGTCAGCTTCTCGGTGGTGAGCGGATCGGCTGATCTGTCGGATCAGACCAATCTGACGTATCGCGGTACGGGCGTGGTGGTCATCGCCGCGTCGCAGGTGGGCGACACGAATTGGAACGCGGCGGTGAACGTGACGAACAGCTTCTCGGTCTATCCGGTGCTGCCGGTGGTGACAACGCTTTCGGCGTCGGCGGTGGATCAAACCACCTTCACCAGCGGCGGTGATGTGACCTTCAACGGCGGCGCACCGGTGACGCAGCGCGGTATCTGCTGGAACCTTACCGGCACCCCGACGACCGCCGACTTCCTGACACGCGATGCGACAGGTACGGGCACCTACGCCAGCGTGGCGCGCGGCCTGACAACCGGAACGACGTATTACGCCCGCGCCTATGCGATCAATGAAGTGGGTGCGGGTTACGGCAGTGAAATAACGGTAACCACTTCCAATACGCCTCCGCCTCCGCCGGTGGTGGATTATGCCTGGACCGGAGCGGCGGATACAGAATGGGCGAATGCGGCCAACTGGTCGGGCGGCGTGGTGCCGGTTTATTCCAACGCGGTGGTATTTGCCTCCGCAGGGGCATCCCATCCTTCCGTGAATCTTTCGGGTGATCGGGCGCTGGGCGGCCTGGTGGTCAACACCAATGCGGGCGATATTATCGAATTCAACGATGGCAGCCTGCTGCTGACCAATGCCGACAGCCGGATCACGCAGTCCGGCGGAAGATTCTTCATTGGGCATCGCCTGATCCTGGGCGTGGATTCCGTGGTGTCCAATGCGGCGGACAGCATGCTGTATGCGGGTGACGGAATCGATTCGCTGGGCGACTTTGCGAAGCAGGGCCCGGGAGAACTGGTGCTGGGACTGACCAATATTTTACAGGGAGATTTTGTGTTGTCCGGCGGCAGCGCCAAAGTGCTGGGCGACGTCCGGCTGGCGTCTTCCGGAGTGGTCAGTGTGGCTTCGGGAGCGACACTGTTCCCGCATCATGCGTCGATGACCACCATGACCATACGGGTGACCAATGAAGTGCCCGGCAGCGTGGCGGCCGTTTTCAGTGGGGAATTGGGCATCAACATCTTCAACGGTGGCTATGAGCGGCTTGATTTCGGCGCGAATCTGGTGGTGCTGAATTCCAACAGCGTTTTGACGGTGACGGAATCCGGTGGCGGGCTGGATATTACAGGCCGGTACACCATTGTGCGATTCGGCGGGCTGAACGGGTCGTTCGGACAGGTGAACGGGCTGACGGCGCATACCCTCAGCTACAATTCCAATTCGATCACGCTGGAACCGACGTTTGTGTGGGATGGCGCGCAGGATACGAATTGGAGCCAGGCCATGAACTGGACGAACTCGGCCGGGGCGACGCCGGGGGCAAGCAACGATGCCGGCTTCGTGGCCAGTGCCGGAACGAATATCACCGTGAATCTGGATACGAACCCGGTGGTGCGCAGTATCCGTGCGTTGGGCAACGGGACGGTGGTGCTGAGTGGAGCAGGGGCCTCGATCACCCTGACGAACAGTGCGGTGGCTCAGGGCAATACACCGGCCGTTCAGGGTGAGGGTGTGCTGTTTGAGCTGCAGTGTGATATCAACACCGTACCGGGCGCGCGGTTCAGCGCGTTGAATGCCACCTCGACGGTTATCCGCATTTACGGGACCATCAGCAGCGAACCGGGAACCGGAAACTTCGGGGTGGATGGAAGCGGGCAGGTGGAGCTGCTGGGCACAAACACCTTCGGTTCAGCCACCAACTGGCTGGAAATCAATGCCGCCAGATTGCTGGTGAACGGCGATGGCGCGCTGGGGAATCCCGCAGCCGGCGTGATCTTCACCAACGGCGGAACGCTGAGCGTCACCAACGATCTGAACACCGGGCGGCCGATGCAGCTTTCCGGTAACGGCGGAATGAATGTGGGTTCGAACTGCACGCTGACGCTGACCAACGTGATCACGGGCAGCGGAAGCCTGACACTCACCGGTGATGGCATGGTGGTGCTGACGGCCAGCAATCTGCTGGGTGGCGCATCGGTGAACGGCGGTACGCTGCGGGTGATGGGGTACCTGGAAAGTGCCGGGAATGTGCATGTGCAGAGCAACGCCACGCTGGGCGGACGCGGAACCATCAGTCTGGGCGGCAGCGAATATGTGCTGCACATCCGGTCGGGCGGCATCCTGTCGCCGGGCGCGAGCATCGGCACGTTGACCGTGGATGGCTCACTCACGGTGGACGGTGGATGGACGGTGGAAGTGGACGGCTCGTCCAACGACGTGGTGAACGTGCGCGACACGCTGACCCTCGGCGCGGGCAGTGACCTGACCATCACCGGCACGGTCGATGGCGTGACCGCGTATGCCTTTGCCACCTTTGCTTCGCGGTCGGGTGCGTTCGGCGGCCTCAGCCTTCCGCAGAATTACATCCTGACCTACGGCGCCACGAATCTGGTGCTCATGCCGCGCGGGAATGAAATGGGCAGCACCAATGTCACGCGCGACGGCGGGACGCTGAACATCCCGGTGACCGAAGACAGCAACACCGCGTGGAGCGTGATCAACACCTCTTCCTGGATCACGGTGACGTCCTCCACGAACGTCAGTGGCAGCGCCACGGTGACCCTCACCGTCAGCGCGAACGACGGACGCGAGCGCACAGGCATCGCCTGGATCGCGGGCAAACAATATATCATCACCCAGCGGGCGAACCGCGCGGTGTATCTCGACTTCGATGGCGATACGCTGGCCGACATCGCCGTCTACTCGCCCGAACACGGCATCTGGTACATCCTGCAGTCGAGCCTGAATACGGGTCGGGTCCAGCCCTGGGGCTGGCCCGACAGCGTGCCCGCGCCGGGCGACTACGACGGCGATGGCCTTTTCGACGTGGCCGTTTACTGCGTCACCAACGGCATGTGGTACGTCTGGCAGAGCGATTCGGAAAGCGGCAAGGCGCAGGCGTGGGGTTATGCGGGCGCCGGTTCGGTTCCTGCGGATTACGATGGTGATGGCATTACCGACTTTGCCGTGTATGACGCCTCCGCCGGAAGCTGGCTGATCTGGCAGAGCGCGACGCAAACGGCCCGCACGCAGGCGTGGGGCTGGAGCGGCGCCGAACCGGTTCCGGGCGATTACGATGGCGACGGTGAGACCGATGTGGCGGTGTATGAAGCCATCACCGGCACATGGTACATCTGGCTCTCGGCCACGCAAACCGCGCGCATCCAGCCGTGGGGCTGGGCGGGTGCCGAACCGATCCCGGGCGATTACGATGGCGACGGCGCCACCGACGTGGCCGTCTACCAGCCGGATAACGGTATGTGGTATGCGTGGCTCTCGGCGAGCCAGACGGGCAGCACCTCGCACTGGGGTTGGAACGATGCCTGGCCGGTGCCGGCGGACTACGATGGCGACGGTAAATATGACCTGACCGTCTACGTTCCGCTCCAGGGCATGTGGTATCTCTGGCAGAGCGGGAGTCAAACCCCGCGCGCGCAGCCCTGGGGCTTTGAAGGCGCAGAGCCGGTGAATTGATCGATTATGGTAGAGCGGCAGGCGGGAATGCCTACGCGATGTCGTTCGGGCATTCCTGTCTGATCCTAATCGGAACCAGGCAAAGAGAATCAAGAAATCTTGCTAAGCGGGACGGGAAACGGTACTCGGTTTCAAGGATGAAATTCAGAGTGATCATGCGGGTTATTTTATGTGTATTCTGCGGCGGCGGGATAGACACCTGTTGGGCATTGGCCGATTCTATACGTCCGGATCTGTTTTCTCTATCTCCCAAGGAGATGGTGCATATTTCCGGGCGGTCTGCGGATATCGATGAAATAAGGGCGTTGCCATCCGACCAGTGGCATGCATTAGCGCCGGACGAGGAGAATCTGGGTTTCGTAAAGGGCGAGGTGTGGGTACGGATGCAGATTCATAATGCGGATGTGCATCACACGGTTCAGCGAGTGATCGATGTTCCTTTTGCACGGATGGAATATCTGGATTGGTATGTCTTTTCTCAAGGTGTTCTGGAGAAGACCGCTCATTCGGGGAGTATGCTCAGGCACTCGGAGGTTGCGCTGGATACCCGTTATCCCGCTCTGTCGTTCAGCATGAACCCCGGGGAATCGGTTGAAATCTATGTGCGTATTGCTTCGGAAACGGTTATTCATGTCAATTTTCGTGTGTGGGCTGCGGATGTCTATGCGGTAGCCGCACAGCGACAGGAGGCGTATGCTTCCCTGCATCTGGGAATCCTGCTGGCATTGTTGGCACTGGCCTATCTTTTTGTTTGGGGATTTCGCGAGGTGGGTTCGGTTTGGTTCCCGCTGTCTTTCACGTGTTTCGGAGTCGGCGTGGCGAATCTGGCGGGTTATTGGCCCGATGTGCCCTGGATGAGTTGTTCTTTCCGTGTTAAAACGCTGCTCCTTATCTGCAGCTTCTGGTCGGTTACTTTTCTTTTGATGTACGCTCGTCATTTTTACGAACTAAAAAAAATGCATCAGCGGCTGGCTCGCTGGACGTTTGGCATAGCTGTCGTCTTTTTTGTGGCGGGTTGTTCGGCATTCTGGATGCCCTTCCGTCAGGGGATGCGGGTGGCGCATATTGCTGTATTCACAACGTTTGGCGCGATCGTTCTGATTGCGATCACGCTGCGTCCTCGGCGCGTTTCCTCTTGGCTGAACCTGGCGGCACATTTTTCCTTTTTTGGATATATATTCACGCATTTGGCTTTTGATCTCGGTCTGATCCCTGTTGAAATCCGTGCCGATTCGTGCGGGTTGATTGCTTTATCCATTACCACGCTGCTGTTTATTCTCGCTCAGGCGTGGAGGGTGCGGGAGTTGGATGCGGGGTATGCGGCGGCGATCCAGGAGAGCCAGGCGGAGCGCGAACTCCGATTGGCCGATCAGCGCATCATGCTGAGAGATTTGCATGACGGGCTGGGCGGCATGGCCGCCACGGTTTCCCTGATGGCGGCGTATGGAAAGCGAAGCGCGGACCCGGCGATCAAGAATGACCGGTTTGAAGCGATTGAACGCATGACCGGTTATGCCGGTGCTGAGATTCGCTCTTTGATGAATACGTTGGAACACCCCGCGCCTTATTGGGCGGATTGGCTGAATGATCTACGTGATTATGCGGGAGGTGTTCTTGAAGCGTCCCGGGTGAACTTAGATTGGGAGTGTCTGGGGCATCACCCGGAGAAGTGGTCGGGCTTTGCTCAAGCGCTGTCGCTGATGCGGGTGATCAAGGAGGCGGTGCATAATACCGTCAAACATGCCGGTGCGAAGCGGGTTTTAATTCGACTGACGTTCCGTAAGGATAGCCTTGAAGTGCTGGTGCAGGACAATGGGCAGGGGTTTGATCAGCCGAAATCTGCAGGGGGAAGGGGATTGTCCAACATGGAAAAACGCGTCAAGGAGTTGGGTGGACGGCTCACGATTAATTCGACCTCCACCGGAACCGATATCCTGATTTCCGTGGCGGCACCCGGCAATCAGGCCGCGGAATGGGAACGCCCCCCGGAGGCCTTATGAACAATCAAAAAAAATTATCCATTTGTATCGTTGAAGACAACGTAGAGCTGTTGGAAAATTTGGCGCCGTTGATTGAGATGCTGGACGACATGTCGCTTGCGGGGGCGTATACCAGCGCCGAAGAGGCCTTGGATCAAGTCGATTGGTTCGGGGTGGATATCTTACTGGCGGATATTGATCTGCCGGGTATGACCGGTGTGGAGTTGATACGGGTTGCCTGCACGAAGAACCCGGAGCTGATGCCGCTGGCCTATACCGTATACGAGGACCGCGAGACGGTTTTTGGCGCGCTGGAGGCCGGAGCTTATGGCTACATACTCAAGGGGATGAATTTTGACGAATTGGTGGATTCCATCCGGCAGCTTGCGTCAGGAGGAGCGCCGATGAGTGCTGCGGTGGCCCGCAAGGTAATCGGCAGTTTTCGCGAGCGGTCGGATATTCAGGATTGCGAACCGCTTTCTATTCGGGAAAAAAGTCTTCTGGCTTTGGTGGCCGATGGTCTGGGCTACAAGGAAATTGCCGCGCACCTGAACATCAGCCCCCACACCGTGCATGCTCACGTCCGGAATATTTACGCCAAGTTGCATGTATCCAACCGCCACGAAGCGCTGTCCGTCGCCACGAAGCTGGGTTATCTTGTTAAGCCCGGTGCGTAGCAGGTTGCTGTTTATGGAGCCCCGGCGCCCTCGCTGGGGGGAATGCGGCGCGAGGGCGCGCCGTCTCCAAATGAGGGGGGATTGCGGCGCGAGGGCGCGGCGTCTCCAAATGAGGGGGAATGCGGTGCGAGGGCGCGGCAGGTTGCTGTTTATGGAGCCCCGGCGCCCTCGCCGGGGGGAATGCGGTGCGAGGGCGCGGCGTCTCCAAATGAGGGGGGATGCGGCGCGAGGGCGCGGCGTCTCCAAATGAGGGGGATTGCGGCGCGAGGGCGCGCCGTCTCCAAATGAGGGGGGATTGCGGCGCGAGGGCGCACCGTCTCCAGCATTCAAAAACGCAGCGGATGAATGCGGCCCCGATAGGGCCAATCCTCCGGCTTGGTAACCAGTCCGGCGCGAACCGGATTGGCTTCCACGTAGGCCCATTTTTGTGAGTAATCCTCATCACTTCGCAGGTAGCGATCAAAATAGTCCTTCTGCCAAAATGGCCCGACCAGTTCCAATATCCGCAGTAACTTGTGCGAAGATACGGATTTCCACATCTGTACCCATTTCGGGATCGAATCGGCCTCGCGTGAAGTCTGGGCAAAGAAATGGACATGGTCTGGCATGA
Source organism: Kiritimatiellia bacterium (assembly GCA_028708815.1). GTDB lineage: Bacteria > Verrucomicrobiota > Kiritimatiellia > RZYC01 > RZYC01 > JAQVYB01. Next base: position 30,855 of record JAQVYB010000016.1, on the reverse strand, counting down.
GCAAATAATCGCCGACCCACCAGCCATTACGTTCTGCGGATTGCTGCCAAATCGTACGAAGTATGTGGTGTGCAGTTTCACAGGCCAAAACGGCTTGCCGCCTCGCGGTTACCACCGTGAAAAACACAATGGGTTCGGTTGTGAAGGATGGCAAGTGAGCCAAATGCTTGTGATGAGGTTTCGGATCAGGCATGAACAAATGAAAACGAAAAAGAACTGCATGTGTCACGAAAAAAGAGTGGTCCCGGGACGTATGTTGGAGCCCCGGCGCCCTCGCCGGGGGGATTGCGGCGCGAGGGCGCGGCGTCTCCAAATGAGGGGGGATTGCGGCGCGAGGGCGCGGCGTCTCCAAATGAGGGGGGATTGCGGTGCGAGGGCGCGGCAGGTTGCTGTTTATGGAGACCCGGCGCCCTCGCCGGGGGGATTGCGGCGCGAGGGCGCACCGTCTCCAAGGATGCGGATTGCGGCGCGAGGGCGCACCGTCTCCAAGGATGCGGATTGCGGCGCGAGGGCGCACCGTCTCCAAATGAGGGGGAATGCGGCGCGAGGGCGCGCCGTCTCCAAATGAGGGGGATTGCGGCGCGAGGGCGCGGCGTCTCCAAGGATGCGGATAACGACTCTTTCCAAATCGCAATAGCCCGAAAATAGCCCATCCGGATTCTTGACGTAATACCGTGATATGTCCACAATCCAAGTCCTAATGACTGTTGGTAGGGGGGGGTATGAATATGAAGCATTTCATTTTTATCTGTATAGGTATGATGCTCCGAATGGGGGTTTTTCCCGCTGACGCGTCGGTGTTGGCCCCCATTGACGTGTCCGGGTTTAATTTCGATTCCGTCGCCGACGCCGGGAGTACGGTATCGGCCTCCACGACGGGACCGCTGGGTGATCTTGGAGACGGTGGCGGGGACAACCCTTTTGAAACGGGCTTTCAGGGGAACAACCATGGGCTGCCGGTTGATCGAACCATTGTCAGCGATAACGATCCGGATATTACGTATCGCCTGCAAAGCTACAGCGCGTTAAACACGCTGCGATTGCGGAGCAGAGCCGGACAGAATTCCGGAACACTGAGTCTGGTGAGTCCATCCACCTATAATTCCATCTCGCTGCTGGCGTTTGGCGTGCAGGGGGGATCTCAATTGAGCATTCAGTTGAATTTTTCCGATGAGACCACGCAAAACACAACCTGGGATGTGCAGGATTGGTATACGGGGCCCGGGAGCAGCGCGATTGATCCGGTGTCCTCCTTCTATCGGGTGACCTATGAAGATAACACGATAGATGCGCGCAGTTTCTCCTTTTTTGAGGTGGTGGTGAATCTTTCCGAAGCCAATCGGAACAAAGTACTCACATCGATCAGTCTGACGGAAACCATTACGGGTAATAGCGAAATTGATATTTTCGCGCTGAGCGGCGATTGCAATGCCATTCCGGAGCCTGCGCCGCTGGCGTTTTTCGTGCTCGGCAGTGCAGGCGTGTTTTTGGTGCGTCGCGGGCGGCAAAGAAGGAGCCTTTAGGGGGAACAAGGATGGGGGTGTTATGAAGATACGTCATGTTTTCACGCGTCTGGTTGTTCTGCTCGCGGTGTCCAAGAGCGTGTATGCCGCCTGTCTGGTGCCGAACGGTGATTTTGAGCAGGGGAACACGGGGTTTGATTCGGATTATATCTACAGCTCGAACCTGCAGCCGGAGGGCAGATATTACGTAGGCAAAAATCCGCAAACCTATCATCCGTCCTGGATTTCCATGGGCGATCACACGACGGGTTCGGGGAACTTTCTGATTGCGAATGGATCGGGGAATACCAGCCTGGCCGTTTGGGAGACGGCGGCGCCGATTCTGGTGACGCAGGTAGGTACGGCGTACCGCTTTGAGGCGTATGTGGCGTCGGTATACACTGTAAGTGCCCAGGACCCGGGTCCGAGTCTCACGTTTGAGATCGGGAACGGAACCGATTGGACCGAGCTGGGCAATTGCCATACGTTTGAGGAGGGTGATGAGGCGCAATGGTTCTTCACCTATTATGACGGCATTTTCAATCAGGCGGGCACGTATTATCTTCGACTGGTCAACAATCAGTCCGCTGCGGGTGGTAATGACTTCGGTGTGGATGATATCTACTTCGGCTTGACGGCCACCGCGCCGTCCGAAGGTGCCCATCCGTATGATCCCGGCAATGTGCATGTGATTCCGACCGATCCGGTGGATCCGATGGTGCCGGAACCCGTATCCGCCGGATTACTGCTGACCGGAGTCCTGCTGTGCATGGTGATGCGTAAGCGCTCTAAGGTGTCCGCATAAACAGTAACAGTCCGTATCCGGTCAGGCGGTTGCGCGGCATGAGGATGAAACCTTTCCGTTCGAGCTGAGAAAAACGGGATTTTTATTTTTTATTATATCTCAAAAAAAGATAGCCTGTAGACACGGTGCCCGTGACACAGGCACAGGCAAGAGCGTGTTGATGTTTAATCAGGAGAGGGAATCATGAGCAGAAAATCAGCGCAATATCCGTTTTTCACTTTTTCCAATCATTGGAAATTTATTTCCGGAATTTTCCAATCATTGGAACCTTTTTTCCGGAATTTTCCAATCATTGGAACCTTTTCTTCCGGTTTTTCCAATGATTGGAAAACCGGTTGTGCGCTGTTGGCGGTGCTTTTGTGCGCGGTTGGAACGGCGCAGGCGGCGACGCAGACGCTGGGGGGCGACGAGGTGGAAGGTGCGCTGCGGATCGAGTGCGGCGAAAGCGGCATGCGGGTGTATGCGTATCTGGACGGGGTTTGGAAGACGCAGACCTTTTCCGACAACAAGAGCAGCATGGTGCATTATGAGCAGGGGGGTACGTTTAAGTATACGGCGGGGTATTATCAGGGTTCGGCGATGACGTGCACGAAGAATGAGAATCTCAGTTCGACGGTGAATGAACGCATCTGGACGGGCGGTAGCGTGCAGTTGACGATGCGGACAATTTATGTGTCGCCGGCGATGACGGAATCGTACGAATTTGAAATCAAGAACACCAGCGGAAGCGCGCTGAGCAATGTGAAGTTATTTCATGGTCAAGACACCTATTTGGGCTATTCCGATGCAGGTGGCGGTTTCTGGAACGGGGCGCAGGGCGTGGTCGGTGTGAAGAAACCGGCGCAGGATAATCCGAACCGGTTGATTTACCAGACGCTGGGCAGTTCGTCGACGATGCCGAATGATTATGCGAGCGCGGGCTATGGCACGGTGGCCGGGCTGGTGGCGCAGGGGGCGTTGAATCATACGCTGGATACGAATTATTTCACGGACAACGGCTACGCGGTGCAGTGGAACCGTGGAACGCTGGCGCCGGGGCAAACCTGGACGATTGCGGCGGCGGAAACCATGGCGGTGGGCGCCGGGTTGACGGCGACGCTGCCGAGTGCGCAAATCGGCACGTCGGTGACGGTGACGGGCGTTCTCCAAAACGCGGGCGATACAGCGGCCGGCGGGACGTTGAGTGTGAGTGCGGATTTGGCGGGTTGGACGGCGGTGATCAATGGCAGCACGAATTTCTCGCTGAGCGCGGGCGCGTCGCGGAATGTATCGGTCACGATTACCTGTCCGGCGGTAGTATCGGTGGGCCAGGTGGCGACCGTGACCCTCAAGGCGAAGACACCGGATGTTGAAGCCACAGCGGACGGCACGTTCACGGCGGTATATTACGATGGCGTGGCGCTGGTGACAAATGTGACGGACGCCGGCGCGGCGTCCATCACGGAACGTTCTGATTTCGGCGGGGGGCTGGTGGGGACAGTGCTGACGAATACCTATACGCTTTATAACGGTGGCCCGAGCAACATCACGCTGCTGACCAATGCGCTGACGGGGTCGAGCCGGTTTGCGGCGCAGGGGCTCCCGGCGTCGCTGGAAGCGGGCGCGAGCACGAATTTCACGGTGACGTTTGATGTGGCATCGTATGCGACGGAAACGGCGACGCTGACGCTCTTCGACCACAAGGCGTGGAGTCCGTTTGTGATGAATCTGAGCGGGTTCGGCTTCACGATTTCCACGAACAACGGGCCGGGGGCAGGCGGCAATGAACTGACGGTGACGGCGGGCAGGCTGGGCGACGGCGCCGATATCACGCAGGTGACCATCGCCGATAAGAATGCGACGATTCTGAGTCAGACCACCAATTCGGTTACGTTCACCGTTCCGGCACTATCGATTTTTGGCTTCGCGGATATTGTGATTTCGTCGGTGAGCGAGGGCACGCAGACCATTCTGGATGGCTATCTGGTGAATCCGAAGCCCTATATTTCGTCCGTGAGTCCAAAGGTGGCCGAGGGCGCGGGAGTCACCGTCACGATTACGGGGCGGAACCTGTGCAACGGCAGTTTGGCGGATCTGACCAATGTGACGATTTGCGGGATCGCGGCGACGGACTGGGCGGTGAATGGGACGACGCAGCTTGTCGTCAAGACCGGCGCGGGCGGCAACGGCAAGGGGAATGTGGTGGTGGATTCGATTTCGCACGGACGCGGTATTTCCTACAGCAGCTTCACCTACGGCGGCGCGAAAATGACGGTGCTTTGGACCAATATGGGCGCGGTGGTGTCGAGCGGTGACACGGCGGTTTCGAAGAACGGAACCGATTTCGGCTATGTCTCGGCGGGGCGCAGTGGCGAGCGGATATTTACGATCACCAACAACGGTGTGATGACGATGGGAATCAGCATGGTGGCGACGAGCGGAACGGGCGCGGCGTATTTCAAGGTGGTGGAGTGTCCGACGCAGGTGGCGGCGGGTGCCAAACAAACGCTGCGGATTGCGTTCAGTTCGGATGTGCCGCGCATGGCCGAAGCAGAACTGCTTTTCTATAACAACACCTCGAACAGTCCGTTCCGGATGAATCTGCTGGCGGAAGCCATTACGGTGTCGCCGATGGAAGGACCGGAATCCGGTGGCACAACGGTCACACTCAGCAATATGACGTTCGGTTCGCTGGGGACGCTGGAATCGGTCAACTATTTCTACAATTCCAACCCCCGGGTCGGCGCGATCACGGCAGTGGGCACGAACTGGTTGCAATTTGTGACACCGGATATCAATAACGTCACCGGCTGGCAGGATGGCGCCGTCATGGACAAGGTGGGCTCCCGCTCGCTGCTGAATTCGTTCTATTTCAACCCGGCTGGCAGCATAAGCACAATCAGCCCGTCATCCTGCTCCTGGTCCGGCGGAGTACAGGTGGTTATCCGTGGTGCGAATCTTTGCGCCGGGCTGGATGATATCACCAGTGTGTATCTAAGCGGCGTGAAGGCGGCGTCTGTCTTAAGCGCTTCCCCGACCCAGGTCGTGGTCATGGCGGCAGCCGGTTTTGGAGACACCCGAATTTCGTATGTCAATTCCACCCAATATGGAACAACCTATGGGTATAACAATTTCCGGTATACGGGGCTGGACAACTCACCCTACAGTTTCAGCACCAATGCCGGGACGGCCAGCGGCGGCCAGGCGCTGACCTTCACCTTTGCCGACATGGGATCGCCGGTGGTGGTGACGCAGGTGGTGGTCAACAAAACCAACGCGCAGGTCATCGAAACGGGTTCCAACAGCGTTACATTTCTGACTCCGCCGGCGGATTGGGCGTGGCGGGGCATCACCAACATGACGCTTTATTCGGAGGATCACGGGTTTGGTTCGTATACGTGCCACTACGGCACCAACCTGGGGTATCGGTATCGCGAACATGCGTTCATCGGGCGGCCGGATATTCAGAATGGCGTCTGGCAGGGGGGGTGGACGAATCTGGGGTTTGGTCTGGATTCGTCCGATGAAGTTGTTTCTCTGGCCTTTGGGCCGGATGGCAAGCTGTATGCCGCCGGTGATCTTGACTTGGGTTACTATAATTCGGAGGTTGCCTACTTCGAAAATGGCATCTGGCAGGAGACGGGCGTAAAAGCAGTCTACATGAACTGCATGATCCGGCAGGGCGATTATCTGTATGTCGGAGGGGGATTCCTCACGAATCACTATGGGCAGTCTGGCCCCAGAGGCCCCATTCTGCGTGGTTCCGGGCGGGACTGGACGCCGCTGAGCTATACCTCGGCAACGGCCAATGTCGATCCGATCTGTTATGCACTGCACCACGACGGCACCTATCTGTATGCCTCCGATTATCACTATTCCTACCCGGATGAAGCAGATGTTTTCCGCTATAACGGATCAAGCTGGACGGCGCTGCCGGATACGTCCTTTACGGGCAAGGTATACGCCTTGGGAACGTATATGGGGAGATTGTACCGCAGTGGTGACAGAAACACTTGGCGAGACCCGATTCCGGTGCAGTACTGGAGCGGAGCATCCTGGCCGGATGCGGGAGCTATAGATGAAAGCATTTATGGGAGTTATCCCCCCCGCGCCCTGGCCTTCTGCGAATTTGATGGCGATTACTACATGGGGCAGGCCGCAGCTAATCCGTCTGACGCCGATGGTCGCAAGGCACAGTTGCTGAGTCGCAGTGGGACCTCGTTCAATCCCGGGTGGGAATTTGTTCCGGGCTTCGAGGGGATGGAAAACATGCTCGGGAAAGACAACACGGGCACCCGCGCACTGTGCTCCGACGGTGAGTACCTGTTCGCGGGCGGTGTTCAGATGTGGTACACGCCGGCGCCTCCGGGCAGCAACTATTCGTGTGTCGCCGCGTTTGACGGCACCTCGTGGAGCGCCATTGGCACGCAGGGATTGACCACCAATTTTGGTGAATGGGGCTATCACGCCTCACACATCGATTCGATGATCAAGACCCCGCGCGGCATTTACGCGGGCGGTTGGTTCAGCCGGATCGGCACGGATACTAACTTCATGACCGGCGCGACCAATATCGCCTTTTTCCTCTTCAACCAGACCAACGGACTGTCGCCACAGACAGGCACGGCGGCCGGCGGCACGCAGGTGACGATTTATGGCGGTAATCTGGGCAACGGTACGACGGCGGATGTCTACCGCGTGACGCTTTGCGGGGTGGATGTGGCTTCGATTGACGGTGTGTCGTCCACGCAGATTGTGGTGACCACGGCACCCGGAGCAGGCACCGGCGACGCGGTGGTGTATACCTACGATTATGGAATCATCGTGCAGTCGAATGTGTTCACCTACACCGGCGGCTCCGGATTGGAGCTTTATAATCTGGAGGGCAACCTGTTCTCGAATGGCAGTCCGGCGCAGACAGCGGCGGGCACGGCACGGGCGGTGCCGTCCGGATTGCGCGTCACCAATGAATTCACTCTCGTCAACCCGGGTGATGCAACGCTGAACATCACCGGCGTGCTGACCAATGGAACCGGGGCAGGGGCGTTCGAGTGCATCTGGCCGTCGTCGCTGGCGGCGAAGCAGACCGGCACGGTGCAGGTGGTGTTTCGTCCGGCGGCTTCGGGCACGTTCACGGCCTCCGTGCAGGTGGCCAACAGCAGCTCCGGGCCGAATGCGCCCTTTGTGATGAACCTGGAATGCACGGCACCCGGCCTCTCCACCAACAACGGCCCCTACGCCGGCGGCAATACGATCGCTGTGACCAACGTGCAATTCGGTGCCATTACGAATGTACTGGTGGGGGCGACACAGGTGTCGCCCCTACAGTCCGGCACCAACTGGTTCACCATCACGCTGCCCGCCGCAACCAGCGCGGGAACCGTTGACTTCACCATTCAAACATCGGACAACGGCGATACCACGTTGCCGGACATCTATACCTACAACCCCGCCGGCAGGATCAACCGGGTGCAGCAGGATGCGTTTACTATCGGCGCCGCAACGTATATTGATGGCACCTCCGCAGCCGGGCCGATCAACATCGCCCAGCGCTCGCGCCATTTCCAGTATGTGTATACGGCGGAACAACTGACGGCGGCCGGCATCGAAGGCCCCGCGACGATCACCGAAATCGGCTTCAAGGTGTATCAGGCGCCGCTGTACCCGTTGCCGAATTATCTGATGCGCTTGAAGCAGACTACGGTCACGAATATGACCGGCGGCTTCCAGTCCACCGATCTGACGGTGTGTTACAGCAACGCCAGTTATGCTCCGATTGCCGGTATATTTGATATGCAGGATTTCTCCACAACATTCGAGTGGGATGGGCAGCAGAGTCTCCTCCTCGATACCGCATTCTCGCCGGTCAGCACCGCCAATTCCAGTGGCCGAACCTACTATTATCCTCCCGGTGGATTATCTGAAATAGCCCGACACATCTATGCTAACTCGGATCAGTCATACGTGTTCAGCGGAGGAACTATATCATATTACCTGCCCCATCTCGGAGTGCGGGCTGTCGCCGGCACGCATGGGGTGAGCCCGCGCGTTGGTGTAACCACCGGTGGCTATGAAGTGGTGATCAGCGGTCGTGATTTGTGCGCGGACGATGTCACCCGCGTGACGCTTTGCGGCGTGGATGCGACGGAAGTTATCAGCGCCGACGCCACGCAGGTCGTGGTGCGCGCAGGCGCGGCGCCGGGCGAAATGTCGGGCGCGGTGAGCATTTATTCCACGTCGCACGGGGTATCCACGCTGGCGTCCGCCTTCCGCTATGCGGGAACCTATTCTGTGCTCGGCACGGATGGCTCGCTCATTGAAGGCGGCAGCGCGGTCAGCGAAGACAACGGCACACTGTTTGCCAATGCGGGTGTAGGCGGAGCGATCACCAATGTGTTCGCCATCACCAACAACATTGGCGACACCGTCACCCTTTCCTCCATGAGCTTTACCGGCGCCAACGCTTCGGCCTTCAGCGTCTCGCCGACGAACCTGACCGTGGAGGGCCACACGGTGTCGAATTTTGCGGTGGTGTTCCAGCCGGACGCGGGCGGAACGCTCGAAGCCACGCTGGTCGTCGAAAGCGATACGGGGAATGCCAGTATGAACGTGGCTGGAACGGCTTGGGCGCTGTCGTCATCGGTCGGCGCGGAAGAGGGCGGGATTTCCGTAACCATCACCAATGGGGCGCAGATGGGCTTCGGCGACATCACGGAAGTGATCGTCGGCGGATCAAGCGTTGTGCCGACGGCGCAGGGCGAAAACTGGGTGACGATCACCATGCCGGGGCATTCTGCCGGACCAGTGGATATCGTCGTGATCTCGGATGTGCTGGGCGAAACCACGTTGCCCACTGCCTTTACCTATACGCCCGCGCCGGTCATCTACGGTACGGACTTCGTGTGGGAAGAACTGCCGGGGTTGCCGCAGGCGCTTTACATGCACACGGCATTTGAACTGAATGATCAGCTTTACGTGGCGGGGGGACAAAATGCTGCCAGCGAGATCGTGACCAACGTCTATCGCTTTGATGGCTATCGCTGGCATGACGCGCCGGGGCTATCGGAAGCGCGCGGCGGGGGCGTCGGTGCGGTGCTGAACGGCGCGTTTTATTATATCGGCGGCGTGTTCTCGGTTGCTTCCGTCACCAACGTCTATCGTTTTGACGGCACCAACTGGACGGAGGTGGCCGGGTTGCCGGGCGCGGTCTCAAGGGGTGTGGCCGGTGTGGTTGACGGAAAAATCGTCGTGGCGGGCGGCTGGGATGCGTCGGATGCCTATCGCACGAATGCCTACCTCTTCAACGGCACGAACTGGACGCAAACCGTCGGCCTGCCTGCCGCGCGCGCCGAGCAGGGCGGCGCAGTGCGCAACGGAAAACTCTATGCGTTCGGCGGACGCAACGACGGCAGCGCGGCCACCTTCAACCAGTACAGTTTCAACGGCAGTGAATGGGCAAATGAGCCGGGCCTGCCGGTTGTGCTGTTTGGCGCTGGTGCGGCGACCCTGAATCATCGCGTATACGCCTTTGGCGGATCGGATGGATCGGCGGTCAAGGATGCGGTGTACCGCTATGATGGTATCGGCTGGACTTCAGCCGGGCTGATGCCGACCAATCTTTATGCGGCGGCAGCCACCTTCTGGCGCGGCGCGGCATACGTGGCTGGTGGTATGGATATGAGCATTCCACTCCACACCAACCTGTGGCGTCTCACCGACGGCGGCGTTTCGCCCGTTTCAGGCTACCCGGCGGGCGGCTATGAAGTGATCCTTCGCGGCACCAACCTGTGCGACGGCACATCCAACGACGTCGAATGGGTCACCCTCTGCGGCACGACCGCCGAAGTGATCAGCGTTTCCGCCACGCAGATCGTGGTGACGGCTGGAAGCGCCTCCGGTCCGCAAACCGGCAACGTCGAAATCCGTTCCACCACCTTTGGACCGGTCATCGCCTCCAACGCCTTCACCTACCTGCGCGGACGCATCACCCTCATCGGCACCAATGGCGCGGACATCGCGGAAGCCGATGCCGCCAGTGTCGCCGCCGGCACCGACTTCGGCAGCATGATGGTCAGCCAGGCCCGCACCAACATCTTCGGCATCCGCAACACCGGCAACGCGCCGCTGACGCTCAGCGCCATCGAAGGCGCGGGGCAGGGCGGGCCATCGTTCACCGTCACCGAATTTCCGTCCACGGAACTGGCCATCGGCGCCACCGGGCAAATCACGGTCGTCTGCGCCTCTCGTGGCGGGGAACAGCTCGGCGAGCTTGCCTTCCGCGACAACGTGAGCCTTGATCCGGTGCTCATCGAACTGGGCGGCCATACAGTCAGTGTCTATAACGTGAAGAGTTACGGCAATGGTTCCGGACTGGGTATATCTGAAACGTCACTGGCCTATAATACGGCGTACGGCAGTTCTCCTGCGGCGCAGACTTTTGAGGTGAGCAACGTGGGCAGTGATCCGCTGGTGGTCAGCAATACTATTGCGTATGCGGCATTCGGCGAAAACTGGCTGTCGATTACCCCGACCGGCGCAGCGGCGCTGGCGGTTTCCGGTTCAATCACCTGGACCAACAGTGTGGATGTGTCGGGACTGAACGCGGGTGCCCACGTGGCCACAGTCAGTGTCTGGAGTGCCACGGCGACGAACAGTCCGTTGTCCTGTGTGGTTACGCTGGAACTTTCGCAGGTGACGCAGACCATCATCTGGACCAATCCGGGTACGCAGACCTATACCAATGAAACCTTACTGGATGCCGCGGTGTCGAGTGGCCTGGTCCCGAGTTACGCGGTGCTGAGTGGGCCGGGGGCACTGACCAATAAGTCCTATAGGACCTATATGACCTATACGGGGTCCGGTGTGGTGACCGTGGTGGCCTCGCAGGCCGGCAACTTGAATTATACCGCGGCAGAAAATGTGACGCAGAGCTGGGATGTGATTCGCGCACCGGGTCAGATCTCGCTGACCAATCTGACACAGGAGTATACCGGCAGCGAAATAACGGTTGCGGCCGTAACCACCCCGACCGGGCTGACCTATGATGTGACCTATGGCGGATTAACGAGCGGTCCGACGAATGTGGGTTCCTACATCGTGGTCGCCGACATTACCGATCCGCTGATCTACGGTTCGACGACCGGTACGCTGACGATCACAAAGATATCGCAGACGATTACCTTCCCGTCGATTGCAGCGCAGTTGACCAATGCAGCGGTTGGGCTGGCAGCAACCGGCGGTGGTTCGGGGAATCCGGTGACCTTTGCCGTGGGCCCCGGTCCGGGAAGCATTGCATCAGGCACAAACCTGACCTTTACTGGTGTAGGTGATGTCTATGTGGTGGCTTCGCAGGCTGGCAGTGGGAACTATAATCCGGCGATGGATGTGACGAATGTGGTGCGTGTCTTTAGCGTGACACCTGTAGTGGGTCCGTATACCGGTGGAAACACGATTGTGATTACGAATGGCAGTTTCGGGACGATCACGAATGCGCTGGTGGATGGTCAGCAGGCTGTTCTGGGTACAAATGGGAGTTCATGGTGTGCCATTACCGTGCCGGCTGCCACCAATGACGGTTTGGTGACCATCACATTGCAAACTTCCGATAATGGTGATATTCCATTGGGCAATGCCTATACTTATAATCCGCAGGGTTCTCTTGCGCCGTCCAGTTACGAAGAATATCGTATTTACTTCAACAATAACACCGGTCCGGATTATACAACTAACACGTCGCCGGACGGTACATTTATCTGGACGCATTTCTATCGTACGGATGACTGGAAAGAGTTAAAAACCACGAATGGAACGGCCAATGGTGCTTATATCAAAGCGTATGGATACGGTTCGGGTACATCCGGCGGATGGAATACGGGGGCAGGCGGATACGACTGGATTGCTTCAGATGCGGCATCCACTATCCTTTATCTGAATTCCACCTCGATATTTACCAATTACGTGGTGATCACGAATCTGCCGGGCAGCAGTTACCAGGTGGATGTAGTGAATTCGTACAGCACAAGCGGAAACTATACCAACAGCGATACGCTGCATTCCGGGGTATGGGATCCAACCATGGATGCGGACAACGCGAATTACGGCAACTGGCCTTCCGGCGGAAACACCAATGCCGGGAACAATCTTGATCCATACGAGCTGTATACTTCGCGCAGCAATTATGTGACGTGGGCGGATGCAACACCCTCGAATGGAGCACTCTCGCTGGTGATGTTTAAGCCGAACCAGTATGGCAACTTCCTGAATTGCATGCGCATCAGCGGCTACAGCGGAATACCTCCCGCCACCCCGTCCTCCGGTTCCTGGACCGGCGGCTACCCGGTAGTGATTGGTGGTCGTAACCTGGGTGATGGGTCGGATATCACCAACGTGACCCTATGCGGCATCTCGGCAACGATCATCACCCAAACGGCTGAACGCGTATGGGTCACCGCCGGTGGTGGAGGTGGCAGCCAATCGGGTGATGTGGTGGTTTGTTCCACGAGTTATGGTGTTACGGTCGGATCGAACCTCTTCACCTACGTCGCGCCGGAACTGGGCGTCCTGGGTACGAATGGAGCGGCTATTGCGAGTGGAGCGGTGGCCGGCACTGATAACGGCACGCAGTTCGGGGCCGTCATGGTTGGGTCGGGAGAGGCGTTGACCAATAGTTTCAGTATTACCAACAGCGGCAATGCGGTGCTGAATATCACGGGTGTCAGTACCTCGGGGGCCGATGCCGCATCATTCCGGATTTCTTCGATTGCCACGCAGGTGGCAGTGGGTGCCACAGCCACATTCGATGTGGTGTTTGATCCGGTGGATGGCGGTACACTGGATGCGGCGCTGAATCTGGTGAACGATGGAACAAACGGAACCTTTGTGCTGAACCTGCGCGGCATCGCCCGTGGCGGCGGCATCGGGCTGGAAACGAACAGCCTGAGTTTCAGCGGCGTGTATGCCGGCACCAATCCGGCCAGTCAGACGCTGGCGGTGACCAACTTCGGGATCAGTGAATTTACGTATACCAATGTGCTGAATTACAGTACGGGTTCATCCGGCTGGCTGTCGGCAGATATGAACAATGGAATCGTTGCTTCTTCCAACTTCACCGTGCTGACCAACGGCATCAACCTGAGCGGTGTAAGCGTCGGCACGCATACCTGCACCGTGGCTGTGACAGCGGCTGACGCTACCAACTCTCCACAGAATTATGTGGTGACACTGAATGTGGTCAAGGCTGACCAAACGATCAGCTTCCCGGATCCGGGGACACAGGATACGACGAATGAACTGGGTCTGTCGCTCAGCGCGTCGTCGGGGCTTTCGGTAACCTGTGCGGTGTCCAGCGGCAGCGCGAGCATCAGCGGCGGAACGAACCTGGTGTTCAGCGGGGCGGGCAGTGTAACCGTTGTGGCGTATCAGGGAGGCGACAGCAATTACAACGCGGCGGCGAGTGTGACGAACAGCTTTAATGTGACGAAGGCGGTGGCAGGCGTCACGCTCACGAACCTGAATCAGACCTTTGACGGATCGGCCCGAACGGTCGGATCGGTCACATCGCCGACGGGTTTGACCGTAAACATCACCTACGACGACAGCTCGACCGCGCCGACCAACACGGGCAGTTACAACGTGATCGGTCTGGTGAGCGACGATATGTATCAGGGTGGGGCAACCAACACGCTGACCGTGAACAAAGCCGGCCAGACGATTACCTTCCCGGCGATCGCAGCGCAGAACAGCACGAACACCACGCATCTTTCGGCCACGGCGTCGAGTGGATTGCCGGTGAGCTTTGCGGTGGTGAGCGGCGAGGCCGATCTGGCGGACGGGACCAACCTGACGTATCGCAGTTCCGGCCCGGTGCTGATTGCCGCTTCGCAGGCGGGCGACACGAATTGGAGTCCGGCTCCGACCGTGACCAACTCCATCACCGTCAACAAGACGGCCCAGTCGACGCTGATCTTCAGCCCGACGAATACGATGATCTACCTGACGACGAATGACCTGAGCACCACCGGTGGCTCGGGCACCGGTGCGGTGACGTATACGGTGTCCTCGGGTCCGGGTGCGATCACGAATGACACGGCCCTCTTCATTAACTCGGGCTCCGGCACGATCTATGTGGCGGCGACCAAGGCGCAGGATGCCATGTATCAGGCGCAAACGGTGACCGCGCAGGTATACTGCGCGCGCGCCGATCAGGAAATCACGTTCCCGGTGATTGCCGATCAGGCGATCACGAATGAAACGCTGCTGAGTGCCGCGGCATCGAGCGGGTTGAGCGTCGGCTTCTCGGTGGTGAGCGGCGAGGCTGATCTGTCGGATCAGACCAATCTGACGTATCGCGGGACGGGCGTTGTCGTGATAGCGGCGTCGCAGGCGGGCAACACGAATTGGAACGCGGCGGTGAACGTGACGAACAGTTTCACGGTGCTTCCGGTGCTGCCGGAGGTGACAACGCTTTCGGCGTCGGCGGTGGATCAGACGACCTTCACCAGCGGCGGTGATGTGACCTTCAACGGCGGCGCACCGGTGACGCAGCGCGGTATCTGCTGGGCCTTGCACGCTTCACCGACAATCGCCGACTTCCTGACGCGCGATGCGACAGGTACGGGCACCTACGCCAGTGTGGCGCGCGGACTGAGCACCGGAACGACGTATTACGCCCGCGCCTATGCGATCAATGAAGCGGGTGCGGGTTACGGCCATGAAATCAGCGTGACCACCTCGAACACGCCTCCGCCTCCGCCGGAACCGGACGCTTTCACCTGGACCGGAGCGGCCGATGATCAATGGGCGAATGCGGCCAATTGGTACGGCGGCGCGGTGCCCTCGGCCACAAACTACGCACGGTTTTATACCACCAACTGCAACGTCTTCCAGGTGGATCTCGATGGCGATCAGGAGGCCCTGGGCATTATTCTCCAGAGCAACGCCACGGACTATGTATACTTCACGAACGGGTCGCTGATGATGACCAATGCGGACAGCGTGCTGATGGTGGCAACCGGTTCGGTCGGCTTTGAGCAGACCGTCTACGTGGGCGATGGGTTCACCCTGGCCTGTGCGGCGGGCAGCCTGATCAGCATGGAGGCCGGATTGCAGACCGAAGGCGATGCGTGGAAGTTCAGCGCAGGTCTACTCAATCTCCAGACCTCCGGCGATCTGGGCGGCAACCTGAACATCATGGACGGTTCGCTGTATGCATCGGGCGAGATCCTCCTGAGCGAATCCGGTTCGGTGTTCCTGGCCGAAGGCGCTGTGCTCTATCCGCGTGATTATGATTCCGCCGCTTTCCCGGGTTCACTGACCGTGACGAACGAAGTCCCGGGGACGCCGTCACTCGTGATTGAAGGCACGCTGACTTATGGTGTGGCAGGCAGCGCCTCCGACGAATTGGACCTGGATGTCAACACGCTCGTTCTCGGCAGCAACAGCACCCTGGATGTGACGGTGTTAACGGGATTGGTGGATGTGACCGGCACCTATACCGTCGCCACCTACGCGGGCATTACCGGAACGTTTGCGCAGGTCAACGGCCTCACCGCGCACACCCTGAATTACGGCGCCAATGCACTCACGTTGGAGCCCACGTTTGTATGGGAAGGCTCGATCAGCAGTAACTGGAACGACGGACTGAACTGGCTCAACTCCGGCGGGGCCGTTCCGGGCCAGGAAAACGATACCGGCTTCCGGGTGGATGATGACGACATCACGGTCGTCCTCGACACCAATCCGTCGGTGCGCAGTGTGCGGGCGGTCGGGCTTGGACGCGTCACGCTGGAGAACTCCGGCGCCACGCTCATTCTCACCAACGCCGTCGCGGCATCGGGGGCCATCCCGGCGCTCGCGGCGCAGGATGGCGTGATGCTGCTGGTACACAGCGACATCGCCACTCTTCCCGGCGCGCGCTTTCTGGCGCAGGGCGCGATGTTCCCGGGTACGCTGGTGCTCTTCGGCAATGTTTCCGTGGGCGACGGCACGGGCCACCTGGTGCTGGATGGACGCGGTGAGGTGGACATCATGGGCGAGGTCAATTTCGCGGGCGCGGGCAATCGGCTCGAACTGCGCGGGCCGACGCTCTACATCGGCAACAGCGGCTCGCTCGGGTCGAACGGACTCATTCTCACCAACGGCGGCATCCTCATCGCCACCAACGATCTGCTCGTGAACATTCCGATGGCCCTCACGGGCAACGGCGGGCTCGGTGCGCAGCACAGCAACGATACGCTGACCGTCTCCGGTGACATTACCGGCGGTGGCCTGCTCTCCATCACGGGCGAGGGCACGGTTGTGCTCACCGGCAGCAATCAGGTCGGCGGCGTTAACGTGGAAGCCGGACGCCTGCTCGTGCAGGGCTCGCTGCAAAGTGAAGGCAATGTGGATGTGCAGGATGGCGAGAACTTCGGCGGACGCGGCGTGGTGGGTTTGGAGTCCAGTGCCTTCCTGCTGCACATCCGGACCGGAGCGCACTTCAACCCCGGCGCGAGCATCGGCACGTTGACCGTGGAAGGCTCCCTCACCGTGGACGGCGGATGGACCTTGGAAGTCAATAACGACAGCAACGACACGGTGAACGTGCGCGACACGCTAACCCTCGGCGCGGGCAGCGCCCTCGCCGTCACCGGCACGCCGGACGGCGTGACGGCGTATACCTTCGCCACCTTTGCTTCGCGATCGGGCGCATTCGGCAGCTTCAGCGTGCCGCAGAATTACATCCTGACCTACGGCGCCACGAATCTGGTGCTTATGCCGCGCGGGAATGAAATGGGCAGCCCCAATGTCACGCGCGACGGCGGGACGCTGAACATCCCGGTCACGGAAGACAGCAACACCGCGTGGAGTGTGGTGAATACCTCTTCCTGGATCACGGTCACCTCCGGCACCGGCGGTACCGGCACGGGTACCGTCACACTGGTCATCAGTGCCAACGACGGACGCGAACGCATCGGCATTGTCTGGATCGCCGGGCGGCAATACACAGTCACCCAGCGCGCCAACCGGGCCGTCTATCTCGACTTCGATGGCGATACCCTGGCCGACATCGCCGTCTACTGGCCGGAAGCGGGCATGTGGTACATTCTGCAATCGAGCCTGAACACAGGCCGTTACCAGCCCTGGGGCTGGCCCGACAGCGTGCCTGCGCCGGGCGATTACGATGGCGATGGGCTCTTCGACGTGGCCGTCTACTGCGTCACCAACGGCATGTGGTACATCTGGCAGAGCGATTCGGAGAGCGGGCGCACCCAGGCATGGGGCTGGGAGGAAGCCGAACCGGTGCCGGGCGATTACGACGGCGATGCGATCTGCGACGTGGCGGTTTATCATGCGGCGGACGGTCGGTGGCTGATCTGGCAGAGCGAATCGCAGACCGCCCGTACGCAGGCGTGGGGCTTTGGCGACGGAGTGCCGGTGCCGGGCGACTACGATGGCGACGGCTTGTCGGACCCGGCGGTGTATGAAGCCACCACCGGCACGTGGTACATCTGGCTCTCGGCCACGCAAACCGCGCGCATCCAGCCGTGGGGCTGGGCGTCTGCCGAACCGATCCCGGGTGACTACGATGGCGACGGACTCACGGATGTCGCGGTCTACTGGCCCGAGATCGGCCAATGGTACGCGTGGCTCTCCGCCAGCCAGAGCATGGTATCCGAAACCTGGGGCTGGAATGCCGCCTGGCCGGTTCCTGCGGATTACGATGGCGACGGGATCTTTGATCGTACCGTCTATGCGCCGAGCTACGGCATGTGGTACCTCTGGCAAAGCGGAAGTCAAACCCCGCGCACGCAGGCCTGGGGCTTTGAAGAAGCCGAACCGGTGAATTGAGTCAGGCATGATGAAGGGACGTGAGTCAGGCAGGGCGAACGAGCTTGCCTGACATAGATACCCTGGCGGCGTCAGGACTCGGTGAGCCGGATTAACGACGGCTCAGCCGGAGGCTTCGCCCTACCGAGTGTGCCGTGCTAAGGAAGTCGAACATTCCTGCCTGACCATGGACTCGCAGGCAGGAATGCCTGCGGCACAGGAAAGAAGAACTCAGGGCGGAATCTTTTGCGTATGGATTCTTGAAATACATGCCATGTCGATGCAACATCGAGTTAATGAGTATCAAGCATGTGCATTGCATAAGAGTTGTCTGGTTGTTGCTGGTGCTGTGTCCGCATTTCCTTTTTGCTTTTGGTGATCAATCCCTTTCTGACGGACTGGATGCCACGGGGCCGGATATTGTTTGGCAGTGGTCTCTGTATCGGGATGCTTCGGATGCAGAGGATGTGTTCAGCGTGAGGCGTCTGCCGGAAATGGAGTGGCGGGAATACGGTCGGCAGAATCTGAACCTGGGATATGCGCAGGATGCGGTATGGTTGCGGATACGCATCGGTTCGAGGCTGAGTCGGGCGGTGCATGGCTTTCTGGAGCTGAAGTCGACACGCATTGAATCTATCGATTGGTATGTCATGGATGGCCCCAACCTGCTTGAAACGATGCGTAACGGCAGTCTGGTGGCCGAACGCGAGAATGTGCCGGATATGCGTCGTCCGGGCATTATTCTGCTGCTTCCACCCGGGGCGGAGCGCGAGGTGTTTGTCCGGATCAAATCCGATACGGCGATTCAGATCGCGCTCTCTGTAAGTCGGGCGGGAGCTGCTATCGGGAATGTGGCCAAATCGGAGTCGGTCACGTCGCTGCTGCTTGGATTGATGCTTGGATTACTGGTGCTGGTGTTTCTGTTTTCCTGGGCTTTTCGGGATCCGCGGAATGTGTATTATGCTTTGGGAACGCTGTTGCTTGGTCTCGTTTTGCCGGTGATGGGTGGATATCCCATCTGGTTGAGGCTTCCCGGCGTTCAATTCTGGACGCATCATGCCGTGATTCTCATGGTGGATGCCTCTATGTTGTTTCTGCTGTATCACTGCTCCTGCTTTTTGCGTCTTCGGGAGACGATGCCCGGGCTTGCGCGCGGCCTGCGCGTCTATATGCTCGTGGTGATAGTCGTGACGGCAGTGGCGTTGATGTGGCCCTTTTATAAAGGGATTCACCTGGTCATTGGAGTGATACTGGCTTCATCGGCGCTGATGATGGGGGTTGCCGTGACCGGGGTGTCCCGCAGATATCGCGACGCGTTGTTTTATCTGCTGGGCAATGGTGTGCTGTGGATTTATCTCTGGGTGCAGATGTTTTTCTATTATGGGTTGATCCGGTTTCGCGTTCTGCCGGAAACGTTTGGTCTTTGCTGCATTAACCTTGCGCTTCTTTCCTTCATCATCACCATGGTCCAGCGTGTGCGCCTGCTGCAGCGGGAGAAAGAGACGGCACAGGTTCAGGCGATTGCCTGGCAGAAAAAACTGGCCGATGAGTTGGAGCTGTTGGTGACTGCCCGGACCAAAGAGCTGAGTCGGGCCAAGGAGCAGGCGGAGGATGCGAATCAGGCGAAGACCCGTTTTTTTTCACGGATATCCCATGATTTGCGGGCGCCACTGAATTGGTTGGTGGGGTTGGTCGACTCGTTGTGGCTGGAGAGCCGGGAGCAGAATCTATCGGATGAGTTCAAGGTGTATCTGCAATATATTCGGAGGGGCAGTTATTATTTAACTCAGCTGTTGAACAACATCATGGATATCGGCGCTGTGGAGGCCGGCGCCACCGACAGGATTTGCGCCGAGAAGATGAATATCGGGGAATGGTCTTCCTGCATTGAGGCCACCGCCCAGGCCTTGGCTAAATCCAGCGAGGTGACGCTGCGGTGGACCATGAATGACCGCGAAGCGTTATGCGCCTTTTGCAGCGATCCGGCCAAGCTGTCGCAAATCCTGATGAACCTGGTGCATAACGCCATCAAATTCACGCCTCCCGGAAAAACCGTGGGGGTGACTCTTGGGGCGGAGGCGGGGGCGTTGTCTCTGGTTGTGGAGGATGAAGGGGAAGGGCTGCCGGCCCGGGAACCGGAAATCTTTGAATCGTACTGCCGGGGTGACGCCGGGAAAAAAGAGGTGTTTGACGGAGTGGGCCTCGGTTTGTTTATCGTGAAGAGTAACCTGTCTGTGTTGCGGGGCAGTATTCATGCAAGAAACCGGGAATGTGGTGGGGCCGTCTTCCGGGTGCTGGTTCCACCCTGTGAGTGAATAAGGCGTGAGGTGACATGATGCGTGTTGTTGTGGTGGATGATCAGGAAATTGAACGGTTTCACATGAAGGTGCTGTTTAAGCATTGTCCTGATGTGCATGTGGTGGGTGAAAGCGACCGGGTTGAGGATGCCGCGGAACTGATCAACCGGGAACAGCCGGATGCCGTATTTCTCGATATTGACCTGGGGAAGGGCACATCAGGCTTTGATGTGCTGCCGTTGCTTGAAACCAATGCCAAGATTGTATTCGTGACGTTGTATAATGAATACGCCGTGCGTGCATTCCGGGTGAATGCGTTGGATTATATCATGAAGCCGGTGACGTTGGAGCGCCTGAGTGAAACGCTCGTTCGCATTAGCCGCGGGATTCAACAGGAGCCCGTGCCTGTGGAGCAGCCGATGCAGAAACACGATTACGTGCATCTGAAGGAGGGGGCTCGTCAGGCCCTGGTGCCTGTGGATCAGATTGCGGCGATTGCGGCGGATGGTGATTATACGAAAATATTCACGACGGAATCGGGGGTTTTTTATATGCGCCGTACGATGAAAGAGTGGATGGGGTTGCTCCCGAATGATGTGTTCAGTTGTTTGGACCGTACATTGATTGTCTCCTGTTTGTGTTTGCAGGAAATCCGGGAGGCGAGCCCTCGTGAAGCGGAACTCTTACTCCGTGGGATAAAGCCTGTTTTTA
The DNA here is from genome assembly GCA_028708815.1 of Kiritimatiellia bacterium. Classification (GTDB taxonomy): domain Bacteria; phylum Verrucomicrobiota; class Kiritimatiellia; order RZYC01; family RZYC01; genus JAQVYB01. The sequence goes on along the minus strand of JAQVYB010000016.1, from coordinate 9,754 downwards.
CGTTGGGGAAGACCGCGCTGAAAGAGGCCCGTCGCCTGATGAAACTGAACGGGATGTGACGGCTCGTCGCAGGAAAGGGCCGTTTCGTCGCAAAGGGTTCCGCTCATTCCGAATCAAATGCTACATTCTACCCAATGCCGTCTGGTTTCAGGCGGCATGCGGGGGTTCGTGTGTTTATTTGCTGTAAGGAGACGATATGATGAAGCGTTTACACCGGTTCAGGGATGGGGCCTCGAGTTTCCAATGGTTGGAAATCTGCTTTTTTGTGTTGATGACGGTGTGTTGTCTTTCGGCGCAGGCGGCGGAGCAGGTTTTGGGCGGCGAGGAGATTCCCAATGCGCTGCGTATTACCTGTAACGACGCCGGCATGAAGATGGAGGCCTGGTTGCCTGAGAGTTATTGGGACGAAGATAGTGATTATATCTGGAGACCACAGACCTATGCTGATCATAAGAGCTCTATGATTCATTATATGTACAGCTATGAAGGTGGCTGGTTCAAGTATACGGCGGGCTATTTTGACGGGTTGGCCATGACTTGTACGCTGAACACGAATCTGAGTGATACGGTGAATCGGCGTATATGGGAAGGCGGCGACCTGGTATTCACGATGGATACCATTTACGAGTCTCCGAGTCGTAACGCGATGTATGATTTTGCCGTATCGAACAGGGGAAGCTCGGTGATGACTAAGTTTAAATTTTTTCACGGGCAGGATACGTATCTGGGGGGATCGGACAGCGGGGGGGGCTACTGGAGTTCGGCGGATAAGGCGGTTGGTGTGAAAAAACCTGATCCGAGAAATCGGTCGGTTGAAATCTATCAGCAGATGGCAGCGACGAACCCTGCGGCGTATCGCTACTGCAGTCTGGGTTATTTTGATATGAAGCTGCTTGTGGAAGGTTGGGGGAACCTGGGGAATCTCCTCAATACCAATTATTATATTGATAACGGCTATGCGCTTCAATGGGGCATCTCCAATAATGGCACCAATGACCTCATAACGCTGAATCCGGGGGGTGTTTGGACGGTGACGGTGACGGAGGAGTTTAAGGTGGGGGGCGACTTGATCGTGACGATGCCGGATGATGTCGATATTGGCGTCAGTACGGTGGTTACCGGAGAGGTATGGAATTCAGGGGATAATGCGAAAACGATTTATTTGAGCTGTGAGATCGATAATACGAACTGGACGGCTGCGATTGATGGGCCGACAGACTATACTCTGGGTGCGGGGGTAACCTCGAATGTGCTCTTTAACGTGAGTTGTCCGCCCGTGGTTTCTGTGGGGGTGCAGGCGGATTTGAGACTGATTGTTACCAATGAGGCCGTGGGGGAATCCAGCAGTGGCAAGACGTCGCTGACCGGCGTTTATTATGATGGCGTGGTGCTGGTTTCGGGTGTGACGGACGGCGGGGATCCTTCGATTGCGGCGACCACCGATTTTGGGGGTCATCCGGTGGGGACGTATGTGACGAATGTGTTTACGCTGACGAATGCGGGGCCGCTCTCGGTGACGATGACGAATTATGCGTTGACGGGGGATACCGCGCAGTTTTCGGTATCGGGGTTGAGCACACCATTGGTTCTGGCGGCTGGTGCGACGACGAATATAGAGATGACCTACTATTACAATGGTCTTGGTTCGCATACGGCGACCTTGACGATGCAGGATAACAAGCCGTGGACACCGTTTGTGATGAATCTGGCGGGGTATACCTGGACGATCAGTACGAATTCCGGCCCGAAGCGCGGGGGTAACGAGGTGGCGATTACCAACGGGCATCTCGGCACTGGCGCAGACATCAATCAGGTGATGGTGGGCGGCGTGAATGCCGAGGTGGTTGATCAGGGGACGAACTGGGTGTCGTTTATTGTGCCGGAACAGCCGGAAACGGGGCTGGTGGATGTGAAGATCAATTCGATTTCGGCGGGTGCGAAGACGATGAAGGACTGCTATTTTGTGAATCCGATTGGTACGTTTGATTCGGTGTCGCCGGAAACGGGGTATTACACGGGTGGCACGGTGGTGACGATCACGGGAACGAATTTCTGTAATGGTGTGCTTTCGGATGTGACGAATGTGACGTTCCAGGGGATTCCGGTAACCTCGATTGACAGTGTGGCGGGATCGACGCAAGTAGTTGTGACGGTGGCTGCGGCGCTGCCGGGAAAAGCAAATATTGTGATCGAATCGTTTACGCATGGTCGTTGTGAGCTGGTTGGTGGATTTGCTTTTGAAGGCCCGGACTTCTTCCTGTATGGGAAAACGCCCTATTCATCCATGCTCTCTAATGAAATTACCAATAATGCGGCACCAAGTGCGATCAAAGGTTCTGATTATGGGTATGCCGCTGTCGCGGGAGAAGGTGAACAGGTCTTTTCGATTTTTAACGGCAACGCCGCGACGCTGCATATTTCGTCGATAACCACAAATGGAGCAAATCCGGATTCGTTTGAGGTGGTATCGCTCACGACGACCAATATTGAACAGAATGAGGAGGCGAAGCTGGTCGTGAAGTTCAGTCCGACATCCAGTGGAACAAAAACCGCGACGCTCATCATCGACAGCGATGCACCGGATGCGCCGTTCCTACTGAATTTGGCCTGCGAAGGGGTTGCCATGAGTCCGGTGCAGGGTCCGATTGAGGGTGGGCAGAGCGTGACGATTTCCGGGTTTGCACTTCCCGGCACGGTGACGACGCTGGAAGTCGGCGATCAGGAAGCGACGATTGAGTATCAGAATAGTGATTCGATTCGTTTCACCACACCGGCTGGTTTATGGCCCGATAGTCAGGATGTTACGCTGTATGGTGCTGATTTTACGAATGTGATGACAGAGGCCTATACCTACAGCCGTCGTGGACGCATCTATGGTGCGGCGACAGATGACTGGACGCAGTGGGAAACGCTGCCGGATATTCCGTATTCTGTCACGCCACGTTCGAATATGTGGTTCATGGGTGTGGTCGAGCATGAGGATTATGTGTATGCCCTGGGTGGAACGCATACCGGGCTGTGCAAAGAGGCGACTTTCTATTACGACGGCTTTGAGTGGCATAACGGGCCGGATCTGCCTTTCGGCTGGGCGGGTATGGCGCTGGCTTCGCAGGATGACACGCTGCATTTGATTGGTGGCTACACACAGACGATGCATCATGGAGTTTCCTCACGTTCTATGGGTTCTAATTACATGCTGTCATCATGGACCTTTGCTGGACAGCATTTTGTCTCCAATGCGCCACTGAACTCCTCTCAGAAAGAGGAGCCGTCCTACATGGCTGGTTGCACGATAAATGACGAGGTGTATAGCATCGGTGGTTGTAAGGGCTGGTGGTCCGGCTCGTTGGATATTTATCGCCAAACGAATATTTATATGCTTTCCGGTGTAAAAACATGGCTGCGTAATGGTGGGTTGCCAGGCTTCGCCAGTTCCAGTTATGGTGTGTATCATGCGCGAACGGCGATGTTGTCGAACAAGCTGTATATGGTGGGCGGCTATGGCTGGACGGGCGAACGTGATGCCATGACGAATGCCTATGTGTTTGATGGCACCTCGGCCACGCCGATTGCCGGACTGCCTTATGAACTGGGTCGTCTGGCGGTTGGAACGGTCAGTGGTCAGGTCTATGCGGCGGGTGGATCTTTGTTATATTACAATAGTTATGATTTCTCCAACCGGGTTTATAAACTGGACGGTTCGAGTTGGTCGGAAGTGACGTCGTTGCGTTTGCCTGAAAACGGCGGCCAGTTCTATGGCGGCGCGACGCTGGATGATCGTTTTTATGCCATCGGTCCGATAAGTTATGCCTATCCGAAACGGACCTATGCCAGTGGCGTTTCACCGACGGGTTGTGTGGCCGCCGGAAATGTGGAGGTGACCATTTCAGGCCGCAGTCTTTGTGATGGAACCATGAGTGATGTGACGAGCGTATTGTTGGCCGGTACGGAAGTGGCATCGATTGACCGTGTGTCGACCACACAGATTGTGGTGACGGCTGCCGCTGGCAGTGGTGCGATTGGTGATGTGGTTGTAACATCCACCAAGTACGGCCAGACGGTGGCTTCCAATGCCTTTACGTATTCGGGCATTGGCATTCAGGTCAAGGATGCGGATGGCGACCTGATCGTCGCTGATGCGGCGGCATCCACGAGCGCGGGGACGGATTACGGCATTATTCCGTTAGGAACACCCGTGACCAACTGGCTGACGATTGAAAATACGGGTGACGGGGTGGTCTCTTTCTCTGGACTGGCGACCAATGGATCGTCGGTGTTTGAAGTGGCGTCATCTTTTACGCTTCCGGCGACGTTGGCGGTTGGGAATACGACGAATGTGCCGGTTGTCTGCGCGGCAGACACGGTGGGCGATCATACGGCGACGCTGTACTTTAATAATGATACAGCGGGTGCGTCATCAAACTACCCAGTGCATTTGAGCGCGTCGGTCTATCACATGACGACCAATGCCGGTCCTTTTCAGGGCGGGCAAACCATTACGATCACCAACGGTGTGATGGGGAACGGGGATGATATTTCAGCGGTCACTTTCGGTAACGTAGCTGCAACGATTGTTGATCAGGGCTCGAACTGGGTGCAGGTGGTTACACCGGCTACCGACTGGGCGATGACGTGTGATGTGACCGTGCATTCTGGCAGTCTGGGCGATGCGGTGCTGACGGATGCCTACACCTACCGCGAAGAAGCTTGGATCGGCAGTCCCAATTATTCGGATGGAACCTGGAAAAATCTGAATGGGCCGGCAGGACAAATTAACGCTATGGTGATGGGCTCCGATGGCTGTTTATATGCGGCTGGTAGTTCTAGTTTCACCAATCTGTGTGATGGTACGTATGTGCCGAGTCATGTGGCAAAGTTTGATCGTGGTGTATGGATGCCAGTGGGTAGCGAACGTGTTGACTCATCGGTGAAGACGCTGGCATTTATGGGAACCAATCTGTTGATGGGCGGTTCTTTTAACTTAATTGGAAGTAACACCAACTGGTATCAGGCCGTGTATGACGGAACGGAGTGGACGGAACTGTTCACCAACAAGATCGATGGTAATGTGCTGGCGTTCGCTTATGATGGTACCAATCTGTATCTCGGTGGTGAGTTTGATTATTACGGCTATACCAATGTGGCGGTCTGGGATGGTTCTACGCTGGAAAACATCGGTAATGGAATCACCAATGATGTGTATGCTCTGAATTATCATGATGGCTACCTGTATGCGGGTACGGATGGGTCCAGTGTGGGTGAATTTGCGCGGTATAATGGAACGAGCTGGCAGCATTTGACGACGTCGATGGATGATGGTGTTTATGATCTGGCGGCATCGGGTAGTGATGTTTATTTTGGCGGCGATTTCGATACGGTGGATGGAAGTCCTATGGCCCATGTAGGCCAGTGGGATGGTAGCAATATCGGTGGTATGGCCAGCGGACTCAGCAATAAGATCTATGCGTTGGACATGCTGAATGATGGTGGTGTGGTCGCCGGTTATGAAAGGTTTGACTATATAAATGATATTCCAACCGAAGACAACATGGCGGTCTGGAATGGCACGAGTTGGGTGCCGTGTGGCGATGAAACGGCCTATATGGGTACTATTTACAGCCTCGTTGGTACGTATAACGGTATTTATGCGGGCGGTGATTTCTACAATAACGCAAATGGCATAAGTAACTGCGCCTTCTTTGCGTTCGGCAAAACCAATACCATTTCGCCGAAAACCGGATCATCGGCAGGTGGTACACCGGTGACGATCCCGGGATATAATCTGGGTAACGGCACGACGGCCGATGTGTACCGCGTGACGATTTGTGGTGTAGATGCATCTATTGACAGCGTCAGTTCCACGCAAATTATGGTGACAACGGCGGCGGGAGCCGGCGGGCTTGGCGATGTGGTGGTGTATACCTATGATTATGGCATCATCACGATGCAGGATGGCTTTACCTACGACAGTGGTTCCGGTTTGAAACTGTTTGGTGTCGACAACAGTGAAATAGCCAATGGTGCTTCAGCGGTTGCGTTGGCTGGAACATACGGATGGGCGCACCCGGGGTCAACAGTCACCAATACGTTGACCATTTATAATCCGGGAGATGAGAATCTGCTCGTTACCGAAGTGGAAACAAATGGAGTCGATGCCGGTCTTTTTGATATTGACATGCCGACGCGTGTTGACGCCGGAACCACGAGCAATGTACTGGTGCGTTTCAGTCCCGTGGCCACGGGGACGTTTACGACTGAAGTGGTTGTTGTGAACAATACCAAGGGAGCATCATCGAACTTCGTGGTAAATCTGATGTTGGGCGGATATACCAGTACGGCGGACGAAGGGCCATGGGATGGCGAAGGGCTGATGACCATTTCAAACGGAACGCTGGGTTCCGGTAGCGATATTTCGTCGGTTAAAGTCGGGGATTATACTGCGTCCATTATCGGACAGGGTGCGAACTGGGTACAGTTCAACATGCCGGTGGCCGCTTCGAGCAGTGTGGAGAATATCTATATTGTCTCGGATTCGCTGGGTGAAACGATCATTCCAAACGGCTATGAATATCACAAAGGCAGTTTGTGGGGCTATACGAATGACTGGGGGGCTTGGGAATATAAGCCGTATCTGCCCATCCGTTTGGAATATGCGTCTGCAGCGGTCTACGAAGATGCCATTTATGCCCACGGTAATGAAACGAATATGATGCGCTATTCGTACGGTGACGAGAGTTGGGAGCTTATCGCCGGTTTGCCCTATGAAATGAATGGTAGCTATGCCACCAGTAACCGAACGCTGATTGTGTATGGCACCAATTTGCTGGCCATTGTCGGAAACGCTAGATATTCGTATAATTTTACCAATACGACGTACCGCTTTACCGGCACGAACTGGGTGCGTGCGGGATACCTTCCGACGAATAGCCCGTTGTATGCATGCAGGGGTGGTGCCGGTGTCATGAACGACAAACTTTACTTTTTTGGCAATGTCGCTTACTCCTACTCAAATATGGTGGTGACAACCAATGCCGACGCGGATTGGGACTATGTTCATGGTTCGGGGTATCCGCAGCTCCTGTATCGGGCTGCATCGGTTTCCATGTCCAATCGCATCTACAGTATAGGTGGCCTTCGATCCACCACCACCATCTATTCGAATATGTATGAATTCAATGGTACCTACTGGGAAACCAACGCTGTCGGATTGCCCATCAAACTTCAATTAGCAGCTGCCACAGAAATGGATGGACAGATCTATGTGATGGGTGGTTTTAATAGCACGACCGTTAGTACCTCCTATGATTTAACCAATGTGTACCGTTATGCCGGCGGTGCGTGGGAGTCACTGCCAGGTCTTAAGTTCGCCAAAGGCGGATCAGGTGCCTGCTCCTACCATGGTCAGGTCTATTGTGTGGGTGGCACCATTCAGGAAAATCATGTTTACGCGTATCCGAAACAGGATGTAAATGGTGGCGTGTTGCCGATTTCGGGAGCGAATACGGGTGGTTACCAGGCTGTACTGTCGGGGTTTGAACTGTGCGACGGAACGACAGATGATCTCGAGCGTGTTACCTTCGGCGGCGCGGATGCAACGGTGCTTTCTGTAGCCGGATCCACGCAGATCACGGTGCAGGTTGCGGGTGGCCCGTTTGGCCCGGTCGATGTGAAGGTCTATTCTACGATGTATGGTGTAACAACGAGCTCGAATGCCTTCACGTTCACGGGCAAGGATATTGCGGTGCTGGGCACCAATGGTGCTGCGATTGCAACCGGCGAAGCGGCTTCCAGTGCAAAAGGCACTGATTTTGGCACGATTCAGAATGGCCTGTCAGTAAGTCGCACATTTGTAGTTACCAATGCCGGTGATGAGGTGACGAGTATTACCGGAATTGGTTTGGGCGGTACGGCGGCTACGCAACTGGTGATCGATGCTGAGAGCTTTCCGATTTCACTGGCAGGAACCAGCAGTACGAATCTGACGGTGACCTGGACAGCGGATGGTTCGGGGTTGCTGGATGCCAGTCTCGTGATCAGTAATAATACCATCGGTCCGCAGTCGAATTATGTGGTTAATTTGAGTGCGTCGGTGCTGACCATGGATCGAGCGAGCTATGCTGAAGACGGTGGAGGTCTGTTGACGATCTCAAATGGTGTGGCGATCGGTAATGGTGCGGACATCACCAATGTGATGTTCGGGACGGAATATGTGACGCCGACGGCGCAGGGCAGCAACTGGGTAACGATCGTGATTCCGGCGGGATCGATCGGTACGGTGAGTCCGATAATCGTGCAGTCCTTTACGCTGGGCGATACCACACTGATCGATGCCTTCCAGTATGTGGCGGCCGGTTCGATTTACGGGGACACACCAGCCTGGTCGGAGATGCCGGGGCTGCCGACGAATGTTATGGCCCACGCAGCCTTTGTGCTGCATGACAGCCTGTATTCGGTATGTGGAACAACCGAAAGCGGCGACAGCACCAATATGTATCGCTTCGACGGTGCTCAATGGCATGAAGTGGCCGGACTGCCAGGAGGTGCTCGCGCTTATGGTGGTGGTGCGGTTTATTCGAATGCGTTTTATTACATGGGCGGAAGCCTGGATCTGTTTACGGTCTATACGAATGTCTATCGTTTTGATGGCACGAACTGGACCGAAGTGGCTGGCCTTCCCGAAGCGATGCAGATGATGGCAGCGGGGGTTGCTGAAGGAAAAATCGTGGTGGCAGGTGGCCTGGGTAATATTGGTCAGTCGATGACGAACTCCTATGCGTTTGACGGGACGCAGTGGACCCAAATTCCAGGATTGCGCCCCACGGCGCGTACTTTGCAGGGCAGCGCGGAGCGTAAGGGTAAACTGTATTCTCTTGGCGGCAAAACAGGCGGAGGAAACGCTACGTTTAATGTCTATCGGAGCGATGGCTCAAGCTGGGCCAGTGATGCGGGGCTTCCGGCACTGATTTACGGTACGGCTGGTGTAGAGTATCATGACCGTATCCTGGCTCTGGGTGGAAGTGATGATAACAATATTACAAATGGTGTCTGGCGGTTTGATGGTGCGAACTGGAGCCGGTTCTCTGAGTTGCCGGATGATAATTATCTCTTAAGCGCTTGTGCCGTGGAATGGCGCGGTGCGGTATATTTGATCGGCGGCTCGGATGGTTCGCCAATGAGCGAAGTGCATTGTCTCACCGATGGTGGCGTTTCGCCGATTGAAGGCTATCCTTCGGGCGGCTTCAATGTGACCATTAACGGTACCAATCTGTCAGCAGGAACAACCGAGGACATTACATCGGTCACGATTTGCGGTGCGACGGCGGAAGTACTGAACGTATACGGTTCAACGCAGATCGTGGTGACCGCCGGTGCCGGTGATGTGGGTACGGGTGACGTGGTCGTGAACTCGACGTTGTATGGTGAAATCACAGCAGAGAATGCCTTCACCTACAAACGCGGTGTTATCACGCTGGTTGGTACGAATGGTGTGGATATTGCACAGGACGATGCTGCTAGTGCTGCCAACGGAACCGATTTCGGCAGTATGCTGGTGGGTTCAGCGGTAACCAATGTGTTTGGCATTCGCAATACCGGTAATGACGCGATCACACTGTCCGAAGTGAAAGGCGATGGACCGGGCGGTGCATCCTTTACGGTGACCGATTTCCCGATCACCGAATTGGCGATTGGCGCGACCGGACAAGTTACCGTGGTATGCGCATCGCAGGGTGGTGATCAGCCGGCGCTTTTGTCG
>JAQVYB010000143.1 GCA_028708815.1 Kiritimatiellia bacterium | reverse complement strand
TGCAATACCGGTGCCGCTGATATCCATCGGTTCGGCACCCACATCATAACCATTCAGGTCCACGGCCGACCCCGTACCGCTGACAATCGTTTTGGCGCTCGTCGCATCCAATGCATCCTCATGCCCGACCTGCACCAACCCGGCACTCACCGTCAAGGTGCCGCCCACCAGATTGTCGCCCGACAAGATCAACGTGCCATTCCCCACTTTGGTCAGATTATGTGAATCGCTGGCCTCATTGATGATCCCACTCAGGGTCAACGTGCCTGCATCCACGCCAAGGGTCGAATTGCCATTCAGGGTCACGGCGCCACCCAGGGCATTAACTCCGGAGATGTTCCGTATCACGCCATCGTTGCTTTCACCGGTACCCTCGATTTCCAGGGACTCATCCGCGCCCACGGTGATGTCGCCCTGCACCTGCAATGCCGCATCGGCCGCCACCTCGGTATCTCCGGCCACGGTTCCCAGCGAGGTATTGTTCCGTATATTGAGTACACCGGCCTCCACCGTGGTATCCCCTGTGTATGTATTCGCTTCGGTCAGTATCAACGTACCCGCGCCCACCTTGGTCAACGCGAAGCCACCACTGATCACCCCACTGTTGGTCAGGGTGGTTCCGACATCCGTACCGATACTGGAGTCCGAGGCCAGCGTGACCGGCCCGGCATAGTCATTGGCATCACCCACGTTGCGCAGGGCTCCGCCCGGCGAGGCGGTCGCACCGGCGCCATTCAGGGTCAACGGCTCCGCCGCCATGGTAATGCCGCCCTTGATTTCCAGCGCCGCGCCATTCGCCACAACGGTACCGCTGCCTACCCCCCCCAGGGCATCGGCATGTTCCACACTCAATACACCCGCATCCACCTCGGTGAGCGCGGAATACGTGTTGGCGCCGCGGAAGACGACCCAGCCCGTGCCGACCTTTTCCACTCCGCCGGTACCACTGATACTACCCGGGGCCTCAAATAAAACGGTCTGCGATTCGGGCGCCGTAAAGGCGGTCATCGCGTTGGAGACCATGATGGCGGCCTTGAAGGTGGAGGCCTCTCCCGCCTCATCGGTTCCAATCGTGCGTGTCCCCGCCCCGACCAGTGAACGCACCGGCACTTCAGAGGTAGCTCCAGGCTGAATGTAGAGCGTCGTATTGTTGGCCTCGCCGTTCAAAAACACCGTGCCCACATCTCCAGAAAAATCGGCCAGTTTGAGCGTGCCGTTGTCCACATAGGTATCGCCCTCATAGGTGGCCTCCCCCGAAAACGTCAGATAGCCCGCCCCCTGCTTGCGCACCCCGGCCGGACCGGATATGGCACCGGTAATTTCTGCGGGATAGACATTGCTGATATACAGAAACTTCCCTGCGCCATCCGTCTGATGCAGCGTCATTTTCCCATCCACGGTAACCGTACCTGAAGAGTGTTTGAATTCCATCATACGGGTGCCGGTCAGCCCGGCGCTGTTGGTTCGGAATCCGACGATAAAGTCCACCGTGTAGTCACCGGCTTCCGTGAATGCCACCGAGGCATCCTTGTCCGCTTCCCCTACATTATCCGTGGTGCCCACCTGAAATTCCAATGCACTGGCCCCGAGGGCAAAACTGCTGCCCCACACCACATCCCCGGAATCCAGATAGAAGTTGGCATTATTGGTGCCATCCAGCGTCAGCTCGCCGCTCTGTTCAGGCGCCAGGCGCATCACCAAACCGCGATGGGTATTCGTGGGCGGATCAATGACATCCTTGATCGTGACCGCGCCATCGATGAAAATAAAACGATTGTCGTTCTGTAACGCGCCGCCGTTGTTCAGGCTCAGGGTATCGATCACCACGCTGCCGGATGCCAGATTATTACTGACATACGTCACCCGCGTGTCTGTATCTTCCTCAATATCTTTCGTCAGCGTCAGCGTTCCGCTCAGCGTTACATCCCCCGACCCGCCATCCGTTGAAATCGTCACGATATTCGTATTCGCCGGACGCGACGTGATATTGTTCGTAACGGTCAAACCTGCGGCAAACTCAAGAATCGGGCTGGCATCCATCCACGGATCAGCGCCCAGATAAATGCCCCCCTGCCCTGCCGCATTATTATGCGTCAGATAGGTCAGTCCGCGGTCCAAATAGCTACCGCCGCTGTACGTGTTGTTTCCCGCCAGTTTAACCGTTCCTTCCTGCTGCATCCAGAGCTGCCCGGCACCGGATACCGTATTCGACAACGCCAGCGTTCCGCCGGGCAGCACATACAGGCGGAGATTCTCTCCTGCGTTATCGTGCGTCACCGTCCCCAGATAGGACGATGTTCCCTCTGTGTTCAAACTTTCAATCGTCCGTTTTTCACCAATGTTGTCACTATCGGCCACATTAATATTATTCGTCAGCACCTGACCGCCCGTGGCTTCACTCAACTGAATTTTTGCCGTCATCGTGGGATGGGTGGCACTACCCAGATCAATGTGTCCGCCACTTCCCAGTGAACCGGACAGGGGCAGCGCAACAACCCCCCTGTCGATCAGGGTATCGCCCGGGTAATTGTTCGCGTGGGTAATTTTTTTCGTACCGGGGCCGGTCATCACGATGTGCTGATCGGCATCGCCGCTGATCGGGCCGGAGAACACCAGCGTGCCCCCATCCTGATTCGCCTCGAAGAACACATGATTACTCACGGAAATGTTACCGCTGTAGGTCACCTCGCCTGCTCCGTTCAATCCGCCGAGATAGCGGGACCAATCCCCCGCCCCCCGGACGGTAATATCATTGGTCACCTCGGTGCCCGTGCTTTCAATCCATACCTTGACTTCCGTCGCGGCGACGGCATCGCCCAAACGGATCACCGGCGTTTTCAGGCTCCCCCCGGAGGATATCCAAAATTCGCCCGCGTTCACTTCGGTATCCCCCGTATACGTGGACGCGCCGCTGATTTTCACCTTGGTGGCTTCCTCCAGAGAGAAACCACCCGCACCGGAAACCACGCCCGCCAAGGTCAACATCTTCGATGCGGCACCATAAACGGAAAGATCGTTCCCGCCATTGGTGATGGCATGGTTAAAGGTCATATCGCCACTGGCCAGATTCATCTGCAGATTTGTTTCCATATTGATCGGCACATTGAACGTCATCGTATCCGCATCCGCGTTTTCAATCTTCGCGCCACTCCCCTGGAAATCAATGGTGCCGTCCTCGGCCGTGTTCAGCGTACGTGCCACGGTGCCGTCCTGGAATAACATCTGATTCGCCAGGAACATCGCCCCGTTGACCGACATGATGCCGTTATTGGTATTGTCGAAACGCAGAATGTTCGCTCCCGTATAATCCGGACGGTTGCGCGTCGTTACCCCATCGGGATACCACCAACCGTGATTTGAATCATCCCACCAGTTCGTGGTGGCCGAATCAACCCGCCAATACACCGTCTTCGGTTGGTGAGATGCCGTCGTTGCACTCAGCGTCGCGGCACCGCTGGAATAGTAGTTATTATTCTCGGTGTAGATTTTGTAGTAGTAGGTGGTGTCGGCATCCAATCCGGTGTTCGTATAGATGAGATCGCCGCCCTTGTAGATCACGGTACCCGACCCGATGGAATTACCCGCGCTGTATACGGTCCCCTGCGTCGGCGCTTCCCAGGAATCCGCCGTGTTCCGCACAATCATCACCCAGTGACTCTGTGCATCCTTCGCCCAGGTCAGATTGATCGCCGAATCCGGATTGGCCGTATTCGTCACAGCCGTCCCCGGCGTGGGATTGTTCAACGCACTCACCACAATCGAATGCTCCGCCGCAGAAGGCAGCGACAAGCTCATGTCGTTCCAGTCCGTCCCGTCGTCCAGCCAGTAATAAAAGTCGTTGCCGAACTGATAGCTGATACGCAACGCATAATAGAAGGTTCCCGTCTGGGTGAACTGCGGTGTCGCGGCATAGGTATCATCCGTCGAATCGCCGGCCGTGGAGCGCCCCGCCCCTTCCACAGAAGAAGAAGCTATGTCGGCATTGTCCCACCGGCCAAACACCGTCGCCCAATTGCGGGCGTTACTTTCCCAGTTCTGCCAGGCATTCACATGCAGATCAAGCGTATCCCCCAACCAGGCCGTGGTGGGATTCGCCGTGCCCGGATTCTGCGCTTCCGGCGGGGCGATCGTTGCCTGAGAACCGGTAGGCGGTGATGTAAGACGGTAATTCAATGTTTCCGCCCGCGAGCCATTGTAGGACCAGAGCTTCACCGTATAGGTCGTGTCCGGATTCAGGCCGGTCACCGTGACAGAAGAACCATCCGAACTATAAACCACATATTCCCCCGCCTGCAGCGTATCGCCAGCGCCGAAAACCGTATCCGCCGAATAAGCCGTCTGATCAACCGGCGCACCGCCGATCCCCGCACTGCCCTCTTCCATAGCCACCAGCGTATTCGTCGCCGTGGTCCCCTTCGTCCAACTAATCGTGATACTGGTCAACCCCGAAAAGCCCGCACACGTGAAACCAAGACCGGTGGGATCTCCGGTCGGATTTACCGCCAAGGTATAACCACTTACAGATGGAATCGTAGCCGTCGTTCTATAATTACAGGTTGCCCCGTGCGACGTGTCCCATGCAAACGCAATCACCGTGAACGAATACTGCGTCTCACGCGTCAGGGAAGAAATGCTCGCCGCCGTACTTCCATCCGTCACCACGGCCGCCACCGTACCATCCCCAATGGTATTCCCCACACTGTAGCTCTGCCCGTCCGACGGCGTTCCCGTCGGTGCCGATCCACCATCACGCCGCAGCACCAGATACCCATTCGCACCCGTCGCCGCAGTCCAATTCAGATTAGCGCTGACTTCATTGCCCGAAAAGGTCAAACCCGTTACATGCGTACTCGGTTCCGTCGACAGCGTGTAGAATGAATCCTCCGATGAGTAAGCCGTTCCAACCGTATTGATCCCGTATCCTCGGTAATAAATCAGGGTTCCTGCCGGAAGCCCCGTCGCCGACACCGTAAACACACTCGGCATCGCCGGCTCCGTCGTGCTCTTCTGCACTTTGTTGTCACCCGTTGTCGGCGCGGTTGACGTTCCCCATACCACCCCGTAATCCGTGACCGTATCCCCCCCGTTATCCTGTAGCGTCGCCCCCAGCGTCGCCGTCGTGGAAGCAATATCGGTATCCGTAGGATCAATCAAGGTCGGCGCTGCTGAGCCCGGTGTAAACGTCAATACCATATCGCCGCTGCTTTCGCTCAGCGTAAAAGCTCCGCCACCCAGCGAAGTGGTCCAATACGTCGTCGTATCAATCGCAAATTTATCCGCCGCAAAGGTCGTCAGTGTACCCGCATCCACAATCGTCCAGCTGTACGTTGAACTCGTATTAAAGTTCGCCAGGGCGTCATCCGCCAGGTAAATCGTGAATTTGTCGCCGCTCGTATTATTCAGGGTCACCGTTCCCGTGCCGCTCCCCACATTCAGATAATCCCGGTCCGATGTATCCGTGCAATCCCCCAGGCTGCAGATAAAGCCCCCGCCGCCCTCCATCGTCGTATTGCCACACGCAAACGCCGCAATGTGATTTCCATCATTCGGAGCAATCTTCCCGCTCAGACCCAGGGTACCGATCGCACCATCCCCTGCCAGCGTACCGCTCGCCCCCACCGTAAAGGCCGAATTTGCCGCCGAACCGCTCACCGTCAGCGTTCCCGCATTAACCGTCGTGTTACCACTGTACGTATTCACCCCGCTCAATGTTACATTACCAATACCATTTTTCGTCAACGTCCCCGAACTGCTGATTGCCCCCGCATAGGTCCCCGCACCCGCCTGATTGAAAATAACCGCCCCACCATTCACAATATCCCCCTGCAAACCATCCGTCGTCCCCTGCAATGTGCCCGAACTGATCGTCGTGCCGCCGCTGTACGTATTATTACCCGTCAGAATCAGCGTTCCTGAACCGTCTTTGGTTAGTGCAGTGCTCCCGCTGATGTCACCGGGCACGGTCAATGTAGTGGATGAATAGGTGGTTATCTTACCCCCGCTGGCCCCCAGTACAATGTTGCGCCCTGAATTCAATGACACTGAGCCGGCTCCGCTGTACAGGTAAAATTCCGCACCATTGCTGATGTTAATATCATTTGCCGTATTCCCGAGATTCCCGTCAGAGGTAAAACGCAACGTTCCACCGTCAACATTAATGGTTCCCGTAAACGTGTTCGCGCCTCCCAGGCTCAGCCAGTCACTGTCTTCCTTCGTCAAATCGCCCGTTCCATCGATAACACCGTCAAAGGTAAAATCAGAGGTACCCAACCCCCCAAACGACCCGCCGCTTGCCCCCAGCGTGATCCCGCGGCTCGAATTGATCGTCACATCCGCCCCCGCATACAACTTCCCGCCGTTCAGCGTGAGTGTTTGATTGTTATCGCCCAGCCCCGAGTCCGCTGCAATACGCAGAGCCCCCGCATTCACCGTCACAGCGCCACCAAAGGTGTTCGCCCCCAGCAGCCACAGAGTCCCGGGCCCCGTTTTCACGACCTGCCCATTATTGGCCGTGTCCCAGATTACCCCATTAATGGTGAGATCATCCGTGCTGCCATCGCCCACCTCAAATGTTGCCGTCACCCCATCAGCGATCGACATGCCAAAGTCGCTATTCAATGTCACATCGGCCGTGTTATATAATGTGCCCCCACTCGTGTGAAAATTCATCTTGTCATTGTATGCCGCAATCGGATCATCGCCCAGATTGTTTGCTGCGCTGATCTGCAACGTACCGCCACCACCAATGTTAATTTTCATCCAGTTGACCACCGTAGACGCATTATCCGCGCTCAACAATAGAGTTCCGCTGCCATTGAAATTCAAATCCGCGTCCCCGCCATCCGCCTCCATCACACCGCTGATGGTTACATCATTGGCCCCGCTGATCGTCAAATCACTGTTGTTGTCCCCATTCGCCGACATATCCACCCCGCCAGCCAGAACAACTATACTGCCTCCCACCGCGTTAACGGTCAGATCATCTTTCAGATTGATTTTCCCATTGAAATTACAGTTCCCACCCGTATTCCCATTCTCAAGATACTTCATATCATCACCGGCACGAACCGTAACACCTTCATCCATACTTTTGGAAGAGGCTGCCGAACCAAGTATAAGTTTGGCAGATCCTGCGCCACCGTTAGGTCCGAGATTAATCGTACTTGCTGTTCCATCAAATGGCTGTGTTGCCGTGGCCCATAATGTTCCGGCATCAATGTAGATCTGCGACGCCGTTATGGCTGACCCAGATGAAATTTTCAACGTCCCCGCGCCCTTTTTACTAAACTCATTCCCACCGGCAATATCCCCCGCATAGGTAAGCGTATAGGTATCATCCACACCAATCGAACCATTCCCCGTCAACGTAATCCCTTTTTCCGTATCCAACGTGAAACTGGCTGTAGCATGCAATGTGGCCCAATTATTCAACTGAATGTAGTTGGCATCATCACCTGAGGGATCAGTCCCCAGATTATTGTCCGACGAGACCTTCAGCGTTCCCTGTTGAACATAAACACCTCCAGCGCCGGTTCCATCCCCGCCACCAAACGTGTTCACCCCGGAAAGTACTGCTGTTCCAGTATCGTTAAAGGTGATCAGTTTGTCACTTCCGCTGATAACCCCGCTCATCTCCAATGTGCCACCCGACGTCACGTTAATCGTGACATTCTTGTCGAGGGTAATATCACCACTGAACTCAGCAGAACCGGCATTCACATTCTTGATATACGTCGTGCCACTGCTACCCGTCTCGACCGTAATATCGCTATCAACATCCACACTGGCAGCATTAATCTGAAGTACCGCATCATCGGACCCGGACGTAGCGCCCAGAGAAATATCACAAGCCAAAGGATCAGTCGTGTTATTGAGTTCAACCACGCCCTTATCAATCGTTAAATCACCCGTGAAAGTATTCTGCCCATTCATAACAACGGTAGCTCCGCCATAGAGATGCATCGTCGAACCTGCCGTACCGCTCTCCGTCACGTTTCCGGCAATCGTCAATGTATTATCACCGTAGATTTTCAGTTCCGTCGCATTATACAGATTCACATTACCGACCCGGACACCACCACTACCCACAGGATTGATTTCAAGAGGCGACCCTCCGCGGTTCTCCAAATTAGCTTCAGCATAAAACAGATTTCCATTGTTATTGTTCTCAAACTTATAGAGCCACGTTAAATCACCGCGGTACCGTATTTCGGGAGCCCCGTTGTACGAGATCAAATTGTCAAACCAAGACCCGCCACCATAGTTGTTATAGGCCCATGTACGACCTGCCGCAGAGTTAAAATAGAGATTGTCGCCCGATGCCGGATGTCCTGCCGTCCACCAGTTGTCATCCTGATCAATGTTATCTGAGGACGATGAGCCCCCTCTCCAATAAAAATCGGCAGCTCCAGCATTAAACACAACACCACTGAAAAGAAGGATGCCTAACGCCACAGAGACATAACCTGACGTTAAGGGGTCAGTCCTATATTTTAATGATCCGGACTGTTTTAACCACAGAGAACACAAGGCGCGCAGAGAAAAGAGTTCCCGGAGAAAGGAGCCCAGATACGAAGGATTCCGTTTCCCCCTGAAGGCGGAAGCGACTGCGCCGCCGAAAAGCCGTCGGCCGGCATACCCTGCAACACCGTCCGCACCTGAGCGTGGCCCCGCCCCCTCAGCTCGTTTGATCACGTTACTGTTTGTCATTTTTTTCATGGCAAGCTATCACCGCCTTTTCAGCGAAACGGAAAAAATACCGGATTATTCTCCAACCGGAGAATACCCTTAACCCGTCCGTTCCGTTATTGATCGCAATCCCCAACTTCGCTTATCGTTTATTCTCTTTTGCAAAAACAGGTTACAAATCTAAACCGCTCCCGCGCGAACCACTCAAGATCTGTTTGAGCAGAACCCTCCATGTTATTACCCGTACCCTAAGCAGACGCATTTGTTAAATCGTTTAGCCTGAATATTGTACGACGCGAGGCGGACATAAGAGGCGTCAAGGAACCAAAGGGGGCTAAGGGGGCCATCCTAATGCCCCGAAATGTAAGCGAAAATGCGTGGTTTATTCCGCATGGAATTTCCCCGGGCTGCATATGAAAGGACAATAAAACAAGGGAAAACCCACTCATTTTCACTAATTTGCCTGGGTAGAAACAGAGGTTAACCACCCGTTCCTTACAGTCACTGGAGGACACGGAGAAGACGGAGCTTGAGCAAGCGGGAGCGCCCGCGGGGCGCGGGCACCTGGCATTATAAAGAAATGATCCCAACGAATGAAGAGAGCAACGAATGAGTCCTCCGAAAAAAAAACGTCGAAAAGGACCGAAAAAGGACCGAAAAACGGCCCATAATCGAAGAAAATCGCCAAAAACCGGTTCGTCCGGCTATTTCGTGAGCACTCGGTGTTTTCTTCAAGGCAAAGCGATGAATGAATGTGGCCGATCAGACGATAGGCGCTCCCGGGCAAGCCACCGACCGCAAAGCCCAAGCTCCGTGCGCTCCGTGTCCTCCAGCGTAGCGGGTGGTAGAAAAAGAGTCTTAACCACCCGTTCCCGTTGGTCACTGGAGAACACCGAGAACACAGAGGCTTAAACGAGGTCCATTAGCGTGAATCAGTGGTTCAAAATCGCAAAGCCACCTGCAAAACAATCGGCGTAATCTGCGGGAATCGGAGCGAAGCGGAGAAGGGCCGGCGTATTCCCGCAGGCAACGAAGTGGCAATCTCCGGACAAAAAAGACCAACCCGAGTCTCCGCCGAAGAAAAAGGACGCGAAAACAGGGATTTTGGCCCATTTTTGTCAAAAAAATGACTGAAAAACATTATTTTTTCA
>JAQVYB010000015.1 GCA_028708815.1 Kiritimatiellia bacterium | reverse complement strand
AGGCCGCAGCGGTAGATCAGCAGGAGCAGGGCTACGGCGGCGGCAAACGGGGGAAGGCGCAGGGCGACATCCCAGCCTACGCCCGGGATGGCGTGGCAGGCCGCTTGAAGCCAGGCCGTGAGTGGAGGTTTGGTGGCGTACCCGCCGTAGGGCAGTTCCTGAAAAAGCCAGTGACCGTTTTGCACGATGTCCAGCGCGGCGTATGCCTGACGCGCCTGATCATAATTATCCAGATGCCAGGGGAGATTGCGCACGATGAAGAGTAGAAAAGCTCCGCCGATCAGGGCGTAGAGTCCCAGGCGGATCGGCTTGCTGTATGGGCTGGTTGTCATCGTTGAATCCCTCCCTGTTCTGGCGGGATGTTATACAGGAATGTACGGCACTACGGAAGAAATTCGTACAACTTCCATGCGGGTGCCGTGCCGTCCTCAAAGGTAAAGACATACTGGAAGCCCCATGATTCCAGCAGTTGGGTGCGCTGCGGCATATCCCGCACGCAGACCCGGCTCGCAATGCCGCGAAGCGCCCCGTCCCGTATGGCTTCAGGTGTTCGCGATGAAATGATGCCCCGGTAATAAATCAGGAATTCCTTATCGGGATCACGATCTGGTTTGGGTAGGCAGAAGGGATCAATCCGTTTTTCATCGGGGATAATGGAGTAATAGTGAAGGGGCTGATCGGCGCAATAGGCCGCCAGACGTTCGGCATCGGCGCGTTGCGGATAAGAGCCGTTGTCTTCGGAAACGGCATAGGCGTAATAGCCGACGGAGGAGGCGGCCAGCAGCATGAACGCCGTGATGCAGGCGGATCGGATGACCGCGCCCCGCTGAAAAGCCCGCAGGGACATGACCCAGCCGGCAGGCAACAGCATTCCCAGCAACCAGGCCACCCAGGACGCAACGCCCGGCAAATGCGGAAAATACTTCAGAGGATGAGAACCATCAACCGCAAAGCGGGATTGAAGCAAAACAGCCGCCGGCAGCGCCAGGCAGGCCGTCCCCAGCGCGGTCCAGTGAATGATGGCCCCCATTCGTATTGCGCCGCGCCTATGCAGAACGGCAAAACGCTTTTCGAGTACGCCGAAGTATAGTGCCGTCATAATGCCTGCCGCAGGGACCAGCGGAAGTATGTAGCGTGCATTCTTGGCGTGCGAAAGGGAAAGCAGCGTGAGCACAGACACCAGCCAAAGCCATGGAGGAAAAAAGATTCGGCGCGATGCAAAGGTCTTCGCGCGAAACGGAAGAAACAGCGCGACCAGAAACCAAACCGACCAAGGGAACAGCAGCGGAACCAGGCCGGCGTAATACCAGAAAGGCGACGCCTCGGCCCGGGCCGGAAAACGGTATTCGCGAATGACCCAGGCCCAGGCATTGGGATGATGAAGAAAGATGTAGACATACCAGCTCCCAAAGAGCAGCAGCCCCAGCAGCGTAGCGGATACAAGACCCGCGAGAGCGGTTCGGCGGCGTGGACGCCACGTTGCCGCAAACAGGACCAAAGGAGGCAAAACAAAAAGCAGAGCGACGGGACCTTTCGTTAACAGTGCGCCACCCAGCGCCAGCCCGCACGGCAGAAACCACCAGGTGCTACTTTTCGTGCGCCGTCCGATCAGGGCGAGGCAACCCATCGCCACCGCCAACATACTCCAACCGAGCAGATGCGTGTCATAGGTTGCAAAACGTCCCTGCCGGATAAACAGAAAACTGCTTCCGACCAGAAGCATGGCGAGCCGTGCCAGACGGTGATTGGCCAGCCGTGCTGTGATTAAGTAAGTGGAAGCCAGGGCGAGTAGGGCGAACCCCGCCGCCAGCAGACGAGCCCACCCGATTAGCAAATCCACGGAGGCATCGGCAGGCGCCAAACGCCAGACCAGCAGGTTCAACCAGACCAGCATCGGTGGCTTGTTTACGCGCGGCCGCCCGTTCCACGTCGGCACCAGCCAGGCCTGCTCTTCGCCCTGCTGCATACGCAGCCAGGTCTCCTGACTCGACATGATGCTGAGGTTTTCCATGATGCGTGCCGGTCCGGAGGTATCGTAATGCACCAGCAGCGGCAGGGCGCCGGCCGCCAGAAAAAGGATAAACAAAAGCAGGTTTCGTCTGGTTCGCATCATCTTGTTCACAATGATTTTTCGTTGGTATCCCGGGGTGTCCCATGCTACACCACGGTCCACACGGTGAATGGCCGCAGGTGGAAAACACGGTTTATGCATAGCGAAAAAACAACAACGAATCCACACGGAATACGGACTGTTTTCATTCTTTGCGCGGTACTGCTTTTTGTTCTTCCGCCCTACGTGGTCT
The DNA here is from genome assembly GCA_028708815.1 of Kiritimatiellia bacterium. Lineage (GTDB taxonomy): Bacteria > Verrucomicrobiota > Kiritimatiellia > RZYC01 > RZYC01 > JAQVYB01. Next base: position 36,638 of record JAQVYB010000015.1, on the reverse strand, counting down.
TCATGGGGCGTCCCTCGCCGGTTCGTTCGATGGAAACCATCTGCATGCAAACCAGCCTCGAAACCTGGCTTCGTGCAGAGGCGGGCGAGCCGATGGCCTGGTGGAATCCGACATGGGATGGAGGCGTCATACGCATCGAAAAGCCGCCTCTGCTTGTCTGGTTAAATCTGCTGGCGTGGAGCGGCCATACGCCGGAGACCGTCACGATGGAACAATTGGCCTTCGGCTCGCGCCTGGTGACCATTCTGGTGGTGCTGATCGGCCTGGCCTCCGTTTTCTGGATCGGGGTTCAACTGCGCAACCGTAATACAGGCCTGCTGGCGGCTCTCGCCACGGGAAGCACCTTTCTGCTGATCAAACAAACGCACTACGCCACCTACGACGCGCAGCTTATGGGCTGGGCCACCCTGGCAGTGGCGCTCGGTGTGCGTGCGGTGTATGAGCGCAACCCGGAGGAGCGGGCGGTGTGGTCGTGGTTTTTCTGGGGGCTTGCCGGCATTGCCCTTGGCGCCACGCTGATGACCAAGGGCCCGGTGGGTGCCGTCTGGGTGCTGGCCCCGCTCGCGACAGCCATCGCGTTGCTTTCGCGCCGCCCCGTGCGCGATGCGGCAGGCCTCTGTCTGGCCGTGGTGATCGGCACGCTGATTTTGCTGCCGTGGACTCTGCACACGCTCGACCTGCAATCACTCGCCCTGTCCTCCCTGGCCGATGAATACAAGCCGGTGGATACCGATCAGTTCCGCCCACTTTATTATTACGCCGGCATCGTGGCATTTGTTTTTCCGTGGACCTTCTGGTGGATCGGCTCGTTGATCCATCCATTCCGCCGCAAGGAAGGGGGGCGGGCCCGTTTTTTCCCGTTGATCTGGTTTCTGCTGCCCTTTCTTTTTGTGAGCGCGTGGCCGATGCGGAATGCACGCTACCTGGTGCCCTCCCTGCCGTCGGCGGGTTTGATGTGCGCGGTTTATCTGGACCAGGTGCTGCATGAAGTGTCATTCCAGAAAAATCCGGCCCGCCTGCTGCGTATTTTTTGGGTAATAGCCATTCTGATTTCGTTTCTCGTATCCGTGTTGATTCTTCTTCAGCCCTGGCTGATGGCGCAGGGAGTGCTTGATGAGCCGTATATCGAGGGCATTTCCACACTCGGCAGCCTGTTTGGACTGGCGTTGTTACTGCTGATTTGTTCGGCGGGCATCCGTTTCAGCGCTGTTCCGTTGCGCCCAATGAGTTTTTTGCTGGTGGGTGTCTGGATGGTGACCCTGGGCACCTTCGGCTATTACGGCTATTCCCTCGCCGGGCATCAGGCCTATCCCTGGCAGGCGCAGGCTGAACAGTTTGCCCAAATCACCGGCGATGCCCCGGCCTATTTTCTCTATGAGGCTGACCGCGAAAATCCGCCCAAACCGGAAATGGGCTTCGCCATTTACTCCTTTAAAATTATACGTCCCGTGACCACGGACCATCTGGAAGAGCTGCGCCGTGAAAACCCGGCGTTCTTCCTGCTCGTCTCCGAGGATTCCACGCGCATCACGCCCCAATCCGAAGGCTGGAAATGGCTTGGACCTTTCGAGGACGACGATTTTCGCTGGAATCTCTTCACGGTCCGTGCGCCTTAACAAACCCGCCTCGGTCGTGTAACCTCTTCTGTTCCAAAAAGGAGCAACCATGATTCGCACCCGCATCCCAATCATCATTCTTCTTGTTGTGCTTGGTCTCAACGGCTCGGTACAGGCCTGGGGCCCCGAAGGTCACGGCATTATCGGCGTCATTGCCGATCGCTACCTGACTCCCACCACGCGCGAAAAAATCGAAGAACTGCTGGAGGACGACCACCTCGGCACCCCGGAAATCGCCTGCTGGCCGGACATCATCCGGGGAACCAAAGAATACGATGAAATATACCCGAAAAACGGCCTGTGGCACTATATCGACTTCGATGCTTCGCTGCGCTATACCAACGAATTCAGCCTGAAAATGCCTGAAGGAAAAGATAACGTCGTCGATCAGGTGGTCCGTTGGCAGAAGGAGCTGGCCGATCCGGATTCCTCCCCGCGGCAAAAACTCGACGCCCTTCGCTTTTTGGTCCACTTCGTGGGCGACCTGCACCAGCCCCTGCATTGCGCCTACCGCTACAATGATATGGGCGGAAACATGCTCCCGGTGCACTCTTTCCTGGGCAGCAACTATTCCTTCGATGCCGAGACTCCCATGGACTACCCGCCCAGCCTTCACAGTGTCTGGGATTCCTCGCTCGTGCTTGAGCTCATGGGCAAACAACGCGTTAAAACCACCGCCCGCAAACTGAGAAAAGAAATCAAACGCGATAACCTGCAAAACTGGTCGCAGGGTGATGCTTTCGACTGGGCGACGGAGAGCTACTGGATCGCGCGCAAGCAGGCTTATCGCTGGACGAATGGTGACCCGGTGCCCTTCAAGTGGGCGCTCCCCGGCATGGATCTGACGATGGACAATTATATAGCTTCCAAGCTTCCATTCGTTGGCGAGCAGTTGAAAAAGGGCGGCATACGGCTTGCCCGCCTCTTGAATGAGGCTCTCGACCCCGAATACCAACCACCTGCCCCGCCCGCCGAAAAATGATGCGCAGGCGAAGTGTTTCCGTTCAACGGATGAGGTGCAGGATTCTGGATTCCATGGCCTGTCCGTTTTAAGCCGCGACCATCATCCAATCTCCTCGGAACAGTCCTACCCCGACGTTTTGAGCCCTTCGCATATGGATTCTCTCGCCCAGATATTGAAGTAAGGTAAAGAGTTCCCTGGGAAGTTGTATATCGGTAAGAAGGATCATTAAAAGGGCAGATGTACCGGTGAAAAAGGCCAGACTTTGCGAACCCCGGGATAACCGCTTCCGGCATTGGGAGTGACTCGCAGGCGCCGTTCTGGTCGGCGGGGCCCGGGTTTTTCAGAGCGCAGGGCGGAAAACGGGGATACGGACAAAGAAGGTCACGCCCCGTTCGGGGTTTGGCTGGACATCGAGTTGCCCACCGAGCGCGCGGAGAATGGTTTTATTGATGGCCAGCCCCATGCCGAGTCCATTTTCCTTGGTGGTGAAGAACGGGTCGAAAACCTGGTCGGTTTTCCCGCAGGGGAGTCCTTGGCCGGTGTCGGTCACACGGAGTTCAACCATACCCATCGAGGCGCAGGAGGTAATGGACAGGATGCGTTGCGGCGGCGGGGTTTCGCGCATGCTTTCCAAGGCGTTGGTCATAAGGTTTAGGAGGACTTGCTGAAGCTGTATGGGATCGCCGCCTACGGAGGGAATGCTCTCATCCAGCCCGAGTCGCAATTCAATCCGGTTGCTTTCGAGTTCACCCTGAATGAACCCGGTCACGTTGACGACCAGCGGGTTGATATCCACGGGAACGATATCCACAATTTTACGCTGAAGGAGTACGCGGAGTTTGTGGATAACGTCTCCTGCGCGGCGGTCATCCTGGATAATATCCTGGAGAATCGGGTCCATTTCGCCGAGGTCGGTCTCTCCCTGTTGTATCAGGCGCCGTGCGGCCTGGGCATTGGCCAGGATGGCGGCGAGGGGTTGGTTGATTTCATGGGCGATGGATGCGGCGAGCTGTCCCATGGTGTTGACACGCGCGACATGTTCGAGTTCCCGGTGCAGGAGGGTGTTTTCTTCCTCTGTTTTGCGCTGATCGGTGACGTCTTCTATGAAGGAGTAGTAGTGTTCGTTGCCGGGGATACCGCTTTCACGAAGGCACAGGTTGAGGTGTGCGTCAAACGGTTGGGCGTCTTTTCGGCGCAGGGTGGTGTTGAAGGAGGCCCAGGGCTTGCCGGACTGTAGAAATTCGGACACCAGGCGCGCATGGTCGTCCGGATAGGCGTAGAAAAGGTCTTTGACGCCGATTTCAGCTGTAGCGGTTTGGAGATCTTCCACGTTTTGAAAACCGAAGAGCCAGGCGGCGGTGGGATTGGCGTAGAGCAGGCGGTCGCCCTTGCGGGTGGTCTGGCAAATGCCGATGGGCGCGGCATCCAGCACCTGGCGGAGTCGGGTTTCGCTTGCCCGCAGACTTTCAATGGCCTTGACGCGCCCGGTCAGATCCTCCACAAGCCCGATGATGGCTGTGATCTCCCCCGATGAATCGACAAGCGGAATCTTGGTGACCTGAATATAGCGGTGTTGCCCGTTGGCATCGAGCGTTTCGTCCATTCGGGTTTTTCGGGTTTGGCGGGTCTGCATGAGTTCGAAGTCGGATTTCACATACATTGCGGCTTGTTCGGCGGGGTAGATTTCCCGGTCCTCTTTTCCGAGCACATTGTCGGCGGAAAGCCCGCTCAGTTCGGCCATGGTCTGATTCCAGAGCACGTAGTAGGTTTTGTGGTTTTCCACTCGTTTGACCCAGAGCCCGACGGGGAGGCGCCCGTTCACCTCGGTTTGAAAGGCCAGTTGAGTTTTCAGGGAATGCAGGAGCAGGTCTTGGGTCTCCCGTTCACGCCGTACCGTCCGCCGGAAGCGATGGAATTGAATCAGAACAACAACGAGCACGCCGACGGAAAGTGCCGCCGTGCCTGTTATCCATACTATCATCCCTTCACCCATCCACATATTCTCTCCCGCGGGATATGGTTTACCCGAAAGCTGCGCCATGCTGCCATGCCCGCTGAAATCGTACTGTAGGGCAGATTCCCGGATGTGGCCAGCGAAAAGAGGGCCCTGTTTTCTGTCTGAAATGTGCCCGGTGCTGATCAGAGGCCGGCGAAGGGGCGTCCTGCGAGCCGTGAAGGCATCATGCGGCTCAGGGTTGGGCGGTTTGCTTTTTTTCGCGCGGGAGAAGGGCGCTTGTGAGAAGGGCGGCGAGGCCGCCGGTGGTGATGGGGGAGGAGAAGATGTTGCGTACGGCAGTCGGGGCGTGGGCGAGTGTTTCGGGTACGCAGAGCACGCCGATGCCGAGGCCATAGGAAACGGCCAGGATCAGCATGGCGCGCCGGTCTACCGGCGCAGAGGCGATGATGCGTATGCCGGCGGCGGCTACGGTGCCGAACATGACCAGCGTGGCGCCGCCGAGTACGGGCTTGGGCAGGCCCTGAAAAACACCGCCGATCACGGGAAAAAGCCCCAACAGGGCCAGGAGGGCGGCAATATAGTAGCCGACATAGCGGGAAGCCACGCCGGTGAGCTGAATGACCCCGTTATTTTGGCTGAAGGTGGTGTTGGGAAAGGTGTTGAAAGCGGCAGCGAGCATGGAATTAACGCCATCGCCCAGCACTCCGCCTTTGATGCGGCGCAGGTAGAGATCGCCGGTGATGGGTTCGTTGGAGACCACCGAGGTGGCGGTGAGATCACCGATGGTTTCGATTGTTGTAATCAGATAAATAAAGGCCACCGGAATGAAGGCTTCCATCGAAAAGGCGAATCCATATTTGAAGGGGACGGGTGCAGTCACCACGGCGATTCCGGCCAGTTGGCTGAAATCCACCATGCCGCGCAGGACGGCAATGCCGTAGCCAACCAGCAGGCCGATCATGATCGACCCCATGCGCACGTAGGGATTGCGGCTCCGGTTGAGTGCGATGATCAGAAGGAAAACAAACCCGCCAAGCGCCAGGTTCTGCCAGGAACCGAATTGCTCCGGATGGTTTTGAAGCAGCCAGGCCCCGCCGCCGATATCCTTGAGCGCCACGCCGATCAGGTTGAATCCGATCAGTGTCACGACGATGCCGGTGACCGTCGGCGTGATGATTTTGCGCAGCAGATGCAGAAAGCGGCTCAACACCATTTCAATCACCGAGCCGACAAAACAGACGCCGAAAATCATCGCCAGCATGCCGGCTTCATCCGCGCCCCGGCTTTTGGCAATGCCTCCGGCCACCACCACCGCCCCTAAAAAGGAAAAACTCGTCCCTTGAATGCTGAGCAATCCCGATCCGACCGGACCGAAGCGTCTGCACTGGATGAAGGTGGCTACCCCTGAAATCAACAGCGACATGCTCACCAGATACGCCGTTTCATGGCCCAGTCCGAGTATCCCGCCAATAATGATCGAGGGCGTGATAATGCCCACAAAAATGGCCATCAGGTGCTGAAAGGCGGCTAAAAGGGCCGGCACAAACGGCGGGCGGGCATTCAGGGGATACAACAGTTCCGGCTCGGACACCACTTGATCTTCAGGTTCTTCACTCACTGTGTACCTCCGCATGCTCGAATAGCTGTATTCCACCATAAGTAAAAAATGGGGCAAAGCAATCTCTTTCACCGTCCGGGTTTTTGTGGTTTACGCGCCTCAAAGCACTTCTTCTCCTCTCCTTTCGACCGACAAGCGAATTTCGGGTTTTTTCCTTGCTAAAACGTCCCCCCCCCCTAATGTATGCGCACGAAAAGCCGGGGGCCGAAGGTATCTTTCTCGGTCAACAACGGATGGCAGGTTCGCAGGAGCGACAGCCTCGGCTGCATCCCGGAATACGGACGGATAACGGAATGGAGGAATGGATATGATAGCTCAGGGATTTGTGCTGATGCTCGTAGGCATGTGCGTGGTATTTTCTTTTTTAGTGATACTGGTCTGGTGCATGATGATTTCCGCAAATTTCTTCAAGAAATTCGCCCATTTCTTCCCGGAGGAACAAAATACAGGCAATCTGAAAAAGATTTCCAGTGACCATGCGGATGTCGCCGTGGCGATCGCCGCAGTCCAGGCTTTTATTAAATAGAAAGGAAACCCTTATGGCTAAAAAAACAATTCACCTGATGAACACCTCGTTCCGCGACGGCTTTCAGTCGGCCTTCGGCGCGCGGGTGCTGACCGAAGACTTCCTGCCTGCCGTGGAGGCGTGCATTGAGGCGGGAATCACCCATTTTGAAGCGGGCGGCGGCGCGCGCTTTCAGTCGCTCTATTTCTATTGCAATGAAGATGCTTTTGCGATGATGGACAAATTCCGCAAAGTGGCGGGACCCGAGGCGGATCTGCAAACCCTGGCACGTGGTATCAACGTGGTCGGACTGGAATCGCAGTCGCGCGACGTCATCAAGCTGCACGCGGAACTCTTCAAAAAGCACGGCATTACCACCATCCGCAATTTCGATGCGCTCAACGACGTGAACAACCTCATCTTCAGCGGTCAGTGCATCAAGGATGCCGGGCTGCGGCACGAAGTGGTCGTCACCATGATGGAATTGCCTCCGGGTTGCGAAGGGGCGCACAATCCTGATTTTTACGAGAAAACGCTGCGCACGATTCTGGATGCGGGCATTCCGTATGACTCGGTGTGTTTCAAGGATGCCTCCGGCACCGCGGTTCCGTCCACCGTCTTTGAAACCATCAAGCGCGCGAAAAAGATGCTGCCCGAGGGCATCAAGCTGGTCTTTCACTCGCACGAAACGGCCGGCATCGGCACGGTCTGCTACAAAGCCGCCATTGAAGCGGGCGCCGATCAGGTGGACTGCGCCATGGCCCCCACCTCCGGCGGCACCTGCCAGCCCGACATCGCGACCCTCTGGCACGCCCTGCGCGGTACCGATTTTGAACTCGATGTGGACATCGATAAAGTCATGGTGGCCGAGGAAGTCTATAAAGACTGTATGAAAGACTACTTCATGCCGCCCGAAGCGCTGGCCGTCGAGCCCATGATTCCCTGGGCGCCCATGCCCGGAGGCGCACTCACCGCCAACACGCAGATGATGCGCGACAACAATATCATGGACCGCTATCCCGAATGTATCCACGCCATGGGCGAGGTGGTTCGCAAGGGCGGATTCGGTACCTCCGTGACACCCGTTTCCCAGTTCTACTTCCAGCAGGCCTTCAACAACGTCATGTTTGGCCCCTGGAAAAAGATTGCGGAAGGCTACGGCAAGATGGTCCTCGGTTACTTCGGCAAGACCCCCTGCGATCCCGATCCCGAAGTGATCAAACTCGCCGCCGATCAATTGAAAATGGAGCCCACAAAAGAAGACCCCATTGATCTGAACGACAAAAATCCGAAAAAAGGCATTGCGGCGGCGAAGAAACTGCTGCAAGCCGCAGGCATCATCGAAACGGACGAAAACATCTTTATTGCCGCCGCCTGCGGCGACAAAGGCGTGGCCTTCCTCAAGGGCGAAGCCAAGGTCAACGTCCGCAAAAATGCCAAAAAGGCCGATAAAGGCGGCGAGGCCAAGCCCGCTTCCTCCGGTTATACCGTGGCGATAAATGGCAAGCCCTACTCCGTCGTGATGAACGGCGATCAGGCCACGGTGAACGGCAAGACCTATTCGGTGAACGTTCAGGAAGGCGTTTCCGTTCAGGGTGCGACGCCCTCCGGCAAAGAAGGCGCCGCCACGCAGGATGCCAAATCCATCAAGGCGCCCATGCCCGGCGCGGTGATCCGCATTCCCGTTTCCGTGGGCGACAGCGTGCAGGCGGGTGCCGTCCTGCTTGTGCTGGAAGCCATGAAAATGGAAGTCGAAGTCAAGGCCCCGTCTGCCGGCGTGGTATCATCCATGGCCGTGGGCGTGGGTGACCAGGTTCAGTCTGGCGCCGTATTGGCCTACCTCAACTAATTCATCAAGGAGAGCGCCTCGTGAAAGTCATTTTAAACGTTCGTGTCCTATGCATCCTCGCGGCGATTCTGTTGCCGATTACGGGCGGATGGACGTCCGTCCTGGCGGCGGAGCCGGCCAGTGAGGGCATCGCCGTGCAGGAGGCCTCCGCTTCTGCTGCGCGTACCACCACCTTCGGAGAGAAGCTCGCGCAGATCTGGGAGGGAACCGGCCTGTACGGTTTTCTGCAAAAAGAGAACGTGGGGGACTCGGATCCGTCTCATTCCAAGGGCCTGCTTCCGCGGGGGCTTGGTCAGTTGGTGATGATTCTGGTGGGGCTGGGCCTGATTTATCTGGCCATTGCCAAGCAATTCGAGCCGCTGCTGCTGCTCCCGATCGGTTTTGGAGGCCTGCTGGCCAACATCCCCTTTGCGGGCATTGCCGAGCCGGGCGGATTTCTCTTCCTGATCTATCAGTTCGGCATTCAAACCGGATTGTTCCCGCTGATCATCTTTATGGGGGTGGGCGCCATGACGGACTTCGGCCCGCTTCTGGCCAATCCGAAAACGGCCCTGCTCGGTGCAGCGGCCCAGTTTGGTATTTTTACCACGCTGATCGGTGCTCTGGCACTCAGCCATGTCTTCCCCGGCATTCACTTCAACCTTCAGGACGCCGCCTCCATCGGTATCATCGGTGGAGCCGATGGTCCGACGGCCATCTTTCTGGCATCGAAACTTTCCCCGCGACTCCTTGGCTCCATTGCCGTGGCCGCCTATTCCTATATGGCCCTGGTGCCGATCATTCAGCCCCCGATCATGCGGCTGCTGACCACCTCGGCAGAGCGCCAGATCGAGATGAAACAGCTTCGGCACGTTTCCAAGGTCGAGAAGATCTGCTTCCCGCTGATGGTCCTGCTGCTTTGCGCACTGCTGCTTCCCTCGGCTGCGCCGTTGATTGGTGCGCTGATGTTCGGCAATCTGGCCCGCGAATGCGGCGTGGTGCAGCGCCTCTCCGACACCATGCAGAATGCGCTGGTCAACATTGTCACCATTATGCTCGGGCTCTCCGTCGGCTCGAAACTGGCCGCGGATAAATTTCTGAACGGCGAAACGCTTGGCATTCTGATTCTCGGCATGGTGGCCTTCGGAATCGGCACCGCTTCGGGTATCCTGCTGGCCAAACTGATGAACGTATTCAGCAAAGAAAAAATCAATCCGCTGCTTGGCTCGGCCGGTGTTTCCGCCGTGCCGATGGCGGCACGTGTCACCAACAAGGTGGGCCTGTCTTACAACCCGCAGAACTTTCTGCTCATGCATGCGATGGGTCCGAATGTGGCCGGCGTGATCGGCTCCGCCGTGGCGGCCGGCGTACTGCTCGCCCTGTGCGGCTGATACAATGACGCGAAAAATCCGTCCGCTCACCGAGCGGACGGTGGGTGGGCGGCGGAATGCATCGTCTCTTTCTCTCCGCCCTCCGGCCTCCACCCTTCCGTCTCCAGCCTCTGCCCCCCAACACCTTGGGAAATGGGCAACTAATAAGTTTCCAACCATTGGAAAAATCCGTTACGTTTTTTCCAATCATTGGAAACTTTTTGGACGTTTTTTCCAATCGTTGGAAAAAAGAAAGGTCGTTTTTCCAATCATTGGAAACTTTTTCGGGTGATTTTCCAACCATTGGAAAAAATCATTTTCGACTGAAATCAACACGACGGGAAGGTGCAACACGTGAGCGGCAGCACAAAACCTTTTGTTCATCTGCATAATCATACGGCGTACAGCCTGTTGGATGGTGCGTCGCCCATCAAGGGCTCGGTCGAGCGGGCGCTCGAACTGAAGATGAACGCGCTGGCCATCACCGATCACGGCGTGCTCTACGGCATTGCCGAATTCTACAAAACGGCAAAGGCCAAGGGACTCAAGCCCATTATCGGTTGCGAAACCTATATCGCGTTCGGTGACCGGCGCGAAAAAGAACGGCGTGACGACAAAAAAATCGCGAATCACTTTGTCCTTCTCGCAGAAAACGAGGTTGGCTACTACAATCTGGTCCGGCTGATTTCACTCTCGCACCTCGAGGGTTTTTACTACAAGCCGCGGATCGACAAGCAACTGCTCAGCGAATATCACGATGGGCTGATCGGGCTTTCGGCCTGTCTGCAAGGCGAGGTGTCGGAATGCATTGTACGGGGTAAGCTCGATGAAGCGGTGCGCGTGGCGGGCGAGTTTGCCGACATTATGGGCAAGGATCACTTCTTTCTTGAAATGGAGGATCACGGCATTCCCGAGCAGCGCGAAGTGAACCGCTGGATGCCCGAAGTGGCCAAACGAACCGGCCTGGGTCTCGTGGCCACGAACGATTCGCATTACCTGCTCAAGGAACACGCCGAAGCGCACGATGTGCTGCTTTGCCTGCAAACGCAGTCCACCTTCACCGACCCGAGGCGCATGCGCTACCCCAGCAATCAGTTCTATCTGAAAAGCCCGGAAGAAATGTGGGCGCTCTTCGGCGAAATACCCTCCGCCCTCGAAAACACGGTGGATATCGCCCGCCGCTGCAATGTGGAAATGAAACTCAATATGGAGGAAATTCATTTTCCAGTCTTTCCGCTGCCGCCGGAAATACGGACGGCCAAGGAATATCTCACCCTCCTTGGTGCGCAGGGACTCAAAAAACGCTACGGGGTGGACGATCTGAAACAACCGAAGGATGACCGCGAAAAGTCCATCGCCGATCGTTTTTTCTATGAGCTGGGCATCATCGAAAAAACCGGCTTCATCAACTACTTTCTCGTGGTGCAGGATTTTATCGCCTATGCCAAGGAGCAGAATATCCCGGTCGGGCCGGGGCGCGGATCAGGCGCAGGCAGTATCCTGGCCTACGCCCTCGGAATCACCGGAATCGACCCGCTTTATTTCGACCTGATTTTCGAGCGGTTTCTCAATCCCGAGCGCGTCTCGCCCCCGGATTTCGACATTGATTTCTGCCAGACGCGACGGGGCGAAGTGATTGATTACGTAAAACGAAAATACGGCGCCGAAAACGTGGCTCAGGTCGTGACGTTCGGAACCCTCGGCGCCAAGACCGTTATCCGCGATATTGGGCGCGTATTGGAAATACCCCTGCCCGAATGCGATAAATTCGCCAAGCTCGTTCCGGATGATCCCAAAATTCCCCTGGAAAAGGCGATGAAGGACAGCCCGGAGTTTCGTCAGATGGCGGAGCACGATCCAAACGCACAGCGCATCATGAAATATGCACGCGTGCTCGAGGGGCTTCCGCGTCAGCCCGGCATGCACGCTGCCGGCGTGGTGATCGGTGAAAAACCCCTCATCGAAATTCTTCCGCTTAGCCGGGATAAATCCGGTGAGCCGATCACCCAGTTTGAGAAGAACAATATGGAGGCCACCGGCCTGCTCAAGATGGACTTTCTCGGATTGCGTACCCTCAGCATTATTCAGGAAACCATCAGCAACATCCGCGAAACCTGCGGCGTGGAAATCGACATCGACACCATTCCGCCGGATGATGCACCCACCTTTGAGATGCTCTGCCGGGGCGATGCCGTGTGTGTGTTTCAGTTGGAAAGCAAGGGTATGCGTGAACTGCTGCGCAACCTCGGTCCCACCTGCATTCAGGACCTGATCGCCCTGATTGCGCTCTACCGTCCCGGCCCGATGGATATGATCCCCAACTTTATCGCCCGCAAGCACGGCAAGGTGAGCATCGAATATGATCACCCCCTGCTCGAACCCATCCTCAAAGAAACCTACGGCGTCATGGTCTATCAGGAGCAGGTCCAATTCGCCTCGCGCGCCCTGGCCGGGTACTCGCTCGGCGAAGGCGATATCCTGCGCCGCGCCATGGGAAAAAAGAAGCCCGAAGAAATGGTTAAGCAGCGCGCCAAATTCATCGAAGGATGCAAAAAAACCAACCACATTCCGGAAAGACAGGCAGGCGATATCTTTGACCGCATCGAAAAATTTGCGGGCTACGGCTTCAATAAATCGCATAGCGCCGCCTACGGCGTGATCTCCTATCAGACCGCCTGGCTCAAAGCGCATTACCCCATCGAATTCATGGCCGCCAATATGACGCTTGAAATGGGTAATGCCGAAAAACTCCAGGGGATGATTGCGGAGGCGCTCGAAATGGAGATTGAAGTGCTGCCGCCCTGCGTGAATCAGAGTTCGGTCAATTTCCGACCGATCGATGGTCACATTCGCTTTGGACTGGTTGGCGTGAAAAACGTGGGCGAGGCCGCCGTGACCGCGCTGGTGCAGGAGAGGGAAAACAACGGCCCCTACAAGGGGCTGACGGATTTCTGCCGGCGCGTGGACGGGCGCGTGGCCAATAAGAAGGTTTTGGAAAGTCTGGTGACCTGTGGCGCCTTTGATTTCACGCATCTGTGCAGGGGTCGTCTGCATGCCGGGGTGGATTTTGCCATGAACCGGGCCGCCGCCGAACAGCGTGACAAACAGAGCGGCCAGACCACGCTTTTCTCTATGTTTGCCGAGGCGGAAGAGACGAAGGTGGAGCAGGGCGATCAAGAACTCCCGGAGGCGCCGCGCTGGTCAGAACATACCATGCTCGCAGGAGAAAAAGAGCTGCTTGGATTCTACATTTCAGGGCATCCCCTCACCGTACATGAATGGACACTGAATCATTTTGCTCAGGCGCGCGTCAGCGTGGCGTCGCAACTGGAGTCGGGTGCCATGACCCGCGTGGGTGGGCTCGTGACGCAGGTCAAGAAGCGGTTCACCAAAAAAGAACAGCGTCCAATGGCCTCGTTCCGTTTGGAAGGGCTCGAAGGAGCGCTTGATGTGGTGGTCTTTCCGGACGCCTACGAAACGTATGGGCGATTCCTGCAGGAGGACGCCGCCGTCATGGTGTGCGGCCTTCTCGACAAGGGTGAAGAGGTTAAGCTCAAGGCACAGGAATTGTACGATCTGGCGGAGGCGCCGGACACGTTTGCCCGGCTGGTCTATATCCATATCCCGGAGCACCGGATCACTCCGGAACTGTACGGTAAGCTGAAAAAGATTTTCATCGCGCATGCCGGAAACACCGAAATCAATATCTGTCTGGTATTTCCCGGCGGAGAAAAGGTCTTTGTGGATACGGCCGGCACCTATCGCGTTCGTCCAAACGGAAAATTTGTTCATGCGGTGAATCAGGTCCTCGGGGAGGACAGCGTGTATGTTGATGTGCTCCAGAAGGCCTGCCTGCATGAGCCGAAAAAGAAAAAATGGAACCACAGCCGGCGTCCCCCCGCGCCCGCCTGATGAAATGACGGCCCCCATGAAAACCCATGTATTTCAACATTACGTACCCTACGCCGATATCGATCAGATGGGGTTCGTATATTACGCCAACTATCTGGTCTATTTTGAAATGGCCCGCTCGGCCATGTTGCGTGATCTGGGCTTTTCGTATGGCCGGCTCGAGAAAATGGGGGTCATGCTTCCCGTGCTTCAAGCCCACGTGGACTACAAACAACCCGCGCGCTACGAAGATCTCATCACCGTCAAAACCACCTGTCATCCCTTCCGAAAAAGCCGCCTGCACATTGAATATGAAGTGCTGCGCGGCGAGCTGCTTCTGGCCACGGGGCACACCGAGCATGTCTGCATGAGTCCGGAAGGACGCCCCCTGCGCCCATCCCCCGAACTGATTCGGATCCTGTACAAAACAGAATAAATGGAGGGACCGCGGGCTGGAGAGAACTCAGTCGGCGCGGTATTCCTCATCGGGCCAAACGGTATAGTAGCAGGTTTGACCGATGGTCCGGTTGCTGTGGACGAGTACGGTTTCCGTGCCCGAATAGATTTCCGTACCATTGGTTGTGTTGGAAGGATAATCGGAGGTGTCGTAGCGCACGTGCACCAGGGAAGAGGTGTAACCGCAGGCCGTCGGATCATTCCAGCGCAGCACCACGCTGTTGGTCAGGGCCACGGCGTTCAGCCGAAAGGTTTGCTGCGTCCAGACCGGACAAAAGGCATTCCAGGCCGTATCCAGGAAATTTCCGGAACGGGTGGCGAAGAACCAGGTGGAGGTGGTGTTCGCCGTGCTGTTGGGATGTGAATCCGAAGAGGATCCGCCATACGCCGTTTTGAGCCGGTTGGGCAGGCTTCCCGCTTCATCGGCATTGGCCAGCACGTCAAACCAGTCGAACACCGCCACATTTTTGTGGTTGGGATAGCGGGTGGTGTAATCGGCATACCATTCGGTTTTGAGCCAGTTGTTGAACTCTCGTGCGCGGTGTCCGTCGGCATCGGTGGTGCATGTATTGCACAGGGGAGGCGCGGTGACGGGTATAAAAAGAATGTCCGGATGCTCGGCGAAAATATCTTCGAGCGGTTTATAGAGCAGGCCACTGTTGGTATAGCTTCCGCCCGGTCCTCCGGGATGCCTGTAGAGCGCCTTGTAATTGGCCAGGGTTTTGGAGGAGGAAAAGGGATCGCCCGGCTCGGTTCCCGCACTGCCGACGCCACTGATGGGATAACAGCTCTTGAACAGGATAATGCGGTTGGTTCCATCGGCACAGCCGTGCCGAAGCACCCCTTGAAAATAGTCGTTGAACCAAAGAATCCAGTGATTCATATCGGTATGATCTCCAGGCGTGGAGGCCAGCGAATCAGGCCGTCCGGAATCGGGGGCCAGGTCGGTTCCATAGGTAATGTCGTTGCGTTCGTTGATGTAATTCTTCGCAAGCAGAGCGGAATGCAGGCCGCTGGAGAGCCAGTTCGCGCCACAGGAATGATGAATAAACACCACGTCGTCCAGATCGCTCGGGCGCTGATTCAGCGCATCGGTCGGGGGAGCGCCCTCCAGGGGGAAAGCCAGGGCTGCAAACAGCAAAAAAAAGATCCCCGTACATCGATCCTGCATAAGCCGCCTCCAATCTGAGAATAAAGGAACTTATAGTCCGTTTGCTTGTGCAATGCCAGTTCAGATCCGGGGCAACAGTCGAAAAATTAAAGGGTACGGTCTTCCGGCAAACGATTGTTTGCCTGGCAGGCTGTCGGGCTTTGGCCCGCCATCCTGCTAGCTAACAACAGCGGATACGCTGTTGTGGCTTGGCACGAACGAGTTCAGTCGATAGTGTAAACGCATAGCTTTTTAACAAAGGATTTGAGGAGGTCTCGCGGCAGTTCAGGGGGAATGGGACCTTGTTGCCCTGAGCTACAATATGAAACGACTGTTCAACCTGAAATTCGCAGGAATTTGACAACTCTCACCCGCCCATGCGGCGTGCATCCGTTTTTGGTGTGTCTTTTGTTTAACGCGTCCTGCGCAAACTATTGTTTGCATTAAGCAATCCGTCATGATGTCCCGAATAGTATCGAAATCACTACTGTTGAGCAGCGTGGTCGGGTATAAGAGTACCTGAAGTCCGACGGATTGCTAGGACAATCCCATCCGGGCGAACCCGGATTCGAGCACGGGTAGGGCGGGACGTGAAATGCGGGCGAGGCGGGTATCCATCTCCTGGATGGCACGCACACGCCGAAAAGCGGTGGCGACGTCAAGCTGGGCGGCCTGCCCGCGCAGCACCTCGATGTGTTCCGCGTGAAACAGCAGGCCCTCATCGCATCCATTCACGAGCAGCAGCAGATCGCGTTGCCAGTGCAGCAGCGACTGAAAGATGGCGGCACGTACCTTTTTCAGTCGTGCCTCCGCGCGCGCATCCAGCACTTCCTCTTCGGCTTCCGTATCTTTTGCGCGTTTCTTTTCTTCTGCCAGAATACGCGTCTTGGTTTCATCGAGCAGATCGTTCAGGCGGTGCGCGCAGGCGGCATGCACCAACGGATCATTCGAGAGACTGGTCTGGAGAATGCCATCCACCACCGGAGTCCAATCCTCGGTTTTTTTGCGTTCGGGTTCGGGCAGGTTCACGCGCTGACAGCGGGAAATGACGGTGCGCAGCATCGTTTGCGGCGAGTCGGTCAGCAGCAGCATCAGGGTGCGCGGCGGGGGTTCTTCCAGCGTTTTCAGAAAGGCGTTGGCGGCGTTTTCGTTGAGTCGATCGGCATGCAGCATGAGGCCGATCTTCCAGTCGCCTTCGTAGGCGCTTTGCTGAAGGTTGCGGATGAACGTCCGCATGGCCTCGACCCCGATGACCCGGCTTTTCTTTTCCGGCTCGATGTGGAAGACGTCCGGATGGCGTCCAGCGGGTACCCGGATGCAGGACTTGCAAATCCCGCAGGGGCGGCCTTCCGTCGCCGTGCAAAGCAGGTAAGACGCCACCTGATCGGCATAGGTGCGGGCCACGCCCTCCGGATTTCCGCATACGAGATAGGCATGAGCCAGTCGGCCCGCTTTCGCGCTGCGCCGAAAAATGCTCAGCCATTGTTCCAAGCTGTCAGCCGTGGACATGTTGTACGCACTCCCAGACCCGTGCCTCCACATCGTCGGCCGGTCCCGAGCCATCCAGCCGTTGGAACCGTTCGGGCCATCGGGCCGCCAGGTCCAGGTAGCCTTGCCGCACCCGCTCGTGAAAGGCGCGCGCTTCCTGTTCAATTCGGTCTTTTTTGGTGTTTTGCTGTTTGGTTCGTTTGGCCAAACGGGCGAATCCGGAGGCCACGGTCACATCGAGCAGGATGGTGAGATCGGGGATGGCCTGCCCAATGGCAAAGGCATTGATGCTCAGCATATCCTCCACCGAGAAGCCGCGCCCGTATCCCTGATAGACGGTGGTCGAATCCGCAAAGCGGTCCGAGATCACCCAGGCCCCGCGCTCGAGGGCCGGCAGAATCACCGCGCGCACCAACTGGGCGCGACTGGCCGCAAAGAGCAGCACTTCGCATTCATCGGCAATGGGTTCGCCGGCGGCATCGTACTGAAGAATTTCGCGAATGGCCTCGCCGGTTTTCGTTCCGCCCGGCTCGCGGGTGTATACCACGTCGCGCCCTTCGCCTTGCAGGCGCTCCACAAGCCGTTTGGCCTGCGTGGTTTTTCCGCTGCCTTCCGGTCCTTCAAACGTAATAAATGTGCCTCGCATGGTTCTTCCCCGCCCGGGTGAGTGAGCCCGGTTTAATTTTTCCTTTTTAACTTCGGGCCTTCCGCCGTGTCCTGTACTTCCCAACCCCGGTCGGCCAGTTCATCGCGTATCCGGTCGGCCTCCGCCCAGTTTTTGTTTTTCCGCGCCTCCTGCCGTTGTCGGGCCAAATCCAGCAGCTCCTGATCCAGCGCCGCTTCCACCGGCTCCAGAAGAGCCAGTACGCGATCCATCTCGTTCAGACAAGCCTCCACGGAAGCGGCTTCTGCGGGTGTAACGCTGCCTATATCCATCCGCTTGTTTCCGTCGTGAATCAATTCAAACAGCGCTGCCAGCGCCTTGGAAATGTTCAGGTCATCATTCAGCGCTTCGCTGAACGTCTTTAGCGCCGAGGCCACCCAATCCGGCGCTTCCGCCGGAGAAATCCGATCCGATTCGGCGGTGCTGCGCATGCGTGAACGGAATTCATCCACGCGGGCCAGGGCCGCACGTGCCCCGAGCAGTGCCTCGAAACTGAAATTCAGGCCTTGCCGGTAATGCGTGAGAATCAGGGCGTAGCGAATTTCGCGTCCGGTAAACCCCCGATCGAGCAGATCACGCAGGGTGTAGAAATTACCGAGGGATTTCGACATCTTGCGCCCCTCGACCCCAAGGTGTGCACAGTGCATCCAGTATTTCGCAAAAGGCTTTCCGGTCACAGCCTCGCTCTGTGCAATTTCATCTTCGTGGTGCGGGAAAATATTATCGACGCCGCCCGTGTGAATGTCGAAGCTCTCTCCGAGGTACTTCATGCTCATGGCAGAACACTCGATGTGCCAGCCGGGGCGTCCGCGCCCCCACGGGGAATCCCAGAACACCTCGCCATCGGCCTCGTCCCACGCCTTCCAGAGGGCAAAGTCCGCCAGATTTTCCTTCTCGTATTCATCCTGCGCCACTCGCGCGCCCGCCTGCAACCCCGACATATCCAAATGAGCCAACTTCCCGTAGTCCTTGAATTTCGCAATGCTGAAATAAACCGACCCATCCTCCGAGCGGTATGCATACCCCTTTTCTTCCAGGATGCGGATCAGCTCGATCATTTCCGGCACATGGTCTGTCGCCGCCGGATACTGTTCAGCCGGCTCGATATTCAACGTTTTCAGATCATCGAAAAAGGCCTTTTTATAGATGGCGGTAAAGTCCTGCAGGGGCAGGCCCTGTTCGCGCGCGCCGCGAATGGTTTTGTCGTCCACATCCGTCAGATTCATTACCTGATTCACCCGGTATCCGGCGAACTGAAGGTGGCGGCGCAGTAAATCTTCGAAGATATACGCCCGGAAATTGCCGATATGTGCGTAATTATAGACCGTTGGGCCACACGTATACAGGCCGACCTCCCCCTCCTTCAACGGCGCAAAATCCTCCGTCTTTCTCGACAGGGTGTTATACACGCGAAATCCCATAACCAACTCTCCATCAATAATATATACGAATCCCTCGGGCTCTGAAGAATGTGGCATTATAATCATTCAGCCCCGTCATTCAAACCCCAAAGCAAAGAATTCAACGGCCAAATAATGTGAGAAATAACCATACACAATCAATGTGCTGTGTATAATGACCCCCTTATTCGACACGCAACGCCGTGTCGCGCAATAGAAGGAGCCCACCATGACGACAGACACCCAAAACACCATCGCACGCATTGCCATCATCCTATCCCTCGCAGGTGCCACACTTGTTCAAGCAGCAAAAACCGAAAACAACCCCTGCCCTCCGAAAGACAGCACCAAGGTCTCGGATATTGTCTTTGTCGCCTATGACACCGAAACCACCGGTTTCAGCCCCTATAAAAACCGCATCCTCGAAATCGGCGCCGTCAAATTTCTTAATGGCGAGGTCCTGGAAGAAAAATCCTGGCTGATCAATCCCGAGCAGCGCATCGCCTACTGGGCGCGCGAGGCCCACGGTATCTCCAACGAAGAACTCGCCAGCTGTGCCTTGTTCCCCGAAGTGTATGCCGAATTTGCGGAATTCACCAAAGGCTGCGTCCTTTTTGCCCACAATGCCCGCTTTGATGTCGGCTTCATCCGGGAAGAGATTGAACGCAATAAACTCGATGTGGCGCAGGAACCCACACTCGACTCCATGCGGCTTTTCCGCACCTGGTGGCCCGATCTTCCCTCGCACACCATCGGCAACCTGACCGAGGCCCTGAAAATCAATACCGATGTCTTTCACCGGGCCCTCGCCGATACCCTTTACATCGTCTATATCTTTAACGAAGGCATGAAAGACAAGCCCGCCGACTACTCCTACGGTCAGCTCAAAGAAGAATCCACCGGCGAATTGTTTTTTATCAAAGAGTAATTGACGCCGTGAAGCAACTGCACTAACGTGCGGCCTTTCCTTCCTGAATTCGGGGTGTGGCTCAGCCTGGTAGAGCGCTTGGTTCGGGACCAAGAAGTCGCTGGTTCAAATCCAGTCACCCCGACCATTTTTGAACAAAGCGATTCGGCAGAGCGTCCCGACGGATGTCGGGAAAGTCGCTGGTTCAAATCCAGTCACCCCGACCAGCCTTCGCTCAGCACGGAGTGATAGCGAAGGCTGCCGCGCCGAAGTGAAAACGCAGGCGGGCTTTTCAGCATTCCAGCTTCGTGAGCTACGGCTCGGCACGCCGGAGAATAGATGAAACAACCTTTCTATTATGTCTATATTCTTCAATCCACAAACGATCCAGAACACTTCTACACGGGGTTCACCGAGAACCTCGATCAGCGTGTCAAACACCACAATGGCGGCGGCGATCCACACACGGCCAAATTCCGTCCCTGGCGCATCAAAACCGCCATTGCATTCACGGATCGCTTGCAAGCGCTCGAATTTGAACGCTATCTCAAGACCGCCTCTGGTCGTGCTATTGCTAAAAAACGCCTATGATGCGAAAAGTAATTAAACTTTCATCCTGAACCAATAATAAACGAAGGTTCGTCGAGAATTCGTCTTCTTTGTTCTTTCAATCATCAGTAAGCTCACTACAGGCGACTATCAGCAGTAATACTCACGGCCATTATCACTGCCTCAAGCGTCACCACTATCTCACAAGTTATTCTGTCGTATTTGTTTTATGGGGTTTTCCCTCCCGTCCAATTGGCAATCCACGCAATGCGATAACCACACGCTCATACGTCGGATTCCGGTCATAGCCCTTCTCAATCCACCCCTGCCCCAATTCCCGAAGCTCGATGGACGGATCCATTTCCCAAAGCCGTATCCAGACATTCGGCCATGCCGTAATCTTGGCCGGGACAACGGCAAGCCATTGCTTACCAAGATCGCATAGTTCAGTAGCGGGGGTCCCATTTTCTCGCTCTATCATATCCTGCCAGACCATGTGCCAGGTTGTGTTGCTCGGATTCCGCTTCAACACCATCGTCAGCCACCTGCGACCGAGAGCCATGGGTTCAACGGCCTCGGGCATTGAGCAGTATATCCGCCACAGGCTTCCCCATTGATTTGCGGTTGGTTGCTCATCAAGAAAACGTCGGAGATGCTTCGCGACAGAGGCGTGGAGCGTCTTGTTGCTCAGTAGCCGACTCGCAACCTTGCCCCAGGCGTTACTACTCGGCTGGCTCTGATCGAGCCATCTGTTTCCAAGATGCACCAGTTCTCTGGGCAGCGGATCGAACGGGCGCGCTGTCGTCGTCCACACATCCGCCCACCAATTAGAACGCGACGGAGCACTCTTCAGCCACGCAATGCCGATGTCGGCTAGGTCGTCCGTGAAAGCGCCAGCATTTACGAGATCACGGAGGACACGAACCCAGGAACCGTGCTTATAACGATGGCGCTGTTTGAGCCACCGGATAGCAAGACAGGGGAGTTCGCCATCTTTCTCCCCTTGCCAAATTTGACCCCAGACCGTTGGCCATGTCGAAAATTCCGCAACACCCTCTCGCAACCACACGAGGCCCATGTCGCGAAGGTCGCTATGACTTTCGGCGTGCCAAAGAATGCTCCATATCTTGTCCCAATCACCCACACCCCAGTGATCATCATCTACAAGCCAGTCGTGGGCAACGTCCGCAATGCCTTCCGTCGTGTCCCCGCCCTTGGCCGTCTTCTGCCATATTGTCGTCCACGCAGGTATTTCCGTCCAAGGCACCTTGGGCAACCATTCGCGTGCAGCGGCAACCAGACGCAACTCATGAGACTTCTGTTTTGCCATCTCGTGACAACGCAGCCAGATAGCGGCCCACACTCGCCACGTACCGGTGTTGTGTGCCAACCAACGAATTGCGCAGTCAATGACCACATCATCCTCTCTTCTGACGTCAGCGATTGCCGTCCAAGTCATCGCCCACCTTCGAGTGGTCAAGCGCGCATTTAGCCATTGAATACCAAGATCTGTTATCCTCCGCTCCGCACTGCTTTCCCGGAACACCGTGAGCCAAGCGCGCAGCCAAGTGCGATTGCTTTGAAGCGCTTGCGCCTGTGAGAGCTTCTCGACGGCGAGGTCAAGGAGAGATGGGTCGCCATGGGCGATTCGCCAGAGCTGTCGCCAAGCGGGTGCCCAGTGTCGTGTCGTGATGGGTGCATCCCGTAGTCCCTCCATGCCAAGACTGATGAGCGCCGACAACGCCCTCGTCTCCTGCCGCGAAGTGGTGAGCCAGACGGGCAACCAGTGCGGAAGCTCCGGGGACTCGGCCTCCAGCCATCGGTGTGCGGCGTCCAGGACCTCTCTGCTACCTGGGTGCTGCCTGAGCAAACGTTCCACGACATAACTGGCTGCGGGCCCGCCGTGGGTTGATAGCCATATCAGAGCCCACTTGCGGCAAAGGTCTGGATCAGGCCCCAAGTCAAGAAGCGGTTCAAGAACCCATGTTGCATTGTCTTCCGCATGCCAGCGCTCACACCATTTGGTTCCTGCCTGAATCGCGCCGGGCAGACCACCAAGGATTCCTTGACCAAGCGTTCGTGCCGCTTGTGCTTCCCGTGAATGGTCCCGCAGCCAGGATTCGAACATCTCGCCTGCCGCCGGGGCTGAGTTGCGACAGGCCGCGGCGACCACGCGCCCTTCGTACGGTGATCGCATGCACGGAGATCCGACGGCCAAGGCAAGAACGCGCCGGTCGCCCGGCCGGACAGCAATCAATTCCGTCAGCAGTTGTGCCATGCCTCGCGTAGCATGCGTTTGAACTCCCAGCCAGTCCGAGCAAAGCTTCAGGACTTCGCCGTCTTCGGGAAGCCGTTGAAGGAGGTCCACGGCAACATATGGCCACTCATGCCAATCCGGAAAGCGCCGCAACACAGAAACAACTGTTTCTTTCACCTCCGTGGGGAGCCCTAATGTGCTCATAAATTCCATAAGCTTGTGGCACACAAGACGCGTCCCGCGGCACGGCACCGCAGCATCTCGGAGAAGGGCCATTGCCAGACTGGCGGGAGGAGGTGCCAAGGGCAACTGCTGCAGGAGCGAGGAAAGCTCAATCCAGGCAGGAAGCAAGGGAATTAGGTCTGGGCCGCTCTTTACCGGCATTGCCGTTGCCTTGTATGCAGCGCAGAGGGGAGCATGAATATCCGCCTCCGTTAGTCTGCTCCTCACGGTTGAGGCGGCCGAGGAACGCAAGCTGTGGCAAAGCCCCCAGATGGGGGCTGTTTGCCCTCCAGGCTCTCCCGCCGGTTCGACATACGCGCTGAGCAAACGGCTGACATGATCCGCCCGAGTTTCCTCGGCAGTACCGTCCGACGGAAACCATGTCTCGTAAACTGCATTGGCAAGGTGAGGGTGCGCGATGCGCACATGCTCTCCCTCTGCGAATGAAGGCTCCATGTGGTGCTCACGCAGCAGGATATTGAGCGAGTCCCGTTCCTGGGGCGTAAGCCGAAGATCCTGTAGGGCCCGCGTAGGGTAGTCCAAGTATAGACGATTTGCTGACAGGGCGCGCGCGACGACATAGAAAGCCTTTGGCTTCAGTGCCTCCAATCGCCTCCGCAAGCGCGAGGCGAACTCCGGAATCCTCTTTCCTGTCCGCCACTCGAAAAAGAGCTGCACGAGCAACAGGTTCTCGCCGTCGATCTCCGGAGCAAGTCGTCCGGTTCTCGCTAAATACCAGGTTCGTAATCCCTCAACATCTTCCACCGTCGCATTTGGAACATCCCATCCGCCGATAGTTACGAGTTCCATAAACGCGGCTTCCAATCGCAGCCGCTGTTCCGCAGGCCCACAGCAGACGAGTATCGGATAGTTCGGAGAGTCACTCCTTTCCTGCAATGAGGACGTAACCCGAAGTGCTTGCTCCCATCTCTGCAATCCTGTTTCGCCCGGAGCGAAGGGATCATCGACGCCGATAATCACGCGCCGGCCGCCCTTGGTCCCTTTAAGTGCCATTCGCAATGCTTCAGGCAGGCCGGATTGGCCCCGAAGATATAGAATGTCCATGTTTTGTGTCTGCTTTACATGCGCAAGCAGGTGTAGAAGGGCGACGCTCTTTCCGGCGCCGGATCGACCGCCGATCCAGAACAGCGGCTGTTTGGCCTCCTCGCCCGCTTCCTTGCCGATGAAGTCGAGGAAACGTGAAGTAAGAATCTCGTATTGTGGGCGAAGCGCGAAGCAGCCAGCCCGGAGATGCGGGAAATGCGGGTTCTCGCCCACCAGCACTGCACCGAGCTTCACGGCCTTTGGGGGGCGGTCATCGTCACTGACCCAATGCACGACGCCTGACGGTTCCGCATTCCGGGCAATAGCCGTGAGCTGCTGCCAAACATCATGGAGCCCGGAGACGGGATCTGCCGCCTTGCCAATGATCATGCCGCGCAGTTCTGAAAGCGTATCGTAGGGTTGCGCACAGAAAAGCCTATTGATGAGGAACGTGACAATCTCGTCCACAGGATCAGGCACTTCCAGTACAGAGATGCCGCTGAGGGCCTGCCTTATGGGCTCCGGGAACCCGGTAATCTTGCGCATCCATGAATCCACGAGCGAGGTGGTATCTGCGACTTCGCATGATTGCGTTGCCACCTGGAACCGTAGAAGAGGAAGCCAGTCGGGGGCCTCTACATTGATGAAGTGCGCTACCGACAGAAACTCCTCAAACGCAGCACGAAGCTGTGCTGCCCTCACTGTATGCTTGACCTGCACAACGTATGCGCAACCGCCCTTGACGTCGGATTCGAGAACGTCGCTAAGGATTTCGCTGAAGACCGGGCCTGCGGATGTCGGGAGGCGGCTGGTTTCATGCTCACGTCCGAAAGCGTCGCATACACGGCTTAGCAAGACGTCGAACTGATATTGGAAACCGCTTGCAGCCCAGATGCCTCCCATGGCCCGGGCCGGATTGACCTCCTGCCAGCGCTTTCCGATCTCCAGAAGAGGTGTTAAAAGAGCGGCTCCCTGCTTATCGTTGCACTCCGACATTGTTGATCTCCAAGCATCTGATCAGGACGCCATACTATTAATATATAAGTTTTCCATCCCGAAAAAGAGTCTGCAATATTGTCTGGTATTTTGCAATAATCGAGGATGACCCTTATGAAGATAAGCTATGGGATCATATAAGAACAATGCGAGAGAGTTGATGTTTATAGGAGTATAACTCATCGCTCGCGCATGGTGATGTCCGGTAGGAAGAAGGGTGCTTTTTCGGTAGACATGGGACGAGTTTTAGATTCATTGATCTGAACCACAGAAAGATTATCGAGCACTTCGGATGGTCATGGTATTGTCGCCAGAGCATTCAAGTTGTTTTGTTGCTGATCGAAGATTCGCTTACAGAAATCAGGTGAATCATTTCATTGCATGGGCGTTTATTCGCGTCTGTTCGCGGTATATTCTTTCTTCACTTCCATCAGTTGTTTAAGGGCTTTTCGAAATCACTTCCGAAGAGCTGATCCTGCATAATGCATTACTTCTCAAATTCGCTCTCCGCATGAGTCTTCGCGTTCAGGTCGAAGATCGTCCGCAAATAGACATGCGTCTTTCCCGTGCCGGTCTCCATTTCGACGGAGAAATTCGGGAAGGAATAGACCGTTGTTTTCGGATCATCTGCTTCGGCCCTTATGAGATAATCCTCAAGCAATTTGGACGACTTCGGAATGTCGTTCCCTTACTGAACGCGCTGCACGTTCTCCAGGATGCGTTCACGGCTGATCGCGTGAAGTATCTTCATTTTCAAAGCCTCATCTTCCGTACGGTCCTCAATGACCGCTGAAATGATTTCCTTGAGCAAATCCTTGTCAATCCGCCCTGCAGCAACATGGTAGCTGATGTTTTCCATTTCGCGCAGAAATCGGGTTGCGGCAAAGACATAGCCGTTCAACAAGAGAAACTGCGCCCCCAGCGAAATAGCGATCCGTTTGTTGCCATCCTGAAAACAATGGAGCTTGTTGGCGCTGAAGAAGAGATGCGTAAGTTTATCCTCAAACTCCGGGTAGTACAGGTCGTTTTGAATGTGTTCCAATACGCTTTCCAGCCGCCCCAGGTCAAGAGGCCCCATAGCGCCGCCGCCGCTGACCTCGACCGTTTTGCGGTGTGTTTCAATCGCCTGCTCAAGATTGATGTAGATCAGCGGCATTATTCACGCTCCTTCAACCGCTTCATGACATCCTTTGCCTCCTCCAAACGTTCCGATAGTTCCTTGCTCTTCTCGCCCAGAAATCGCTCAAAATCATCTCGTTTCACAGGCGACACGTATTCCTTGAGTTGATGATGCAACGCATCGCGAAAAGCAAGATCCCGGCTGGCCATTTTATTGCGGGCTTTCTCCACCAAGGGCGTCCAATGCGGTTCCTTTTCAAATGCAGCAAACAAATGATCGGCTTCCCATGGGGTAAGCTTCCTGCCGACCTTCTCGAATTCGGTGCGCAGTTTTCTGCCAAAACCGTATTCGTAGGACGCCACTAGGTCCAGAACCTCGGAGTATAGCGTATCCCGCACCTTGTCCTTGGTGTGCAAACGCAGAATCCGCCGGTATTCCTGCGCATTCTCTCGAAAAATGCTTACGTATATCTTATCGGTATAGATAGGGTACTTCGCCTGCCCCATGTCCACGCAGTCACGCAACGCATCAGTGAACTCCTTGCGGTAATTCTCTTCCTCGAAATACGAGACAACGAAGTCTTCGTCCCGCTGATTGATGTATTTGGTCCCGCCTCCCGTACGCGCGTTGATCGTGTCAATGACGATATCCAGCATGACCTGTCGCAAAACCCGGGCTCGCTCGCTCTCCGTCATCAGCATGGCCAGGTTCAGGAAGGCCCGCGAGTCGAAGATGCCCAATTGAGGGGTCTTGGATATGTTCCCGAAAATCGTTTCGGGAACATCATTCTCAGCAATGCGCATCTTGAACTCTTTCAACCGCTTGCCGCGAATCACCTCGTACCCGTTTTGGGCCAGTTCCTCAGCGTGCCTCGAAAGATAATTCTCAATCGTGCGAACATCCACCTCAAAAAACGACGCCACCTGTTCCTTGAGAACGACCCTCCGCCCCTCGAACGCGATTCCCTTGATTTCAGCCGCCTTTTCGATCTCCTGCAAGGCGTATGGATTATTGAGAATATTCTGCCGATCCACGGCAGAAACCGTCAAATCTTTGCGTGTATCCAATCCGTGTTTATCCGTGTTCATCCGTGGTTCCCCTCTTCATTTTCATAAGCTGTATGTGCCCGGCGGAGTTATTCGAATTTTTCGAACAACTGAATCCTCCCCCGCCCTTAAACGGTTCTAAATACGGTCGCCGTCTCGGTGCTCTTGTTGCGCGCCTTGAAGGTCTGAACCGCGTTGGCTTTGACTCCTTCCCAGGGATCAACGCTTCAATCTCCTGTTTAGTCCGTTCACGATCGACAGAGGTAGAGTTCATCGGTGACGAACCGTTTTGTTTAGAAATCATGATTCCAGACATAGCCTGTCACGCAAGACTGATTCAAGCCGTAATTCAAGGCAATCGGTGAAATCTGTGTATGGCATTTTTTTACTGCGGGCTGTTCCGGGTACAAATCAACCATCCGAAAAAATAATGCATGAGGCCAAGCCGCCCGCTTCAGAATCAACTGAGGCGGCGGCGGAAGAGGAAAGCGGCGGCGAAGAGGCAGACGATGCCGATGAGGGCCATTGGCCAGTATTGCGGGATCAGCAGTTCCGCGGTGGCGCCTTCCAGAAAGACGCGGCGCGAGATGATCAGAAAATACCGCAGCGGGATGAGGCAGGTGAACCATTGTATCGGTTCGGGCATGTTTTCGATGGGCGTGGCAAAACCGGAAAGGGTAATGGCAGGCACCATGAAGAGAAACGCTCCGAGAAGTCCCTGCTGCTGCGTGGCCGCCATTGATGAAATCATCAGCCCGATGCCGATGCATGAAAGCAGAAAGAGAAGAAGCCCGAGGTACAGCGCGGCCAGACTCCCGGTCAGTGGAACCTCGAACCAGAAGAGGCCGACCACCACAATTACGCCGGCCTCCAGCAATCCAAGCAGGACGGCAGGTATAGCTTTTCCCAACAGGATCTCCACGGGTTGCAACGGCGTGACCAGCAATTGATCGAAGGTGCCCGCCTCCCGCTCGCGTGCAACGGAAAGAGCCGTGATCAGCAGGGTGACCAGCAGAGTCAGTATGCCGACAATCCCCGGCACAATAAACCAGCGGCTGACCAGATTCGGGTTGTACCAGGCACGCACGACGAGCTTCGAGGGGAGCCGCCCCCCGTGCGCCTCGATCCAGTCGGCATTGAATTCGGAGAGAATGACCTGCACGTAATTGAGCGCGGCCATGGCACTGTTCGAGTTACGTCCATCCACGTTGGCCTGAACCGGTCCGGTTTGCTTCGAGAGGAGGCGGCGACTGAAGTCGGAAGGAATGCGCAGGACGAGAAGGGCCTCTTTGTTGTCCACGACCGGCTTGATCTGTCCGTCGCTTTCGAGGTGCTCAACACACTCGAACGTGTTGTTTTGCTCGAAGCGTGAAAGCAGTTCGCGCGAGGCGGCGCCGGTGTCTTCATTGAGCACGGCGTACGGAATTCGGTTGAGGTCGAAACTGGCCGCATACCCGAATACAATCAGTTGGATCAGCGGCGGCGCGATCAATACGACCCGGCTTTTTTTATCCTTGAGCAGCGCCAGCAACTCTTTGACGATCAATCCTGCAAGATGGATTCCCATACGCCTTTCACTCCAATCGTTTTACAGTGCGCCGACGGGCTATGATGAGAAAAAAGGCGCAGAACACCAGAAGCGCCAGGGAATTGGCCAGCACCACACGCCACACGTCTCCCGCGAGAAACAGGGTTTGGAGAATGGCCACGTAGTAGCGTGCCGCGATCAGGTGCGTGAGCAGGCGTATGGGCCCCGGCATGCTGTTGATGTCGAAGATAAAACCGGAAAGCATGAAGGCGGGTAGAAAGGTGGCGACGATGGCAATCTGTCCCGCCACAAACTGATTACGGACGGTCGAGGAAATCGAAAGCCCCATGCCCAGTGCCGCCACCAGAAAGAGGGCCGAGCAGAGAAACAGCGGGAGCAGTGAGCCGCGTAGCGGTACGCCGAAAAGAAAGACCGCCATCATCACCGAGAGGACCAGCCCGCCCATCCCGAGCGCAAAGTAGGGAAGCAGCTTGCCCAACAGTATTTCCTTCGCCGTCACCGGAGTGACCATCAGTGCTTCCATCGTGCCGCGTTCCCATTCGCGGGCGACCACCAGTGCAGTCAGCAGCGCGCCGATCAATGTCATGATGACGGCGATCAACCCGGGAATCAGGTAGTTACGGCTGCGCATTTCGGGGTTGTACCAGACCCGCTGTTCGAGGCCCACCGGCATGGAAAACTCGGAGCCGTCCCATTCGGAGCGTTGCTGATTCCAGGTGTTCCAGACGCTCTGAACATAGCCCTGCACGATGCGGGCCGTGTTGGCGTCCACTCCGTTCAGCATGACGCCGATCGGCGCAACGTTTTGCGAAAGCAGGTTCTCTTCAAAATCGCTGCGCAACCAGACCAGTCCCTTGATTTCCTGACGTACCACTGCTGCTTCCGCCTCCTGAACCGTACGGTATGTGTGCGGGATAAAATAGTCCGAGTGCTCAAACGAGGCGGCGAAGGAAGCGGCCTCGGGCGAGCTCCCTTCGATCACAATACCCAGCGGGACATGTTTGGCATCGAGCGAAATGCCGTAGCCGAAGAGAAAAAGAAGAAACAGCGGCATGACAAAGGCAATGGCGATGCTCGAGGGATCACGCAGTATCTGGAGAAACTCCTTGCGCAGCATGCCGCGCATGCGCATTCGGGCGGCCTGGCGTTCATTCATCAGCCGCCCCCCTTCTTTTCGTGCTCTTCAATCAGGTGGATAAAGGCATCCTCCATGGTCGGATCGGGGCGCTCGGACGATTGAACGCGCGCGCGCATTTGGTCGGGCGTACCCTCGGCCAGGATGGCGCCTTCGGCCATAATGACCAGCCGGTCGCAGTATTCCGCTTCCTCCATGAAATGGGTGGTCACCAGTACGGTGACGCCTTCCTCGGCGGTCAGCGAAGAAATCCGGTGCCAGAATTCGCGTCGGGCGAGGGGGTCGACGCCCGAGGTGGGTTCATCGAGAAAGAGAATGTCGGGGTGGTGCATCAGGGCCGCCGCCATAGCGAGCCGCTGCTTGTAGCCCAGGGGCAGTTCCTTGCTTGCCCCGTCCGCATGGTCGGCCAGCTCGAATTCCTGGAGGGCCCAGTCAATGCGCCTACCGCGTTCGGGATTGCGCAACCCATAGGCGCGTGCGAAAAAGCGCAGGTTTTCAAGCACCGAGAGATCGCCGTAGAGCGAGAATTTCTGGGCCATGTAGCCGATGCGCGCGCGGGCCTTGGCGGGGGCGTTCCGCAGATCAAGTCCGGCTACGCTCAAGGTACCTCCGCTGGCGGGCAGAAGACCGCACAACATCCGAAACGTGGTGGATTTGCCCGCCCCATTCGCACCGAGCAGGCCAAACACCTCGCCCTGCTTCACGGAAAAGCTGATCTCCTTCACGGCCTGAAACGATCCAAAATTCCGGCTCAGATGATTCACGGTGATCATCGCCTGATCGACGGATTTCGGCGCGGTCGGGCGATCAAGGGAAAGCGTTGCCGGAGGCGTATGTCCGTCCCGTTCGCGCAGCATGCTGATAAAACCATCCTCGAAACGCGGGGCGACCGGTTCCAGGCGAATGCCGTCCGGCAGGCCGGAGAGATCGGGCGGCGAGGATTCACGCATCACCAGGCGCACGCCGGTGCGTTGAATGGTGGCATCAATCACCCCCGGCAGGAGCGCGAGCCGACCTTGCAGTATACGTTTGTTCATGTTCGGCAGTGTGACCTGAAAACAGCGCCCGCTCATCGGACGGCTGAACTCATCCGGCGCGCCCTGTCCCAGCTTGACCCCCTTGTGCAGCAGAATGACTTCGGCGCACCGCTCTGCTTCATCCAGATAGGCCGTACTCAGCAACGCGGTCATCTCCCCCTCGCGGACCAGTCGGTAAACAATCGACCACAGCTCCCTGCGAGAAACCGGATCGACACCGACAGTCGGTTCATCGAGCAGCAGCAGGCGGGGCGGACGCACCAGTACGCAGGCCAGTCCGAGCTTCTGTTTCATCCCCCCCGAGAGCTTGCCGGCGAGACGTTTGGCAAACGGCGCAAGACCGGTCAGATGCGTGAGTTCTTCATAGCGTGCGGTCCGTTCCGAAACGGGCAGCCCCTGCAAATCGGCATAAAGATTCATGTTTTCCGCCACCGTGAGATCTTCATACAGCCCGAAATGCTGCGGCATGTAACCGATGATGCGCTGGGCGGAAAGCGGATCGGCAACCACCTCTCTGCCGAGGATCGAGATGCACCCTTCGTCGGGCAGGAGCAGTCCGGCAATCAGGCGCATCAGGGTGGTTTTGCCCGCGCCGTCGGGGCCGATCAGTCCGGTGACCGTGCCCGGACGTACCTGCAGCTCGATCCCCCGCAGTGCCTCGACCGTCTGTTTATTGGCGACAAAGCGTTTCGAGAGGCCACGTATGGTCAAGGCCGACTTGGCATCACCGGATATGTCGAACCGCTCGGACACGTTTTACTTCTCCTGTGCCGCGCCCGGAAGAATACGTACGGAGGCCGGCATGCCCAGACGCAGTTCATTCTGCGGGTTTTTGACATAGATGCGCATCTGGTAGACCAGGCGCGTGCGCAGGTCGGTGGTTTGCACCTGCTTTGGTGTGAATTCCGCCGTGGGCGAAATGAACCCGATCCAGCCCGCATATTTTTTTCCGGGAAAGCTGTCGGTCGTGACCTCGGCGGCCATGCCTTCGGCCAGTTGTCCGAGCTGAGGCTCCGGCACGTAGGCACGCACCCAAACCGGGTCGTTCAGCGCGAGCGTAAACACGGGAAGTTGCGGTGAGGCCATGTCGCCCGGCTCGAGAATGCGATTTTGGATGATGCCGTTGGTGGGCGCGTAGAGTTTGGTATCGGCCAGTTCCAGTCGGGCCAGTTCCAGGGCCGCCTGATACGCCTTCAACTGAGCCTCTGCGGCGGCGATATCCTCTTTGCGAGGTCCTTCCACCGCCAGGGCCGCCGCCTGCTGCAGTGCCTCCAGATTGGCCGTGGCCATATCCACGGCAGACTCCGCATTGTCGAGTTGCTGTTTCGATACAAACTGTTTTCCTTCCAGCTCCAGAAGGCGGGTTTTGTGTTGCGTGGCATCCGTCAGGGCCGCCTGTGCTGCGCGCACCCGGGCCTGCGCCTCGGCAATTTCCTCGGGCCGGCTTCCCGCCTGATACCGCTGCACCACCTGGCTTTGCGCGGCCACCTGCGCCTCGGCCTGCGCCACCGCTGATTCATGACGTGCCGCATTCAACTCGGCCACCAACTGCCCGGTCTCTACCGTGTCGCCCTCGCGGACCGCCAACGACTGGATACGTCCGGTGGCGAAGAATGCCATACGCACTTGGCGTATATCCACATTGCCGTAAAAGAGCAGCTTGTCGTGCTGCTCCTGTTCTTTTCGGAAAATCCAGCAACCCACGCCGGCCAGAATCAATAATGCCACAACCGGAATTACTCGTTTCAAACGCTCTTTTTTTGTTTTCATACTACTTCCTCTCCGTCAATAAGCCTCTCCAGAAGAATGCGTAACCGCTTCAATTCAAGCCCTGATGGCTCCATAAACTGTAGAATCCGCCAGAATTTAATGCCATCCAGCGCCGAAAGAATCAGCCAGGCACGTTCGGGCGGAAGGCCATCCTGGATCATGGCCTGATGCAACTCGCCATACGCCGCGCGCATGGGGGCCAGCAATTCCGGATTGCCGGCAATGGCCACAAAAAGCGGCGTCGCCATACGTTGGAGAAGGGGAAAAAAGCTGCCCTTTCCACCCAGCAGCATACGCAGAAACACATGCGCGTGACGCCCCCTGCCTTCTGGTTCCTTTGCCAGCTCCTCCGTAAAATGTTGTCGCGCCATCCGTGCGATGCGGGCGACCATGGCCTCGAGCAGCGCATCTTTGGATGGGAAATGATAGAGCAGCCCACCCTTGCTGACGCCGGCCCTCGCAGCCACCGCATCGAGCGTCAAGCCGAGGGCTCCGCGCCCCTGCACAACCGCCTCCGCCGCATCCAGAATGACTTCCCGTGAATTGGTTGATCGTTTCTGTTTCATGTTTCTTAGCTATACCGTCTGGACGGTTTAGTCAAGAGGAAACAAACGACGGGTTGCAGCGGTGGACAGCATTTCGCGTGCGTGATCGAGCGTCATGCTGGTGAGGTCGCGTCCGCCCAGCATGCGTGCGATTTCCTCCACGCGGTCTTCTTCGTTGAGTTTGCGGGCCGAGGAATAGGTGCGTCCCTCGCGTTCGACCTTTTCAACGGCCAGGTGGTGAGCACCGAAAACGGCCACCTGCGGAAAGTGGGTGATGCACAACACCTGATGGTTGACGGCCACTTCGGCCAGCTTGGAGCCGACGGCCTTGGCGGTTTCGCCGCCGACGTTACTGTCGATTTCATCAAAGACCAGCACGGGGATGCGGTCGTGCGCTGCGAGCACGGTTTTGATTGCCAGCATCACGCGCGACATTTCGCCGCTTGAGGCGATGAGGCGCAGGGCCTGTTTCTGTTCGCCGGCATTAGGGGCGAATTCAAATTCGAGCAGATCCATTCCGCTTGGCCGTGGTTCGGCGGGTTCGAAGCGTACGCTGAACGCGCCGTGCTTCAGGCCGAGTGCCTGCAATTCCTTTTCAATGGTCTTGCTCATTTTGGCGCCGGAAGTTTTTCTGTTTTTTGTGAGGGTGGCGGCGGCGGCGCGCAGTCGTTTCATGATTTCTTCCCGCTCTTTTTCGAGCAGAGCGAGCTGTTCTCCGCGTGATTCCAGCAGTTCGAGACGCTCTCCGTCGGTGCGATAGGTTTCAAGCACCTCGGCCACGGTCGGACCGTATTTTCGCTTCAACCGCTGATAGAGCGCGAGGCGTTCATCCAGCCAGGCCAGCCGTTCCGGATTGTGTTCAATATCGGAAAGGCGGCGGTTCATGATCAGGCTCAGCTCCTGGGTCTGGCGGATGATGGCGTCCAGTTCGTTCAGCCAGTCGGAGGCTTCGGGCAGGATGGGTTCCAGGTGATGCAGCGCCTGCCGGGCGGCAGCGAGCTGGTCAAAGGCGGAAGGTCCCTGTTCGGTCAGCGCCCCGATGATTTCTCCGCCGAGTTCCTGAATGCGCTGCGCATGCCCAAGCAGCATATGCTCCTGCTGCAGGTCCTCTTCTTCCTCTTCCCGGAGTTCCGCATCGCGGATTTCCTTCACCCGATAAGCCAGGTTGTCAATCTGAGACGTAAGCTCCCGTTCATCGCCACTGAGTTCCTCGATCCGGCGGTCTGTTTCACGCAGGCGGTCATACAACAATTCATAGGCTTCGCGCTCCTTCCACAGATGCCCATAGGAATCAACAATGTCCTGTTGTGATTCCGGGACAAGGAGTGACTGATGGTCGTGCGGGCCGTGGATATCCACAAGCAGGTCGCCGATTCGTTTGAGCACCTGCAGCGCTACCGGAGAACCATTCACCCAGTTCTGGCCCGCGCCTTCGGCGCGTACCACGCGGCGGATCACCAACTCGCCGTCCACACAGGGTTCGGCCCCGCACTCGACCAGCACATCATTGAGCGCGTCGGTATCTTTCAGCGAAAAGACCGCTTCGGCGCCACAGGCCTCTTCGCCGGTACGTATCATCCCTTTGTCGGCCCGGTTCCCGAGCAACAAACCCAGCGCACCAATCAGCATGGATTTGCCCGCACCGGTTTCCCCGGTGATCACATTGAGGCCGGCGCCGAGTTCCACGGTGGTGTTATCCGCCAGGGCTAAATTTTTAATTCGCAGCACACTGATCATAAGCGGAGAGTTCCCGTAGGGACCGTAAAAGAAGTACGTTAGCGTGCCGATTCAATATTCAGGCGGTAATAGCGCGATTGGCCGTGGCTCATGCGGTCTTCGACTGTAATCATCCGCCCGGTTCCGCGCAGACGCAAGGCCTGGGGCAGGGGTTGCCAAGCCGTTTTGGCGCTCAACTGCGGCGCATACACCACGGTATAGAGATAATCAGGGTGGGATTTCCACTGCATCACGGCTTGATCTCCGCTGCGCGAAACCATCAGCGTGGTGGAGCCTTCCGCCGGCTGCGCCACCCGTTCCGAAACACATCCGAAAAACCCAACCGCCAAGAGCAGAAAGCTTACACGGCAAGCGGACACGATCACTCTTTTCATATTACTTCACCCGCTCCATGTTTTGCATGTCCTCTTCGGTATATTCATAGAAGACTGATTTTTCCTGCGCCGGAGCGGCGGGATACGCCGGCTCGGGGGAGAGGCGGAAGGTTTTGCGTTCAACGTGGTCCTCTTCCACGATCACCTGGTCGCCGCCCGGGCCCTGGAACGTAAATTCCTCGTCGGTTTCATCTATCACTTCATATTCATCCGGGCCGATGCGATCCACCTCGGTTGAGATGGTTTCAGCGCGACGCGGAGGCTCCGCCTTGAGCGGAATGACCAGGGAGCGCTTCTGCTCCACCTTCAGAATGGTGGCATCCAGCACATCCTCCTCGACGCCTTCGGGGGGGACATAGACCTTCTGAATGGTTCCATCCGGCATTTGTTTTTCCACAAAGGTGCCATCGTACCAGCTCTTTTTCCGCTCGGGTTCATTTACATCCACGAGGTCGAGGCTGTAGCGTTTGGCGAACCACTTCCAGGTGTAGCCATCAAAATCATACACGCGGCCCATGGCATTGATCAGCTCCGGCGTTTTCAACGTCGGCACCTTGATCACGAGGGGGGTCCAGGCGGGGCCGTCGGCCAGCAGTGCCGGCATTTCCGCATCGCCGCCCACCAGCACCACCTGCTGCGGCGCATAGCGGAAGAAGCGCCCGGCGAGATAGTCATCACAGGAAACATAAAGCCATTCGCGCCCATTCCACGCATACAGCACCGGATCTTCATCCGATGAACCCGCCTGATAACTCACCAGGATCGTGGGATAGAAACGGTACAGATCCATCGAGACCTGCACCACGGAATAATGCGCCGGCACCACCAGCATCGTCACTGTATCTGAATCCACCCGGGCCTGAACCAACCCCGCCGAACCCAGCAGAACCGCACACCAGCAAGCCAATTTACGAATCTTCATGTTGCCACCTCATGTTGGGCCGTCACGCCCTGGTTTCCGCGTCGTTACAATACCACCGCATACTACCCGTTATGAAAACGTAGTTTATGCGTGTAAAAACCGTACCTCAACAAAAATCAACGCAATATTACACCTCTGTTTTTTATATACAAGATGTTACGCTGGAGTATATAGATACCCTTTTTGAGGAGTCCGTAACCATGCGCACGCGCGATACATTCGACGCACTGACCAGTCTCGCCGCCATGCTCGGCGATGCCTGCGCCATCTATGCCGGCTTCCTCCTCGCCACCTGGATACGCTTTCTCTCCGGCTGGATTCCCATGCACCACGACGCCTATCCGCCTCCCGCCCTCTACCTCTACGGCGGGGCTGTCGCCACTCTTCTCTTTCTCTTTATTTTTCGCAACATGGATCTTTATAAACGCCCCCAAATGGGGACGTTTTTCGACAAAATTCCACGCCTCGTGCGTGCCACCGCCTGGAGCATCTTTCTTTCCGTCGCCCTCGCCTTCATCATT
>JAQVYB010000142.1 GCA_028708815.1 Kiritimatiellia bacterium | reverse complement strand
TTCGAGCGTTTTGAATTCGAGGGCCTTGGTTTTGGCGGGGCAGGTTTCCACGCAGACACCGCATCCGGTGCAGTCTTCAATATACACCTGAATTCGGTATTTGAGATCGCGCTCGTTTTTGGTTTTGGAATCGAGCACGTCGAAACCTTCGGGTGCGCCTTCCAGGGATTTCGGCTCCATCTGTTTGGCGCGAATGACTGCGTGGGGGCAGCTCATTACGCACTGATTGCACTGGATGCAGTTTTCCTTGATCCAGTGGGGCACGCGCGGAGCGATGCCGCGTTTTTCCAGGCGGGTTGTGGCCGTGGGGAGTGTGCCGTCGAACGACATTTTCGAGACGGGCACATCGTCACCTTTCTGCAACATGACCGGCAGGATGATGTCTTTGGTAAAGGCATCGGCATCCTCGGCAATCAGGGCGGGGGGGACAAAGGAGTTTGTGATTTTATCCGGCACGGGAACTTCCTCGATGGCGGCCACAGAGGCGTCAATGGCCTTCCAGTTCATTTCCACAATGTCCATGCCTTTTCGCTCAAAGGTCTTCTTGGCGGCCTTTTTGATCAGCTCGATGGCTTCGGCCTGGGGCAGGATGCCGGAGAGCTGGAAGAAGGCGGTCTGCATGACAGTATTGATGCGCCCACCGAGTCCGACTTCCGTGGCGATCTTCAGGGCATTCATATTATAGAAACGGATCTTGCGCTCTATAATAAGGGTCTGTTCTTCCTTTGTCAGGTGATCAAAGACTTCGGCGGTTGGAATTTCCGAATTGAGAAGGAAAATACCACCCGGCTTGAGGACGCCGAGCATGTCGTACCGGCCGATATAGGCGGGGTTATGACAGGCGACAAAGTCGGCATGGTTAATCAGGAAGGGATAGTTGACCGAGCTGTCGCCGAAGCGAAGATGGGAGACCGTGACCCCGCCGGACTTCTTGGAGTCGTAGACGAAGTAGGCCTGGGCGTTCTTATCCGTGTTTCCACCGATGATCTTGATGGAGTTTTTGTTGGCGCCGACGGTCCCGTCTGACCCAAGTCCCCAGAAGATGCAACTGACGACATCTTTGGGCAGGATGTTCATGCCTTCGCCCACCTCGAGGGAGAGATGGGTGACATCGTCCTTGATGCCGACGGTGAAGTTGTGCGTGGCCTTTCCATCGAGATGATCAAAAACGGCCTTGACCATGTCGGGCGTGAATTCCTTGGAGGAGAGGCCGTAGCGTCCGCCGAGGACGGATATGGGCTTGCCCTGCAGGGCCGTGACCACATCCTGATAGAGGGGCTCGCCGATGGCACCCGGTTCCTTGGTGCGGTCGAGCACGGCGATTTTTTTCACGGAGGCGGGAAGCTGATCCAGGAAATGCTTCACGCTGAAGGGACGGAAGAGACGTATCTTGAGCAGGCCGAGTTTGGCGCCCTGTGCGTTGAGATAGGTAATGGTGGGCTCAATCACGTCACAGGCAGAACCCATGGCCACGATCACCTTGTCGGCATCGGCAGCGCCGACGTAATCGAAGAGCTTGTAGGAGCGTCCGATTTTTTCACCGACCTTGTTCATGTAGTCCTGCACGATATCGGGTAGGGCGTCATAATATTTGTTGACCGTCTCGCGTCCCTGGAAGAAGACATCCGGATTTTGCGCGCCGACTTTACAGATCGGCTTATCCGGGCGCAGAGCCCGTGCACGGAATGCTTCAATGTATTTAGGTTCCACGAGGGAGCTCATCACGTCGATGCTGATTTCCTCGACCTTCTGCACTTCGTGCGAGGTACGGAAGCCATCGAAGAAGTTCAGGAAGGGCACATTGCTTTTGAGAGTGGCCAGATGGGCGACGAGGGCCAAATCCATCGTTTCCTGAATGCCACTGGCCGCCATGAGGGCAAATCCCGTGTTGCGCACGGACATGACATCGGAGTGATCGCCAAAGATGGAGAGCGACTGAGCCGCCAGCGAGCGGGCCGAAACGTGAAAGACGGTCGGCAGCATTTCGCCGGCAATTTTATGCATGTTTGGAATCATAAGCAGGAGACCCTGCGAGGCGGTAAAGGTGGTGGTCAGCGCGCCGGCGGAGAGGGAGCCGTGCAGAGCGCCCGCCGCGCCGCCTTCCGATTGCATCTCGACCACATCCACGGTTGTTCCGAAGAGGTTGACCCGTCCCTGACTGGACCAGGTGTCGGAAATTTCGCCCATGGGCGAGGAGGGGGTAATGGGGTAGATGGCGGCCACTTCGCTGAAGGCGTAAGCGACGTGAGCGGCGGCGGTATTGCCGTCGATGGTAACCATTTTTTTGGACATGAGGTTCTCCTTATCTGTCATTTTTATTCGTAAACCAATGTTTGGCAGAGCCAAGCCGGGCTGATGTTTGAAAAAATCGCATGTATATTCCTACGATTGGATGGGCAGTGCAAGCCGATTTGGTGAGATTCTTGTCTGTTCGGAAAAACAAAGGTGTTTCATCAGGAAAAGGAGAAAAACATTGAAAATCCGTAAACTTTCAACGAATACTGCCAACGGATTTCCGGGTGTGTTTTTTTGCTTGGATCGGCAGAATGAAAGAGGCAGATTGTTTGGCCAAGCTTATCGGGAGAGGAACAGTTATGCAGGACGTTGTTAAACAGGATGAAAAGGGTGCCGTGGATTTCGCGTGGCTGACTCAGAATGTCGGCGGCAACAATGAATTGGTGCGTCGCCTGCTTTCCATGTTTGAGGATGTCATGAAAGATACCCTGGAAAAGCTGGATCAGGCGTTACATTCCAGTGATTTCGACGGTCTTTCACGTGCGGCTCATGGGTTGAAAGGTACGGCGGCGACGATGGGAGCGGGCCACGTCTCTTCCTTGTCCGCCGCACTGAATGAATCAGCCAAAACCGGGGATACGGAAGAGCTGGAGAAACAGATGGAACAACTGGTGAGCGCGTGCGGAACGGCGCGAATAGAAATCGAACAATTTCTGGAGTCATAAATATAATGTTTAGTCGAAAGAGTAGGGTGGGTCGCAATGATCCGTGTCCATGCGGGAGCGGGAAAAAATACAAGCAATGCTGTTTGCGCAATAAAAAGACACCGGACGTGAAGCATACGCCGGATTACTATTTGCGTAGACATCAGGTGATATTGAAAACCCCGGAGCAGGTCGAGGGGATCCGCCGTGCGGGGGTTCTGGTGGTGGATTTGCTGGATCGGGTGGAGCAAATGATACGCCCGGGCCTGGTTACCGACGAAATCAACGCTTTTGTGGATGAGTATACGCGCTCGCACGGGGCGATTTCCGCGCCATTGAATTACCGGGGATACCCCAAAAGCGTATGTGTCTCGGTGAACGAAGTGATATGTCACGGCATACCGGGCGAGTGGGCGCTCAAGGATGGCGACATTGTCAACGTGGATGTGACGCCCATCCTGAACGGATATTATGCGGATGGAAACAAGACCTTTTTCGTGGGCACGCCGAATGCGGATGCGCGTAAAATTGTGTCGGTGGCCCGCGAATCGCTTCGTCTGGGCATGTCTGTGGTGAAGCCTGGCAGCACGGTGGGCGACATCGGCTGGGCGATTCAGCAGTACGCCGAGGGACAGGGGTGTTCGGTGGTGCGCGAGTATGTGGGGCACGGAGTGGGATTGAAATTCCATGAGCGCCCGGACATTCCCCACTATGGGCATCCCGGGCGCGGGCTCGAATTGGTCCCCGGCATGACGTTCACCATCGAGCCGATGGTC
This sequence comes from Kiritimatiellia bacterium, assembly GCA_028708815.1. GTDB lineage: Bacteria > Verrucomicrobiota > Kiritimatiellia > RZYC01 > RZYC01 > JAQVYB01. Next base: position 6,187 of record JAQVYB010000142.1, on the reverse strand, counting down.
AACCTCGGGCGACATTCTCTGTATGTATTGGACGATGATTGGACGGCTGTGACCGAAGACGGCTCCCTCTCTGCACAATTCGAACAGACGCTGGTGGTCACGGATGCCGGATACGAAAGTCTAACGCCGTATGACCTCGAAAAATCCATGTGATCGCTTGATTCTGACCGGCCCGATGCAATCGGGAAAGAGCACGGTGGTGCGCCAAATCCTGGCGCAGTTAGAGCCGGGCCGATTAGGAGGTTTCCAAACCGAACCGCTCCCCGAAGGACGTCGGGTCGGCTTTCAGATCGGCCCATGGGATGGAGTATGCGTCCCGTTTGTACGCTTCTCCGGGCAGGCCAATGCTTTGTGGAACCCTCAGGTGGATGCTTCCGTTTTTTCCAATCAGGCCGCAGGCTGGCTGCGTGCGGCGGTGAACGCGGATTGGTGCGTGCTCGATGAGCTCGGTATTTTGGAGCAGGGGATTGATGCTTTTGTGCAGGAGGTGAATCGGGTGGCGTCTTCGACCGTACCCATGCTCGCGGTGATTCAGGAACGGGCGCTCCCGTTCTGGATGGAGCACCTTCCGCAGGACCGGTGCCGAATTTACAGGTTGGACGCCGGCAATCGCGATTCCCTGAACAAACAACTGGCCAACGAATTGAAACAGGCCCGTCTAAACCGGTTATCCGGTTAAGATTGGTGTGCGAAATGGGGATTGTCTGGACTTGGCTCACAGAGCCAACACTATAACGCACGGCTGTTCTAAGACCGTTGTCGCAAACGCCTTTCCAGGGCCACAATCATTGGGCGCTGTGCCTGCGGAATTTTGTTTCCGGATCATTATATTGACATGCGGGCGCGGATACATACATTCCTCACGCATGAAAAGATTACCCCCTTGGATTCGAATGGACCTTCGTACCGACCAGCATTATGTGGAGGTTTCGCAGGTGTTGCGTGAAAAAGGACTGCATACCGTTTGCAAAAGCGCGAAATGTCCCAACCGTCACGCCTGCTGGAATGCCGGCACGGCCACCTTTATGATTTTAGGCGAGACCTGTACGAGAAACTGCGGCTTTTGCGGCATACAAAGCGGCAGGCCGATGGCACCGGATTTGCACGAGGCACAGCGCGTGGCCGACGCGGCGGCCATCATGAAACTCCGCTATGTGGTGGTGACCAGCGTGACGCGCGACGACCTGCCCGATGGCGGCGCCGATCATTTCGCTCAGGTCATCCGGGCTCTGCGTACCAATCCCGGGTTGACCGGGGTGGAAGTACTTACGCCGGATTTCAACGGGTCGGAGGAGTCGCTTTCCACTGTGGCCGAAGCTCGCCCGGATGTGTTCAATCACAATCTTGAAACGGTGCGCAGCCTGCAGCAGAAAATTCGCCCGCAGGCATCCTACCGCTGTTCGCTGGACGTGTTGAGCCGGATGGCTCAGCGCGGCACCATGCGCATCAAGTCAGGCCTCATGGTCGGTCTGGGGGAGACGGATGACGAGGTGCTCGAGGCGATACACGATCTGGCCTCGGTTGGATGCCACATTCTTACCGTGGGGCAATATCTGGCCCCGGAGAGGCATCACTATCCGGTTCAACGTTATGTCTCGCCGGACGTATTTGATCTGTATCGTGAGGAAGCGCTGAAGGCGGGTATACGTGCCGTGGCCTCCGCACCGCTGGTACGTTCTTCCTACCGTGCGGCGGAATTGATGAAGCAGGCCGAGGGATGAGCGCCTATCTTCTCTATAGGTTGGGGGCCGCGTTTATCCGTTCCGTTCCGCGCCCGTTTGCCTACTGGATGGGCCTGCGGGCGGCGGATCGCTATTATGCCCGCAACGGTCCCGACCGTCGGGCGGTTGTCTCCAACCTCCGTCAGATATACCGCGCCAAAGGCATTGAACCCAGTCGGGACGTGTTGGAAGGCGTCGCCAGAAAAACCTTTCAGTATTTTGGAAAATATATTGCCGATTTCATCCGCTACACCCGATTGAAACCACGGGATATGGAACGTCTTTTCAGTGCCGAGCATCTGGATTATCTGCACGAATGCCGAACGAACGGCAGAGGCACCATTCTGGCGACCGCGCATTTCGGAAACTGGGAACTCGGTGGAGCGGTGATCACCGCCAAGGGCTATCCCGTGCATACCGTCTTCATGCCGGAAGAAATGCAGGAACGAAACCGCTTTTTTCTCGAAGTCCGGCGCCAACGCGGATTCAATCTCACCCCCTACGGCCATGCCGCCAAGGATCTGCTGCGTCTGCTCCGACAGGGGGAAATGGTGACTCTTCTCGCCGATCGTGACTTCTCCAATCGGGATGACCGCATCCCTTTTTTCGGCAAGCCGGCGCGTTTTCCGCGTGGTCCCGCCGCGCTTTCCATTAAAACCGGCGCACCGATTTTGCCGGGATTTCTGTTGCGTCAGGTGGATGATACGTTTTTAATGCGTGCGCATAAGCCGCTGGACCCGCTGGAAATCGGCGATGAATACGAGATGCGGCGCGAGCTGGGCCGTGTGTTGGAAAAGGAGATCGGGGAAAATCCGCATCAATGGTTTATTTTTCACGACTTCTGGAATCAGAACGGATAAACGGAGTCCATATGAATGAGGAGCAGGTGGCGAAATGTGATTTTTGCGTGGTAATTCCTGCGTATCAGGAAGAGACGCATATTGGCAATGTGGTGCGCGAGGTGAGGAAATACTGTTCGCGCGTTCTGGTGGTGGATGACGGCTCGAAAGATGCCACCGCTCAGGTCGCCCGAGACGCCGGCGCCACCGTGATTTCCCTTCCGGAAAACCAAGGCAAAGGCGCGGCACTGAACGTGGGGTATCAGGCGGCACGTGATCAAAAGGCCGAGTTTCTCATTGCCATGGATGCGGATGGACAACACGACCCGGAAGAAATTCCGAAATTCATTGAGGCCTACCGCCGTACCGGCATTCCGGTCTTAATCGGCAATCGGATGGCGGATGTGCACGGGATGCCGCTGGTGCGCAAACTCACGAACCGCTTTATGAGCTGGATGCTCAGCCGCTCCATGGGACAGTATGTGCCGGACACCCAATGTGGTTACCGCCTCTTTCGGTGCGATGTGATTCCCTTCGTCTCTTCCAAATCACAACGCTTCGCCGCCGAATCGGAAGTGCTCCTGCGCGTGGCCGAACGAGGCATACGAATTGATGCCGTGCGCATCAAAACCATCTACGATTCCAACCACAGCAAGATCAACCCCCTGCTGGATAGCGTACGCTTTTTCCGAATGCTCTATCTCTTCAGAAAACAACACCGTGAACGAGAGAAGCTGCGTGATAAGCAACTCTAACAAGCGGTCGGAATGATCCCGTTGGAGCGCTTCGAATCCAAAGCCTGATGGAGTCCCGGACGGGGGTAGGGCAAGCGGTACCGCGAGCCGCAGTTGCACCCATAGGCTGTTTTAATCAGGGGATGATGGTGAGGCAGGTACCTGTGCCGGCGAGAGGGGCAAGAGTGCAATCATCCAATGCCGCCGGGAGCAGACAAACGTCGCCGGGTTGAAGAATCAGTGTGCGTTCGTATTGCAGCGCCATCGTTCCCTTTTCCACAAAGAGCACGCGAAAACGCGAGGCATCCGCTGCGAACGTATGCGACCCGGTCAGTTCAACACGGTTCAGATTGAAATAGTCGGTCTTTAAGAGCGTGCTGCAGAGGCAGGTATCCGAAAGTGGTTGAGGCAGGGTGGGGGATTGCAGTGCCGAATCGGCATCCTGCCAATGGATATGCCGCAGGGCCTGTTCGATATGCAGCTCGCGCGGCGAACCATCCTTGCCCACCCGATTCCAATCGAAAACGCGGAAGGTCGTATTGGAATTCTGCTGCACTTCCAGGAGAAGGCATCCGCACGCAATGGCGTGAATTCTACCGCCCGGAATAAAGATGACATCGCCCTTTTTCACCGGGATGTGCTGCAACAGGTCGGGCAGATGGCCCTCCCGAACGCTTTGAGAGAAGACCTCGGGCGTGACGGGTTCCCGAAACCCGGCATATACGGAGGCTTCAGGATCAGCATCCAGGATGTACCACGCTTCTGTTTTGGCCTCACCGCCCGACTCGCGGGCGGATGCGTCATTCGGATGAACCTGAATGCTGAGTGATTCCTTCGCGTCGATCAATTTAATCAGCAGCGGGAAGTTCGCCGCAGGAACAGCCTCGCCCAAAAGAGAAGCCCCGTATTCCTGAATCAGTTCATGGAGCGTGCACCCTTCCAGCAAACCCTGAGCCACCACGCTTTCGCCATCCTTTCGGTCGGTTATCTCCCAAGACTCCGCGCAGAATTCCATCGTGGTTTTCCGATGATATCGTTCGATGATTCGACTTCCACCCCAAAGGTAATCCTTGTAGATCGGGCGAAAGGTTAAGGGATATAGTGCGGTGGTCATGAGTTCCTCTTTCCTGCGGCTCCACATCGACGGCAAAACAGTACTATGCTATCTGCCGTCCCGCGTGGAGTCAATGGCTTTGGGGAGCTATTTCGATCCACGTTTTTATGCATCGCACAAACCGGCAATTAACCGAATGACGCTCCCGGGACGGCCCATCAGAGATTGGCAGAAGGGGTATACAATCCGCAGATACGTCCTTTCGTTCCCGATAAAACAAAATCACTGTGCCTCGGCACGGTTTATGCTCGTAAAGAGGGTATGAAAACGCACGAACAACCTGAAGGAGAACAGCATAACGCGAAGTATGCTTCGCCTTCTTCCGCCGTCCTGCACCGTCTCGAAAAGACCTGCCTGCACGAGTTGTTGACGGCAGGTGCGGATGGCCATCGCCTGGATCCGGTCCTGGTACGAAAAGCCCTGGCGTTGTTTCGTCCCGAAACAGACCATGGAATCCACTGATTGAATGGAGCCTATAGACTGAACAGGCTCCATCCCACACCCGACGGATTGTTGGAGAATAGTATCCGGTTCTTCTTTGATTATGGAGAATATTGTCAGGCAGACTTTGACAAAGCGGGGGGAAGTCGCTAAGCAGTCACAAAACTTTTGAGCGGGTATACGGGCTGTTTCCGAACCGCAACAACGATCGATGAAAAAAGGCATGAAAAAAACCACCTACAGGTCCGGAAGCTGTGAAGAGACGATGCGCCTGGCCCGAATGCTCGGGGAACAATTGAAGCCGGGTTCCGTGGTGGCGCTTTTCGGTGAACTGGGTGCAGGGAAAACGCGCTTTGTTCAGGGGCTTGCGGAGGCCTTGCAGGTGCAGGACGTAGTGAACAGTCCAACGTTTACCCTGGTTAACGAGTACCGCGGAATCCTCCCGATCTATCACATTGATCTCTATCGGATTCAACAGGAAGACGAGGCCTTGGACTTGGGACTCGATGAGTATCTGTATGGAGAGGGTGTCACGGTGATTGAATGGTCGGAACGCATCATGAACATCCTGCCTTCATCGGCCTGGAAGGTACGCATCACTCCGGCGGAGACGGAAACCGGACGGGTCATCGAAATGGAGACGCCGGCATGAATATACTCGCTCTGGATATGTCCACGCCGCGTGCCGACCTGGCGCTCCGATGCCATGGAAAAACACGGCTTCAAAAACAATGGTCCGAGCCGCGCAAAGGCGAGGCGCTTCTGTTTGAAACACTTAATACCCTGCTTCGCGAATCAGGGCTTACGTGGGAGGGCGTGGATTGCTTCTGCGCCGGGCGCGGACCGGGCAATTATTCGGGACTGCGCATTGCCATCACCGTGATGCAGGCGTTGGCGCTACCTGCCCAACAGCCTGTCTTTTTTCTGAACAGCGGCGTGGCCGTGGCTGAAGCGGTTTTTGAACAACGCCCGTGCGACCGCGTGGCCGTCGTGGGCGATGCCCGTCGCGGCATGCTCTGGTACGCGCTGTTCGATCGTCCGCAGGCTGAAAAATCGACCGAATCTCCCGACTGGCAACTCGTCCCCTGGGCGGATTTTGATGCGCAGGTGCCGGTCGATATTCCGCGTGTATCCTCCGCCTGGAGTTCCATTCGTTCTTCGGAATCAGTTGCCTTGCTGGATGTCGGCGCCTGGGTGGATGCCGATGTGTATCCGCAGGCCTCCGTGTTGGCTGCACGGGTGGAAACCACGCTGGGTCTGGGTCTGAAATCCGAACCGGCCACACCCATCTACATGCACCCGCCGGTGGCCTCGTGAAAGGAAATAAACACAGATGAA
>JAQVYB010000141.1 GCA_028708815.1 Kiritimatiellia bacterium | reverse complement strand
GTAGAAACGCCGCCGCTGAACGTGATAGCGGATGGTCGGCGCATAAATTCCGCGTGATGCGGGAACGCCGGAAAGGTCCACCTGATCGGGACGCGTCAGACAATAGCCAATCGCCCGCCAATGCACCAGGTCCCGGCTGTGATACACAGGGACTCCCGGAAAAAACTCAAACGAACTGTTTACCAGATAATAGTCGCGCCCAACACGGCAGATGCTCGGGTCCGGATGAAAACCGGGGAGAATCGGATTCGAGTGCATCAGTCCTCGGGTTCCCGGTAAATCGGCAGGTCCACCTTGAAGATGCATCCCTTGCCATCTCCATTGGTTGCGGAAATATGCCCCTCGTGTTTTTCGATAATGTCGCGGCTGATGGAAAGGCCCAGGCCCGTGCCTTTTTCGGGGGGTTTGGTGGTGTAGAAGGCATTCCAGACGGTGTCTACCTTGTCTTTCGGGATACCCGGTCCGGTATCCTCCACGATCACCCGCACATAGGAATCAATCAGGTCGTAGGAAATATGCAGCACGGCGGGATCGCGCTGCCCCTCCATCGCATCGGCGGCATTCTTGAAGAGATTGACAAAGACCTGTTCCAACTGCTGAAGACTGCCGAACACCTGAGGCAGATCTTCGCGCAGCTCATGCTTCACCGTAACCTGATATTTCAGCACATTATGAGTCAGCCGCAGGGCACGCTCCACGGACTCGCTCACCTGGCAAGGCGCCATACGCGTTTCTCCCTGCCGCGAAAACATGCGTAATTCTTCCACGATGGAGATGACCTTGTTGATGCCCTCGTGAATGGATTCGATGGCCGGACCACTTTCCTGAAGGTACTCCCGAACCAATTCCATGTGCGGTGAGTCACGACGCTCCACCATATCGCGCAGGACGCCGACAATTTTATCCTGCTGATACTGCGATTCATAGGCCCCCTCGCAAATGTACCCCAGTGCATTGCTGATTTCGTGAGCCAATCCGGCGGAAAGCGTACCGAGTGAAATCAGGCGATCCGCATGAATCAACTGCTTGGCGCGCTCCTCGGCGAGGATTTCCATCTGCGTGGCGCTCTCTTTGAAATATTCGGCCTGCGAGGTCCGTGCCTTGATCTTTTTATAGGCATTGATCAGGCGCTCGCCCACCGAGATGCGGGTCAGTAATTCTTCGCGGTCAATGGGCTTCGACTGAAAATCGTGAGCGCCGTTGCTTAACGCATAGAGTAATTCTTTCTTCTCATGCTTCGAGGTCAGCAAGAGAAAGTACATAAAGGGCATGTCGTTATGTTCCTGATAACGCCGACACAATTCCAGGCCATCCGCCCCCGGCATCATCCAGTCCAGAATCGCAATCTCGGGGCCGTGGGCGGTCATCAACCGCCAGGCCTCCTCCCCATCCGACGCCTCCAACACCTCATAGCCCACGTGCGTCAGGTACTTTCGCACCAGCGATCGGATGGCCATGTTGTCGTCGGCTACAAGAATCTTCATATTCAGCATATCCCGTGCGCAGATAGCCCTGCGGTGAGGGATCTTATAACAACCAACTCCGTTCTTTTCAATGTCTTTCTGGTCTAATCGATTGGAGCGGAATCATGAAACGAAGCATGCGTAGAAATACTGTGATATTCTCCAACGGATTGCTCAGCGAATACGGTCACTCGCCGTCGAGATTGCACGCAGGCGAGTACGTTTTTCTTCCGGCAGCATGTCCCAGGAAAAGCGCCACTGCCAATTACCATCGGGCTTGCCCGGCGTATTCATACGGGCCTCGGAACCGAGCCCCATAATATCCTGCAGCGGCGCAATGGCCGTATTGGCCTGCGACCGGGAGGCCAGCGAAATCATATCCCATTCAATCTGGTCGCCGCTCGTGCGCAGATAGTCCAAGACCGTGGCGCGTTCGCGAGCGATGTCGTTGGCAGAGCGGGTGCTGTTCGGTCCCGGCTGACTGTTAAACCAGCCCACCGTCGTATCGTTATCATGGGTGCCGGTATAAGCCACCGAATTGGGTTTGTAATTATGCGGGCGGAAGGCCTCGGCTTTCTCATCGTTTCCGAAAGCGAATTGCAGGATATTCATGCCCGGCAATTCAAAATCGTCGCGCAGACGTTCCACTTCCGGCGTGATCACGCCGAGGTCTTCGGCAATAATCGGAAGAGTACCCATTTGGTCGCGCAGCACGGTGAACAGATGATGATTCGGCCCTTTCACCCACTGCCCGTTAATCGCGTTTTCGGCATCAGCAGGCACTTCCCAATAGGCCTCAAAACCTCGGAAATGATCAATGCGCACGATGTCCACCATTTCGAACACCTTTCTCAAACGCTGCATCCACCAAGCATATCCTGTGGATTGATGGGCCTCCCAACGATACAGCGGATTGCCCCAGAGCTGGCCGGTCGCGCTGAAATAATCCGGCGGCACACCCGCCTGCACCTGAAGCCGCCCCGTATCTTCATCCACATAGAACAATTCGGGATGCGCCCAGACATCTGCGCTGTCATGCGCCACGAAAATCGGAATGTCCCCAACAATCTGCACCCCTTTTTCAGCACAGTATTTTCGCAGTCTCTCCCACTGATCATGGAAGAGGAACTGCATGATTTTCACATCCCGTATCGGCGTCTTATATTTGGTGCGTGCCTTCGCCAGCGCCGTTTCTTCCCGCCTAATCAGTTCTGTGGGCCACTCGACGAAAGGCCCGTTTCCGTGCGCCTCTTTGATGGCCATGAACAGCGCGTAGTCATCCAGCCAATAGGCATTATGACGGCAAAAACGGTTAAACCGCTTCTGAACGGCCTCGGACGCCTTGCGGCTGAACGTCCGACACACCGACCGCAGAATCTGCATGCGTTCGGGAATCACCCAACCGTAATCCACGTGCGTCAAAGGGAACTCGGGGAGTTTCGCCGGCTTATCCGGCGAGAGCAGGCCATCCTTCACCAACAAATCCAGACTGATCAACAGATGATTTCCCGCGAATGTTGAAGGAGATTGATACGGGGAATCGCCATAACTGGTCGGCCCTAACGGCAACATCTGCCATAGCCCCTGCCCCATCTCGTTGAGTACATCCGCAAATCGGTACGCCTCCGGCCCAATTTCACCCAGCCCGTAAGGCCCGGGCAATGAGGTTGGGTGCAATAAGACGCCGCTGTTTCGCCAGTTTTTCCACATAAATAATACTCTCCATTCTAAATCGTAACCGCATCGGATTTACGCGGAATATATGAAGGTCTTTCCACGTAATGCAATATAAACGTTTTACTATTCACGAGCCACACTCAAAAATTAAATATCTTTTCAGGAAGGAATGCTGTTGCCTTCCGGTTCAGCTCTCGTTTACGTTTTCCAAATGAATGTGAAAAAAACCATATTGATCCCTCTGGACCACTCCACACAGACGGGTACGGTCGCGGAATTAATCCCCGAAACGGTCTTGGACGGAAAAATGGAACTCAGCCCCGAACTGCTGATTTCCAACTATCAGGCCATCCTTCAGGACCGGGCCATCTATTACCCCGTGGCCTACCGCCTCGAACGGGTCCTCGGTCAAGGCCGCCAGGGCATCGTCTTTCTCGGCCTACGGCAAGGCGCACGCGGCTGTGTGACCCATCACGCCATCAAACTCTACGACCCGGGCATCTACGCCAATACCCAACGTTACTGGACGGATATGGGCCGCATCGCTCTCCAGGTTTCCCGCCTCCAAACCGTCAACACCCCTTACCTTGTCTCCCGCGATGTCTATGAAGAAACCAACGGCATCGGCTATGTCCAGATGGAAAATATTGATGGAATCGACCTGCGCTACATGCTCGACGGCGAGCATCTCGCCGTCGCCAAGAGCCGTTCCACCTACCGCGAATGGGGGCACTTCACCGACATCATTTTTCGCCTCAATGACGGCAAAATAGCCATTCAGCCGGGAGTCGCCATCTACATCCTGCGCGGCATTCTCCGTGGACTCGAGGTTCTCCACGACATGAGCTATGTCCACAGCGACATCAAACCCTCCAATATCATGATCAACCGCCTCGGCGACCCCAAAATCGTCGACTTTGGGCGGGCCACGCGCGTCGGCGAAAAGCTCACCTTTCTTATTGGTACGCCGATGTATATGGCCCCCGAAACCCATCAGCGCGAACCCAACGCCATTCAATCCGACATCTTCAGTCTCGGCCTCGTGGCCCTTGAAATGCTCCGAGGGGAACCCCTGCTCGACATCAGCGCCAAATCCGAAAATGAACTCCTTGACTTCAAACTCAGTCTTGCTGACCGGATAGAGCAGTACCTCCCCCGGCACGTACTCGAAAACAACATCCTCGTCAGCATTCTGAAGAAGTTTATTGACCCCGATCCCATGCGGCGTTTCGGAGACGCCGCCGATGCGGAGGCCGGAGAACATGGACTGCGCGTCATTCACAAACAACTTGCTCAACTCGGGCAGGACGCCGAGTACGGTCGCGAATTGATGGCCTACATGGACAGGCTCAGCCCCCCGAAAACAAAATGACCGTTGTTTTTATTTTACATCGCCTCCAAATAGTATAAAAGAGGGAGCTTTCACCGGGAAAACGGGAAATAACAGGAGTATTGAATGAATATTTTACATATATGCGCCAATCCAAAGCCTACGGATGAGTCCGTATCGAAGCAGATGGCGGCGGCCTTTTTCACGAAGCTGGCCGAGATGAATGTGGACTATGAATTGATGAATGTGGATTTGTATCAAGAGCCCCCCCCGTTTGTCTCCTACGATGAATACCGCGGCTTCTGGTTCCCCGTTTTCATTGGGGGCTATCAGGCCACGGATGAAGAACTTTCCGCCATGACCTACGCCAAGGAACAAGGCGAGCTCTTCAACCAGGCCGACGTGCTTGTTCTCACCACCCCCATGTGGAATTACTCCATCCCCGCCATTCTCAAGGCCTGGATGGATCAGGTCATCTCACCTGACATCACCTTTAAGATGGAAAAAAATGGGCCAAAACCCCTGCACAGCATTAAACAGATTGTCGTACTCGCCGCTTCCGGAGGTGTTTACAAAGAAGAAGATCCCCGTGACTGCCTGACCACGCAGATTCGCGAAGCCTTCTCCTTCATCGGAATCGACAACATTGCCACCGCTTGGGCCGACGGACAGAACCCCCTCTTTTTTGAAGACGGCGTCATCCGCAAATCCTACGCCATCGAATCCGCTCAAGACCTCGCCGAAGAGGTCGCCGACCTGATCTGACCGGTATTTCAAAACCATATCAAACACAAAGGCCTCCTTCAGGGAGGCCTTTTTCTATATCATCCAGCCCTCTTCCTCCCCCTGAATGCATTTCCGATGGTCAACCCAGCGTTGCTCTTCCGCATTCAGCGGTGCGATTCCCTGATTATTCATTCAAGCACCTTTTTCTCATTGCATCAGCAAACAGACCGCCAACCAGGCAGGCGCCAGCAAATTAATCAGCACATTACACGCCATCGCCGCGTGAAGCGGCTTTCCGGAAGCCGTATAGCGCCGAGCACCAGCATACGAAAACAGCACCAACGGAACGAGTGCATAAGACCACAGCGAACAGCCCGGAAGAAGCCCGCCCGCCACGGCGCCACCGATCACCAGAAAAGCCGCCATATGGAAAAACAAATAGATTTCGCTGGATACACGGTACCCCAACCATATCGGCAGGGTGACCCGGCCAACCGCACGATCCGCCTCAACATCCGGAAACTGATTGAGCAGAAGCAGATCATTCACCAGAAAAAAAGGGACCAGCGCGACCACCGCAACACGCCATGAAAAAACACCACCCAACGCATAGCAGGCGCCACCCGTAATCAGTGGCCCGAAAGCCAAGCCAGGCGTGATCAGACATAACAACGGATGCCGCGTAATCCAGGGAGTGTAAGCCGCAATAAGAAACAAACCCAACAACCCAAACGGGATCACGCCCCAGCGTCCTCTCCACAAAAACCAGACACCGCACAACACCGTGACCAGTATAAAGAACAACCCGAAAAACAAAACCGATCCTTCGGCCTGCGGACGAAGCGGCAGCGCCCCACTTCCGCCGCTGAACGGCGTACGGCGGGTCAAACGGTCCAACCCCGAGCGAAAATCACACACATCATTGAGCATGTTTACGGCCGCATGGGCACAAAGCGCGCCTATAAGCACAACGGCCGCATCCAACCACGATGACGCACCACCCTCAACCCGGGCCAGCGCCGCGCCAAGCACTGAACACACCGCCGCCAACAGCAGAAAACGACCGCGCATGGAAATCAGAACAGCGAGCAGATTGGACCCCATAATGATCTCCCTGATTTTTCGATGCGCCCCTGCTCATCCATCCGTCTGATCTTCCCGAAGCACCACGGAAAAACCAAGCGATTGAAGTTTCTTCAACAGGCGGTCCGTTCCGTGCATCAGATTCACGGTATGGGCCGCAAATTCGCGTCGTATGGGATAGGACACGCGCAGCCGGTTGAATGCAGGTCCGATTGGATCGGGTCCGCCCACCGCATCCCGCAGCATCGCATCATCGCGCGCAATATCATAGGCCCGCCCGACAATACGCCAGAGTGCTTCTTCGTCGCTCAGCCCGCGTGCATCCAATTCCAACACGCAGGGATCAGGCGGCGGAAGCGCTTCCGGCACCCACGCCAACTCCTGCTCAAAAAAATTGCAGGCCTCCCGATAAATCATTTCCGTACCACGCAAACGCCCATCCAGCGAATAGCCCGCGATATGCGGCGTGGCGATAATGGCCCGATCCAGCAGTGAGCGGCTGATCTCCGGCTCCTCTTCCCATACATCCAGCATGCATTCGCCCACCAAACCACCATCCATCGCCATGAGCAGGGCCTCTGAATCCGTCACCTCCCCGCGCGACGCATTGAGGAACAGCACCCCGGGGCGTGCCTGCGCAAAAAATCGGCAGTCTGCCAAGTGATACGTGGGGTATCGCCCCGTCTTCGTCAGCGGCACGTGCAGCGTCAGGATGTCGGCATATTCGAGCAGATCCTCCAGCGGCTGATAGCCCGGATCCCGTGTGGCATCCAACAGCGGCGGATCGTTCAGCATTACATTCATTCCCAGTGCGCGGCACTTCTCCGCCACCAGATTGCCTACCGACCCCACACCAATCACGCCAATCGTCTTCTCCGACAAAATCAGATTCTTCCGTTCCGCGAGCCACAGCAACGAGGTTATGACATACTCCGCCACACCATTCGCATTGCACCCCGGCGCCGACACGCCGGCGATTCCGCTGCGCGTAAGGAAGGCCCCGTCAAAGTGATCGCTTCCCGCCGTGGCCGTTCCGACAAACCGCACCGCGCTTCCGGCCAGCAGCCCGGCATCCACCCGGGTTTTCGACCGAACGATCAGCGCATCCGCACCGGCCACATCGGCGCGATTGATGGCTTGATCTGAAAGCACCAACGTATCTCCCAGCGTGGAAAACGCCTCCCGTCCCTGATACACACTGGTGGCACACACAATCTTCATTCGTTCACCGTCTTTCCCGGCCGGTCAATGCTGCCCCGCCGTTCCACCCGGCATAAGGGCGCTAGTTATAAGAAGAGTGTAGCAGAATGTTCCGCCCCCGGAAGCCGTTTTCTGCAAATCTTTAATATCGCGTTCCCCGTTCTCCCTGGGAATCAACCCCTGCTCAAGGGCGTATTGCTCCAGCACAAAAAGGATGATCAAAAAAACGTTCCGCTTTCCGCAGAGACCAGCCGTGGGCATCCTTTCCCTGCTCACTCATGGCGCGAGTCCCTATCCGTATCTGTCATTCGTAAGAGCAGTCGTTTAAAGCGCTGATCCCCGCGCAATGCCTTCAGATCTTCATCCTCCATGATCCAGTCCGCATCCGCGTATCCAAGGTCCACCGCCTGATTCAGCGATTCGAAGGCGTGATCCATCTGGCCGCTGAGAGCATAACTACACCCCAGATTATACCAAACCATCGGATCCATCGGACAAAGGCCCACCAGTTTCAGATCCGTTTGCAGCCCCTTTTCCACCAAACCGGCCCGCGTATAAAGATCGCCAAGCGCCTTTAACGCATCCTCATGATCAACCAAGCGGCTGCACACCCCTTCCAGAAAGCGCATTTCCACCAAGGTGTCTTTTTTGTTTTTATGCCCCTGCTTCATACAAATAAAAAAACCGCCCGATTTACGGGCGGTCTTCAAGATTTCAAACCAAACAACGGGACTTCAGCTGGCCTTGGTCACCTTACCCGCCTTCAGGCAGCTCGTACAAATACGCTTGCGCGTCACCCCGCCGTTCTCTATCACACGAATCTTCTGAAGATTCGGAAGAAAACGACGCCGGGTGATTCCGGTGGTATGCAAACCAATACCGCCTTTGCTCTTACGCAAACCGTGACGAATAATTTTATTGCCCGTCATAGGGCCTTTCCCACAAATTTCACATACCCGCGACATAACACCACTCCTTCTGTATACCTATGAAATGAGCGGGGAATATAGAATGCCCCGGCCCACCTGACAAGAATAAAACCGGTATTTTATTCAAGACAAGGGACCTGCGTACATCGCTCCTCCTAAACGGTCTCCGAGCTTCGCCTGACAGGCGTTTTGGCCGGTCCAAGCCGGCCATCCTGCTAATGCGTCTTGATCAGCCCCGACCGGTAGGCCGCCAGCAGGGCCCGCAACTCCTCGATCCGACGGATCATCAAACTTCCGGTATAGGTATCCCGGATGCGTATCCGCTCGCAACTGGTCTCGAGCAGCATGGTCGTGGAGTGAATATCCAGATTTTCTTCCACCGCCTTCAGCCGCGATACAAACGGCCGGTGGGAGACCAACCGTATGCCATGTGAATTGTAGATCAGCGTATATCCGGCGATGCCTGTTTCCGGCTGGTAGGCCTCGGAAAGGCCGCCATCAATCACAATCATTCGTCCATTCGCCTTGATCGGACTTTCTCCCTTTCTCACCTTCACCGGCACATGGCCGTTGATAATGTGCGAGCGCTCGGGATCCAGATCAAACTCCTCCAGAATTTTCCGGCACATGTGTTCATCGTCCCGCATGGTATAATAGACATCCTTGACCTCCGCATGGGTATCTTTGGACGCAATGAAATGCCGTTCAAACGTAGCCATTTTATCTTTTCCATAGAGCGGCGAGATGTCGCCACTCCAGAGATACCACATGGCGTCCTGCCCGTATCGCTTGGCTTCATTATCCTCCCGCGTAAAGAATCCCTGTCGGGCCAGTTGCTCCACGCGGTCCATGAAGGCCTTCCCGGCATAGCTCTCGCCATTCACCACGAATTCTCGAAACGAGCCATCCTCATTCATGGCGATGCATCCGTGATAAAGCAGGTTGTCATTGCAGATCAAATACATGCTGCCGTGTGAAAAAAGAAACCGCACATGCCGCTGCAGACGGTCGCTGCTGCAAAACGATCCCTGCAACCGTTCCACCAGGGTACGCTCCGATTCCGTCAATTCATAAGGATCATTCGCATCCACGGTCGGGAAATGGGTATCGAGCAACCGATACTCCGCATCATCCACCCGGATGATTCCGCGCGCCAAGTCCATTTTATCCAGCAACAGCCGGTGTTCCATATGGTACTGCGGACGCCGCATCACCACCTGCCCCTCCAGTTTGAACTGAATCACGGAAATCGCCTTGTGCATGCGCGCCAGAAGGAGCCGCTCATTCTGCGTATATTCATCCGTGGCTGATCGCGGCATAAAGCAGTCGCAGGGGTCCTCGCCGTATGTCTCCATGGCAAAAGTGGCCAAGGGCAGCAGGCTGATGCCGTAGCCATCCTCCAGCGTACGCATATTGCCGTAGCGCAGGCTGATCCGCACGGCATTGGCCATACACGCCTCCGAACCCGAAGCCGCACCCATCCAGAGAATATCGTGATTACCCCACTGAATATCCACCTGGTGATACGCCATCAACCGATCCATAATAATATGCGCACCCGGTCCACGATCAAAAATATCACCGAGAATATGCAGCCGATCAATGGAAAGATGTTGAATCACCTCGGAGATAGCCATAATGAAATCATCGGCGCGCCCGGTTGAAATAATCGTATCCAGGATGCTCTGATAATAGGCATTCTTGTTGTCATCCACCTCCTGCTCGTGCAGGAGTTCCTCGATGATGTAAGCGAA
>JAQVYB010000140.1 GCA_028708815.1 Kiritimatiellia bacterium | reverse complement strand
AGGCCCATCCCCAGACTTAACTTTTCTGTCCTCCACCCGAATAAAGAATGCTCCAGGCACCATTGGCATAGGCATACACGGCGATATCAGTATTTCCATCGCCATCATAATCCCCCGGCACCGGCCAGCCCTGCGACCACCCCCAGGAAATAGCCACCTGCTGCAGATCGCTGCTCCTGCGGATATACCATTGCCCGCCGGCCGGATAATAAACGGCCAAATCGACCTTGCCGTCGCCATCGTAATCACCGGGTACCGGAACGGCGCCCGACCAGCCGTAATTGATCGCCGCCTGATTGACACCGCCACTGACCGGCCCCGACTGCGAGGCCGTTGAGCCCTGCTGCGAGTAAAGAATATACCACCAGCCCGCATAGTAACCCGCAAGATCCGTCACCCCATCGCCATCGTAATCGGCGGGCACCGGAATCATATCTTTCCATCCGTATAGAATGGGCGCCAGCGGGCCGAAAGATGAACTGTAAATATACCACAAGCCGCCCTCGGGCCAAAAGAGTGCACAATCCGCCATCTGGTCCCCATCATAATCCCCCACCACCGGCATGGCCGCGCTCCATCCGAAATTCAACGGATCGGGATTCACCCCTCCCGAACAATGCGCATACCACATGCCGCCCTCGGGCCAGTAGAGACCCAGATCGCTCACGCCATCGCCATCGAAATCCACCGGCGCGGGAGCGGCACGGGAAGGCAGCGGGCTCAGCGAAACATCATCCAGATACACCATCGCGCCGACATCATTTTCGCCATCCCAGGAGAAACGCACCTTAATCGGCGCCGCCCCGAGGGTGGAAATATCCAGTTGCTTGCGAAACCAGTAATTCGGCGTGCAGGAGAGCTTCCACCAGAAGTTCCAATTGCTGCCATCCGTGGAATACTCCAGCCGGAGCATCCGCCACATGACATCGTCAGTCACCCGGTAATAAAACTGAAGCTGGTTACCGGTCGTCTCCATAAACGGGGTGACCAACCAATCGCCATCCCGTGAGAGCAAAACGGAATGCGAGGTCGAGTGAGAAAGCGTGTCAATACGCTCGGCACCGTTGGCCAACCACAGGGCGGGCGGATACGCCCCTTCAAAGGTCTCGGTGAAGTCCGTAAAAACATCCGGCATCGGCGTGGGGGTAATCGTCGGGGTCGGGGACTCCGTGGGAGTAGGCTCCGGGGTCGGGGACTGGGCATAGAGTAAGGGAACCCACCCGATCAGACATACTAAAAAAACCAGACATTTCCCCTGCTTCTTGAATGAATTCATAACGCTCTCCTTCACATTGCTCAACAACAACCATCACCGGATACACATTCAAACACAACATAACCCCTTGTACCAATTCGCATGCTACCACCTCCCTTTTTGAATGACAAGCGCTATCACGACTGCAAATAAATACGCCTTCAAATTGACAGCCCCTCGATTTTCATCTATCTTCCGCACCTGTTTTACCAAAACACCAACCGCTTGAGGGGGTGAACTCAGAATCATGGTAGAAGTCAAAATCCGAAAAGGCGAATCCGTGGAAAAAGCGCTTCGCCGCTTGAAAAAGAAACTTGATAAAGAAGGCGTCATGCGGGAAATGCGTTCGCATCGTCACTACGAGAAACCCAGCGAGAAGAAACGTCGCAAGCAGGCTCGCGCCCGTACACGCCCATAAATCCGATGCCGCAGGCAACTCTGCCCAAGGCAAAAGACTTGTGTTTCATGAAAGAAAACTCTCCCCCAAACGGGGAGAGTTTTCTATTATCACCCCCTGATTATGAAGTTTGCACTCTCCACCCGATGGAATGCCCATCGCCATGCCGATGGCGAAGCCCTGGTTCAGGAAATCCTGGACATGGGCTTTGAGCGTCTGGAACTGGGCTATGATCTGCGGCAGGATCTGGTGCCCGGCGTACGAACCATGATCGAGCGTTACCCGGGACTGGTGAATACCGTGCATAACTTCTGCCCGGTCCCGGCGGGGGTGATGCGTGGCCACCCGGAACTCTGGACCCTTTCAGACCTGCGCGATGAAGTCCGCAGCCAGGCCCTCACGCATACCACCCAAACCATTCGCTTCGCTGCTGGAATCGGCGCACAGGCGGTCGTCCTGCATTCCGGCAATGTCAAGATGCGGCGCTACACCCCCCGATTGATCGAGCTGCACCAGGCCGGAAAACTCTTTACCGCAAAATACGAACGCCTGAAAATGAAGATGCAGATTCAGCGCGAGCGGAAAGTCCCCGTCCAGTTGGACCACCTACGACGCAGCCTCGAACAGCTCTTACCCGTTCTCGAAGAGTGCAACATACGCCTCGCGATCGAAAACCTGCCCTCGTGGGAATCCATCCCCACCGAAATGGAACTGACCCGTATTCTCGAACAGTTTCAGTCACCCCGCCTGGGCTACTGGCACGACATGGGGCACGGACAGGTTCGACAAAACCTCGGACTGATCAATCACGAGCGCTGGCTCGAACGACTCCAACCCTGGCTGGTCGGCATGCACATTCATGACGTCATTCCCCCCTCCGGAGATCATCTAATGCCTCCCAAGGGCGCCATCGACTTCACCCGCTTCCGCCCGTACGGCACGGGGGAAATTTTCCGGGTGCTGGAACCAAGCCCCTATGTCTCCCGGGCGGACTTAGTCACCGGATTCGAAATCATCAAACGGGCCTGGGGCGAAAACCCCGAACCCAAAGAAAACGAAAGCGTGAAAACATGAGAGTTCTGGTCACAGGCGCCAACGGTTTTGTCGGGCGGCACATGGTACAACTCCTGCAGGAGCACGGCCACACACCCATTCTCTTTGACTTGAACCCTCCACCGAAACCAACCTCCGCCCCGGCCTATACGGGTGATCTGTGCGACACCCCGTGCCTGGAACGGATCATCGCGGAGTCCAAACCCGACGGCTGCATCCACCTGGGCGGCATCGCCTTCGTACCCCTCGGCTGGCAAAAACCGCAACTGGTCTACCAAGTCAACCTGATCGGCACGGTGAACCTCCTTGAAACCTTTCGAAAAGTCCGACCCGAAACGCGGGTCATCATGGTCAGTTCCGGTGAAATATATGGGCGCTACCAGGCGGAATTGCCCATGCGCGAGAACGATCTCATGCTCCCGGCCAATCCCTACGCCATTGCCAAACAGGCGGCCGACCGCCATGCGCTGATCTGCGCGGAACACTACAAACAACCCGTACTCTGCGCGCGTCCGGACAACCATACCGGCCCCGGACAATCCGACCTCTTCGTTACCGCCAGCTTTGCACGCCAACTGGCTGAAATCTCGCTCAACAAAAAACCCCCGCGCATGCTCGTGGGCAATCTCGACAACATGCGCAACTTCACGGATGTGCGCGACGTAACCCGGGCCTACCTCATGCTGCTGGAAAAAGGCGTTCCGGGGCAGGCCTACAACATTGCATCGGGTTCCCCGCAGCACATCCGTTTCGTACTCGATGCCCTCTGCGAAATCGCCGGCGTACATCCGGAAATCGAAGTAGACCCGGCCCGCTACCGCCCCACCGATTGCCTCCCCACCCTCGACACCGCGCGCATACGCCGCGAAATCGGCTGGTTTCCAAAAATTCCAATCGAAACCACCCTTCACGACATCTATGAACACCTGTTGCAAACCTGCCGCAATGAATAAACCGTCCCGACGTCAGCGCACCTTTCAACTGCTGCGCCTTCTGCTGGCCGCCTGCATTTTGGGCTGGCTGCTCTATCGGCTCCCCGTGCATACCCTTCAGGAAGTGCTGATCGAGGGGTTTCGGCAGTGGCCGTGGTGGCTGGCCGGGCTCGCCGCCACCTTTCTCGGCCTGCTGGCGGGATGTGCACGCTGGCATCTCATTCTGCGCACCCAACAGTTTCACCTGCCGATACGCACGGTGTTCCGCCTCTTTTTCATCGGTCAGTTTTTCAATTCCTTTCTGCCGGGCGGCTGCGGCGGGGATGTGGCACGCGCCTGGTATGCCGCACGCCTGTGCAACCGGGAAAAAACGCGCGCCGCCTCCACCGTCCTGGTGGACCGGGGAATCGGACTGCTCACCACGCTGTTTTTCGGCGTGTTCATGATCCTCTTACACCTGCGCCTCTTTCTTCAACATACACTGCTCACGGCCTGCGGCGGCATGATGCTGGCCGGTGCATTCTGCGCGGCACTGCTGCTGATTCTGGCGCTGCGCCGCAATCTCTTTTCCGTCTATCCGTTTTTCCAACGAGTGGAAAAATCCCGTTTCGGCCCGATGCTGCGCAAGGTGTATGAGGTCGCCTATTATTACCGGGCCCATCCGGCGGTCCTGCTGGTCTGTCTGATCTGTTCAATGCTGAATTTGATTCTGCTCACGCTCGCCTGCCACTGCTTTGCGCGCAGCCTGATGATTACCCTGCCGATCGGATCCTATTTCATGTTGTTTCCGATCATTACCGTACTGACGGCCATTCCGATAACACCCGGCGCACTGGGTGTGCGTGAAGGACTCTTCGCGGAATTATTCAAAACCCTTGGAGCGGCCACCTACCGCACCATCCCGCTGTCGCTGCTGGTCTATTTCGGAGGTCTTTTCTGGAGCCTCTTCGGCGGACTGCTTTACGTAATTCAACCCGTGCGCGAACGCATGCCGTTACGGGAAGAGGAAGAGAAATAAGGCCCCTCGCTCAGCCGTGAATCAACTCGCGCACCTGCTCCGTCGTCTCCCGGTTTTCTTCGGGGAGCAGCAGCGCCGCGCTGAGGCGTTTGGTCTTCAGCACCTGCCCGGCCAGCTTCGCAATATCGTCCGCCGTCACGGCATCCAGGCGATCGATAATGGCCTGAGGCTGTCGGACATTCCCGAAGGTCAGCAGGTGTTCACCCACCCAGATCATCTGATTCGAGGTTCCCTCGAGTCCGATGCGAAGCTGTCCTCCCGCATAATCCTTGGCCATTTTCAGCTCACGGGCCGTCACCTTCTTTTCAGCCAGGCGGTTCAGCTCACGCAAAATCAGTTTCATGGCCGGCACACAACGCGTACGATCCAACCCCGCCGTAATCAGCAATGCTCCGGTATCTTCGTAGAGATGCACCCCGCTGTGCACCGAATAAGCCATCCCATGCCGTTCCCGAACCACCTGAAAGAGACGCGAACTCATGTTTTCGCCCAGAATGACGCTCAAGAGTTTCAGCGGATAGCGGCGCGGATCTTTTCGCCCGAAAAGCCGAAGTCCCAACGCCAGATGGGCCTGCTCGATTGGTTTCTTACGCACCGAAACATCCCGCTGCTCCGTGCTCCGCTCCACCCGAAGATACTTCGGTTCCGCCGACCCGCGCGGCACATCCAGCACCTTTTCGAGATACGCACAGCAGGCCTCGTGATCCACCTTGCCCGCCACAGCCACCACGGTATTGCACGGACGGTATTTCTTTGATTTGTACCCCAGAATTTCTTCGCGCGTCATACGCATCACCGTGGCGGGCGTACCGATCAGCGTACGCCCCAACGGATGATTCGCCCACAGCAGATCGCTCAGGTCTTCCTGCGCCAACTGATGGGGCTGATCGCGGTACATCATGATCTCTTCCAGAATCACCCGCCGCTCTTTGTCGATATCCCCCGCATCAAACTTCGGATTCACATACATATCCGCCAGAATATCCATCACATGGAACACATGCTCCGCGCTGATCCGGGCGTAATAACACGTCGCATCCTCCTGCGTGAAGGCGTTGAAATAGCCCCCGCGCCCCTCGATCGCCTCCGAAATTGCGCGCGCCGACCGCGTCTGCGTTCCCTTGAATAGCAGATGTTCAATGAAGTGACTCACGCCGGACATTCGTTTCGACTCATAGCGCCCACCCACGCCCACCCAGAAGCCCACCGCCGCGCTCTCGACGTAGGGGATATGACTGGTCACCACGCGAATGCCGCTGGACAAAGTTGTTTCAGAATGCGTCAGATGCACAACAGCTCCTTCATAGTCACCGTACCTTCATACAGCGCCTTGCCGACGATTACGCCGGACAGATTTTTTCGTTCGAGTGCCGCCAGCGCGCGCACATCCTCCGCCGTCGTCACTCCGCCCGAGGCCACCACCGAACAACCCACCGCGTCGCACATGGCCGCCATCGCTTCCGCATTCACACCGCGCATCATGCCGTCGCGTGCCGTATCGGTATAGATAATCGTTTTCACTCCGAGCCGTTCCATGCGCTTCGCGAGATCGAGGGCGGTCAGTGCAGTGGTTTCCGTCCACCCCTTCACCTGCACGAAGCCGTCACGGGCGTCAATTCCCACCGCCACGCCCGCCCCAAAGCGGTCCACCAGCCGTTGCAGAGCATCCTCGGCTTCACACGCCCGCGTCCCGAGAATCACCCGATCCACCCCCCCCTCCAGATAACGGGCCAGTTGCTCTTCCGTCCGAATCCCGCCACCGATTTCCACCGGAATCTTCAATTCACGCGCGATGCGCAGCACAAAATCCACATGAGCCGGAGCCCCCTGAAAAGCGCCATCCAGATCCACCAAGTGCAGATATTCCGCGCCTGAATCCTCCCAACGGTGCGCCATCGCCACCGGATCATCCGCATAGACGGTCTCATCCTCCGCGCGCCCCTGTTTGAGCCGTACGCAACGTCCGCCCTTCATATCAATTGCCGGTATGATCACCATGCCGTCGTTCATCGTTTCCACTCCCGTCCGCCGCTTTCCGCGACCTCATTCACCTGCACGTCGTCCGCCCACCGCTTCTTCCGCCTGGGCGCAGAAATTATCCAGCATCTTCAAACCGGCGCGATGGCTCTTTTCCGGATGGAACTGAACCGCCATCAGCCCGTCGCGCCACACCGCCGAGGTATACGCCCCGCCGAAATCCGTCGTCCCCGCCGTGTCGACCTCCGCCGCCGGGTCCACATAATAGCTGTGCACAAAATAGAAATGCGTCTCATCCGCAATACCTTTAAACAGCGGACAATCCGGCTTCACCTGCCTCACCTGATTCCAGCCGATCTGCGGCACCTTCAATTCCAACGGCAACTGAAACAGCCGCACCCGACCCGGAAGCACACCAAGACCCGAAACGCCGGGCGACTCCTCACTCTCTTCAAAAAGCACCTGCAATCCAAGGCAAATACCCAAAAGCCAACGCCCCGAGTTAATCCACTCGACCAGTCGTTCCGCAAAACCCCGCTGCCGCAGATTCTTCATGCAGTCGCCGAATGCCCCCACCCCCGGCAGAATCAACGCCGTACAATCCTCCACTGCATCCGGGGATGAAATCACCTGGGCGTCCCGCTTCAAAAAGCGGCACGCATTCTCGACGCTCCCGAGATTCCCCATGCCGTAATCCACAATTCCGATCATAGATCAAATCCTACCCGCCGGCCCATGACCGGCATGTCCATTATGCCCATTAAAAAAACGGACTCCATTCATAGCGCACAGCCGCCTGCACGGCAAACGATAATTGGAATCCATTATACGGAAAGAAATACGGATAGAACGGGAACTCGATGAACCGGCTTACTTCTGGTGCCAGGCTTCCCAGAAGGCATCGGCCCATTTGCGGGCCAGAGCATGATTCCCGAGGCTGGAATAGGCGATACTGAGCGCACCGCTGGATTCGGTCATGGCTTCCAGATCATGAGTCGTGAACGCCTCCGCGTATTGATCCTGCAGGGTCTGCAGAAAGAGGCGTATGCTTAACTGATCATGTAATGTTTTTAAGTTCATAACCTAAAAGTAAAGTACGCCCCGACTCCCAAAAGGTTTAATTTTTATTTGCGGGTTTTACACAAAAACAAAAAAAGAAAGGGGCGGCTCAGCACCCCTTCCTCTTTCATTCTTCCTGCCTTAAACAGGTTTTCACCCTTCCCGTCCAGCGCTGCCCAACCGCGTACCCGCGGTGTTCACTTGCCGAACGGTGAACCGAAGCCCGTCATGCGGCTAATTTTTGATCGGTGATTTTTTCAGACACATGAACCAGTCCAGGCATTTCACATCCGGGTCCGGCTTGGCGGTACGGTCTCTGGCCACCCCGCAGGACCCCGGCGGCGGCACGATCACATCATCCCCCGGACGCCAGTTCGCCGGCGTGGCAACCCCGTATTCATCGGAGGTCTGCATAGCCACTAAAAGACGCATCACTTCATCCATATTGCGTCCGTTCGAAAGCGGATAATACAAAATGGCGCGAACAATGCTTTTCGGGTCCACTATGAACACCGCGCGCACCGCCTGCGTACTGCTGGCGCCCGGCTGCAGCATCCCGAAGGCCTTGGCCACATCCATTTTCAGATCCTCAATCACCGGAAAGGTGACTTCCACGTCCTTCATCCCTTTGTATTCAATCTTTTCCTTGATCGTACGCAGCCAGGCAATGTGCGCATAGATGCTGTCAATCGAAAGCCCCAGCAGCTTGCAGTTCCGTTTGGCAAAATCCTCCTGCATGGAGGCAAACGTCATGAATTCCGTGGTGCAGACCGGGGTGAAATCCGCCGGGTGCGAAAAGAATACAACCCAGCTTCCCTCGTAATCCTTCGGGAAATTGATTTCTCCCTGGGTCGTTACCGCCTTAAACTCCGGGGCCCTGTCGCCGATTAACGGCATGTTTCTGACTTCCTGTTCACTCATGATTCCGCGTTCCTTTCATTTCTGCTTTTTACTCTTCGCGCAGGATCGACAAATCCCGCGTATCTCAATGTGTACCGACTTCGGCTTTCCTATTTCCGACACCCCCTCCGGCAGGCGGTCCAACCCGCTTCCTTCGGCGGCCAAGTCTGTGATTGCTCCGCACCGTTCGCAAACAAAATGATGATGCGGACTCATAACCGCGTCAAAACGCGCACGATCCGTTGCCGTACTCATACGGGTGATCATCCCATGTTCCGTGAATACACGCAGCGTCCGATACACCGTATCAAAGGAAATCGAGGGAATATCGCTCCGCACGCGGGAATACACCGTTTCGGCATCGGGGTGTTCCCGCGTGCCCGCCAATTCCGCATAAATGGACAGGCGCTGCGGCGTGGCCTTCAGGCCCGCCGCGCGACACCGCTCCAAAAAACAGTCTCGGACAGCCACTTCTTGTTTATTCATAACGGTTACTCTTTAGTATTTATTACTAATTGGAGAGTAAGGCATCCGCCCGGACGGGTCAAGGCCTTTCAAGGAATTATTTCCGGTTTCGCTTACCGTTGATCTTGTAGCGGATGAGGAAAAACAAAATCTGCGCAGCGAATAAAAGCCAGCATCCAATCAGGAGGGTCTTCAGAATTTGCTCGATTGAGCCGTGCCGAAGACACAGCGCGCCAATCAGCAGCAGGTTGCCCACCATCAGCGGTCCGAGAAAGGCCCGTTTGTTCAGTGCCAACTCATAATTCAGCAGGACGAAAAGAAAGGAGACCGGCAGCATGGCCGAAAGGAAAATCGGCATGTGCCCGATCATCTCATTCGAGGGCGAGCCGAAAAGAATGTGGAAGATATATGGGCTGTAGGCCAACAGAACACCCGCAAGCACCAGGGAGGTTCCCGCACCCACGGCAATCCCCTTGAGCAGCAAACGTCTTCGGGCCCCCTGATCGTTTCTCGCCGCCACCAACTTGGGAAACATCGCCATCACCACCGGAAACGGCATCAGCCAAATCAGATGGGCCAGCATCGCCCCCCTTGAAAATTCTCCCGCAACCTCCGGCGAAAACCAATGCTTCACCGCAATCACATCCATGTTCGCCAAAACCATAAACAGCGCATAAGCCAGAGTCACTTTCGCAATGTAACGATAGAGCGGGCGCATCGTACCGCTCGACGGGGTTTCCACACGTCCGGCAAACAGCTCGCGATGCAGAAGCAGGCGGGGGATGATGACTCCCGCCAGGGCGCCCAGCGTCATCCCGGCCAGCGCACCCGTCGCACGAAAACCGGCAACCACCAGCAGCGCCGCAAAGAGCAGCCGACCCCAGAACCAGCAATTCATCGACACCCCGTACCACCCGAAGCGCTCCGTCCCCTGCAATACCCCCTGAAAGGTCGTCATCGCCAGCGTTGAAACGCACACCAGCATCGCGGCATAGAGCGGACCCGGGCCTTCCAGATGAAACACCCCGATCAGCCACGGCGTGCCGCACACCATCCCCAGCAGAATAATCCCCGAAACCGCCAGGAGCCGACGCATCACCTGCCGGTAGAGCCCAATCGCCACCTCGCACGAACGCCC
>JAQVYB010000139.1 GCA_028708815.1 Kiritimatiellia bacterium | reverse complement strand
CACCCTCCGAAAATCACGATTGCAATGGCGATCCATCCGCGCCCCGCCGCGATGTCCGGCACAAAGAGTCCTGCCGCCGCTTCCGTCAGATAGGCACCGGCCAGCCCCGACATCATTCCGCCAAACATCACGGCCCCGTACTGATAGTGAACAACCCGGATCCCGCGCATATCCACCGCCCGCGGATTCTCACCAATACACCGAAGCGTCAAGCCGGGAACCGTCTTGTAGAGAAACCAGGCAATCAGCGGAACCAGCAGCACCGCCACATACGTCAACAGATGTTGATCAAAAAGCACCGGGCCAATCACCGGGATCTTCGACAGAACGGGAATGCTCAGTTGCTCAAACGTGGTGATGGTGGGCAGATTTTTGCTGCCCACATTCTGAAAGGCCACCCGGTACCCGTAAAAGGCCAACCCCCCTCCGAAAATATTCAACGCCAACCCGGAGACGATTTGATCCAGTTTCAGTGTACAGGTCATGAAAGCCATCAACAGACTGAGCAACCCGCCCGCCATCATCGCGGCGCAAACCCCCAGATAAAGATTCCCCGTATAAAACGACACGACAAACCCAGTGAAGGCCCCCACCAGCATCGTCCCTTCCACACCCAGATTCAACACCCCGCCGCGCTCCGTGATCAACTCACCCAACGCCGCCAGCAGCAGCGGGGTCGAGATGCGCATCATCCCCGATAAAAGACTCTCCAGAAAATTAAGCGTGAGCAGATCAGTCAGCATGAGGCATCCTCCTGATTCGATAGCGCGTGAGCACGTCAGACATAAGCAGGAAAATCAACACAATGCCCTGGAGAGACTGCACGAGCGCCACCGGCACCCCGGTGAATATCTGCATATGCGTGGACCCATTCACCAACGCCCCAAAAAAGATCGCCGCCAGGGCCACGCCCACCGGGTTCAGACGTCCCAGCAGGGCAATGATAATACCCGTATAACCATAGCCGGTTGAAATATCCAGGCGCAAGCGATGCTGGAGGCCCGCGATTTCGCCCCCACCGGCCAGCCCGGCCAGCGCCCCGCTGATCAGCATCACCGTCAGAATCGTCCGCTTAATCTGAATGCCCTTGAACTGGGATGCCACCGGATTCACGCCAACCGCGCGAATGGAATAACCCAGTGATGTTTTCCAGACGATCAAATAAACCAACGCCGCCGCAATCAGGGCATTGAAAAAACCAAGGTGGAGCCGGCTCGAAAAGAACCGTGGAAGATAGGTGATGCGCTCGAAGCGGGCCGTCTGCATAAAATAGGAACCCGGTTCACGCCAGGTGTTACTGAGCAGATAGGAAAGCAGAAAAAGAATGATGTAATTCATCATCACGGTGACAATGATAATGTTGGCATTGAAACGTATTTTACAGTAGGCCGCAATCAGGGACCAGCAGGCGCCCGCCACCATGGCCGAGCCCAAAACAGCCGCAAGCAACAAGGGATATGGCAGAGTATCGTGCAGACTCATGCTGACCCAGGCCGCCGCCATAGCCCCGGCGAAAAACTGCCCCTCCGCACCGATATTCCACACCCGCGCGCGAAACGCCACCACCATCGCCAAACCGGTCAGAATCAAGGGCGTCGACTGAACCAGCGTTTCCAGAAAAGCGTTCCGGCTGCCAAACGCCCCTTTGAATAACGCCGCATACGCCTCGCCCACATTGGCCCCGGTGGTCTTGATTAACAAAGCACCCACGCCAAACGCCCCGAGAAGCGCGATGAGAATCGAAAGCCCCTGAATATACCAACGCACATGCGTTCTTTTTTCCAGATAGAACGAGCCGATTTTCATTCGCTTATCCCCGCCATAAGAAGTCCAATTCGTTCACGCGTTGCCTCGCTCCGTTCGAACTCCCCCATGATGCGTCCTTTGTAGATGACGGCAATACGATCCGACAGATTGAAAAGCTCATCCAAATCCTCTGAAATAAGCAGAATGCCGGCACCCTCCCGCCGCAGGTCCAGCAAGCGGCGATGCACATACTCAATCGCCCCCACATCCAGCCCGCGCGTGGGCTGGCTGGCCACCACACAGCAGGGATTGTGCGAAAGTTCACGCGCCAAAATCACCTTCTGCAGGTTTCCTCCGGACAAGGTACCCGTGCGTACATCGCAGTTCTGCACCGCAATTTCATAATCTGCGATTGCCTGCTCGGCAAAGGCTCGTATTTTCTTCTTGCTCATCCATCCGAATCGAGAGAACGGCCGTCGATTATGCCGCCCAAGCAGAAGACTTTCTTTCACGGAGAAATCCATCAGCAGCCCCTGCTTGATTCGATCTTCCGGGATCCCGGCGAGACGCGCCATCATACGCTCGGCCACACTTTTTTTAACGAGGTTCTCTCCGCACAGCAGGATACGTCCCTCATCCAGCGGCGAGACACCGATAATGGCGTTGTAGAGACTGCGCTGACCATTACCCCCCACCCCGGCCAGGCCCAGTATCTCATGCCGGCGTACCTGCAAATGGATGTGATCGAGTTTTTTTGTTTTCTGGCTGTTTCTCAGCGTCACCTGTTCCATTTCCAACACCAGATCGCCCGGCTCGATCACTTCCTTTTCCACATGGAAAATCACGTCGCGCCCCACCATCATCCGCGCCAATTCACGATCATTGATGCTTCGCGTGTTCACCGTGCCGATCAGCTTGCCCTTGCGCAACACGGTAATTCGATCCGAGACCTCCAAAACCTCCGCAAATTTATGCGTAATCAACACCACGGAGAGTCCATGCTCGGCCATCTTTTTGACGGTCCTGAACAGGGCCGTAATTTCCTGTGGCGTCAAGACGGCCGTGGGCTCGTCCAGAATCAACAAATCCACCCCCACATAAAGCGCCTTCAGAATCTCCGTCCACTGCTGCTGACTGACAGAAAGCTCTTTAATGGCCGCATGAATATCCAGGTCAATGCCGTACTCATCGCACAAACCCTGTATTTTGGTTTCAGCTTCTTCCGTACGCAGGAGCAGCCCTTTTTTCTGGGTTCCGATGATGATGTTCTCCACCACGCTCATCGGTGGAACCAGTACGAAATGCTGATGCACCATACCAATGCCAAGATTAATCGCATCACGCGGGGCCGTCAGGCGAATTTCCTGACCTTTGAAATAGATGGTACCGCTATCGGGCTTATACGTGCCGTAGAGGCATTCGGCCATGGTGGATTTTCCCGCGCCGTTTTCGCCCAACAGACAATGAATTTCCCCCTTGCGCACCTCGAAGGAGACCTGGTCATTGGCTTGAACCGACCCAAAGCGCTTCGAGAGATTCTCCACCCGAAGAAGAATGGAAGCCGCTTCGTTCGCACATCCGGTTTCTGGCGCCTCAGAGAGAGCAGCTATTTGGTTTTCTGCCCCTGCTTCCCTCGGTTTCGGATTTGTCATTATTTATTCTGCCGTGTGGTTATCGCCGTTTAGGTTCTGACAGGTCACGGGCTGTCGTTACGATCTCACGGCGCTCGCGCGCCGTGAGATCACTCCATCGCATTTTCCATCAATCGGAAAGCACCTGCTTTTCACTGAATGGGACCTTCAATGAGCCATCCATAATGCTCTGCTTTGCCTCTTCAAAACGCGCCATCACCCCTTCCGGCAGTTTGGCGGACAAGGCTTCTGAAATCGCCACACCGCTGCCGCCTTCGGCCATGCTGAAGACCACTTCCTTCATCGGGCCATCGTACTCTTTGCCATCCACTTCGCGCTCCCACCAAGCATCCACGATATACAGAATAGCCGGATCCCAAAGCGCCAGCGTACTGCCCAGCACCACTTCCGGCGCCAAGGGACTCTGGTCCACATAATGACCAAACGCATACACGTCCTTGTCTACGCACGCCTCGAACGGTCCAAAGCGCTCCGCATAGATCACGTCCGCCCCCGAAGAGATCTGGGCCAGCGCCGATTCTTTGGCCCGGGCCGGATCGAACCAACTGTCAATGTAGGTCATCTTCATTTTAGCATTCGGATTCACCGCCAGAGCGCCTCGAAGGTAGCCGTTGATCGGCAGGTTCACATTCGGGAACGGATAAGCCGCCACGGCGCCGATTGTATCGTTTTCCGTGATCATACCGGCCAGCATGCCCAGCAGATAGGCCGGCTCATGCACATACATCTGCACCCAATACACATTTCCGCCGAGTGGCTTGTAGGCCGAACCCGCCTCTACCCAGCAGATTTCCGGGAAGTCCTCGTGCAGGGCCTCCACCGCATCCGGATACTGTCCCTGACACCAGATAATGCCGTACTCTCCCGTTTGTGCATACGTCCGAAGGACCCGTTCGCCATCCGTCATGGCGACATTTTCCTGCACCTTGAGTTCCACGTCCAGTCCATGCGGTTTCAACGCTATAATCCGATCAAACGCCTGGATGGCCGCCGTATTCCACGGCTCCTCCACGGTGGTGTTCGTGATCAAAGCCACTTTCAGTTTCTTCGGCTGATCCGCCTGCACGGCCAAAGCCCATCCGGCCAAGCCCAGCATAATCGCCAACATCCACGTTCTCTTGCTCATCATCAACCTCCCGCATTCTGGTTATCTGTTCATGGTTTCAGGCCAAGTCTTTCGACAAATCCAGGCGCATCATTCTCCCAACATCAGAACGGGTCCATGGGCACGCCGAAGTCGATGGCCTCCTGCTTCACACGTTGGTAGATGGCATGATATTCCGGCGTCGGTTTGAAATTGCGTAAATCCCAAACCTCCTGAATGGGTTTTCCAATATCCGGATCCTTGATCTTCGCCTCGTATTTCGGCAGGAAGTGCTTCGCCAATTCGGCGACTTTTGCCAGATCCATGCCGGATGCCGCGTGCCCCACTTCGGCACAGAACCGGCATTCCAGCGGCGTGATGTAATCCTGCAGCTTTCCGCCCGCCGCGCGCGGACCGGTCGAAAACGATGCGCCGGATGCGGCAATCACCGCTACACCCACAAGAATCTCATACAAAAATTCCTCCGTACCCGGCCCGGACACTTCGTTGGCAATACCATGCGTCAAAATATGCGTATTCCGGCTCAGCGCCTGATGCGTCGCACTCAGGGCCCAGAGCCCTTCGCGGTTCACATTGGACAGGTAGCGGATGTCGTAAATCTCGCCGCCTCCCACGCTGGCCTGAAGCACCGCGTATTGCAGTAACGCACAGGCAATACAGGAAAGCACCGCGCCTTCGGCCGGACCCGGCATACCGCCAATCATGGCAGGCGAACCCGCAAAGACCAGCCCATCCATCGCCAGCGTGTGCACCACCTTGTGAAGCGTCTGGTTGTTCACTTTCAGTTCTGAGGGGAAGAGAATCAGCGACAAGTCGTTATTGTAGAAACCGCCCTTCGTTCCATAACAAAACTGACCAAACTCGGTCACGGCGGAAATATTCCCGATACCCGGCATACCCTCGCGTCCGCCCTGCTTGCGCAGTTCGCGGTGGCGACGCCCCTGCACATAGCCCAGCAGCGTCTCCGATGGCGTGCCCGGCATCACATCCAGCCCGAAAACAGAAACCAGCGACCCCCCTTCGAGCAAATCCACTTCCTTCTGACGCACAATGCCTTCAATATAATACGGCCATACATCCTCCGAAATGGTAATACCCAGCGAGGCCCCGAACATCATCGGATACGGATCCGACGGCGTGCGCGATTTCATCACGCGCTTGTCTTTCCCAAAACCCAGTTCCAGTTGGGACGGCGCATGCTTCAGCGTGCTGCGCAGTTCATCCTCCGAGATCTTCACAATGCGCTCGGTCGGTTCACACAGCATACCCAGTTCCAGCGCCAGCTCGAAGCCGGCCTTGAAAAAGGTATCCGCCAACTCCATATCCGTGTTCACCGGCTCCTCCGGATTCAACACCTTTTCCAATCCATACTTCTTCAGCATGGCTCGGACGGTTCGAGGAATGCGTTTCACATCCCATTCCTTCACGGCACAGTATTCTCCACTGTTGGTGCGACGCAGAATTTCGACAATATCAGGCTTTTGATGCATGGGTTCTCCTAGTTGAGCTGTTGAAGGTTATGACGCAGCGAATCATGCTTTGCTCTGAAGAGCATTGACGATCAGCGGTTCGGCCAGTGGCGATTGCACTCCGGAAGTCAGCAACTCCCGGCAACAGGCCACGGCATCTTTCGCGTCGCGCCCGTAGGCATCCGCGCCCACTTCACGCGCCCACGCCGGAGTCACCGGCCCGCCACCTACCAGCACATAGGTTTTATCCCGCAGTCCACGGGCTTTCAGCGTATCCACGATCTGCCGGTAAAACGGACGCGAGGTCGTAAGCAAGGTGGAGATCACAATGAATCGCGCCTGCTGTTCCGCCACCGTATCCACAAACCGTTTCGGGCTCACATCGCACCCCAAATCGATGACCTTCAACCCCTGCGCCGCCAGAAACGCCCCGACGATATTTTTTCCGATGTCATGCAGGTCACCCGAGACCACGCCGATCACCGCCGTCCCGTGCAATCCGTCCGCCCGTTCTCCGGCGGTCAGTTTCGGCATAATGATATCGGTGGCGGCCCGGGCCGCATCGCCCGACAGAATGAGTTCCGGCAAAAAACATTCGCCGTTCTCAAAATCCTTGCCGATTTTTTCCAGCGGTTTCTGAATGCCGTCGTTGATGAGTTGTATCGGTGCTATTCCGGCTTCCAGCGCATCACGTGCGGCCTGAGCGGCATCATCCTCTTCCCCTTCGAGAATGGCGGCTTGTAATTTATCGAGATACTCTGCACTCATTGGACTTGCTCCTCCTAATGAAGTGCCAGGTTTCCACGAAAACCGTTTCGGTTTTAAACTGACAACTGAATTGTTCGTATGTTAACCCGCCGGATCAAAAACCCGACAAAAATATGTTCGTTCGGACAACACATATATAGCGTACAATCGTTTCTATTTCAAGCTATTTCACAAAATCCCTTACACCGCGCTGATTCATGGCGTATAGTTGCATCGTTACCCCGATCGTGACAAACCACTTGCATCAGGAGAAGCACGCTATGTTATTTAAAAATGCCACCCTCATCACCATGAACCCACAACGGCATATTATCACCCATGCCGCCTTGCTCACCAACGGAAACCGGATCGCCGATATCGGAAAAACCGACGAAATGACCACCCGTTATCCCGATGAACCGGTCATCGACTGCAACGGCAATATCCTCATGCCCGGCCTGATCGATACCCACGTACACACCGCCCAGGCCATGATCCGCGGCTGCGCCGACGACCTCAGCCTGATTGACTGGCTCTTCAAGCGGGTATGGGTCATGCAGGGTAATTACAGCACCGACGACGGACGCGCCAGCGCCGCCCTCTGCGCACTCGAAATGATAAAATCCGGCACCACCGGCTTTATCGAATGCATGCTCGCCGAACGCTACGGCTTCGACGGCGTCGCCCAGATCGTGGAACAATCCGGTCTGCGCGCCGCCATCGGAAAAATCGTCATGGACAAACCCGCCTACGCCCAATCCGAACTGACCATGTACCCCGGCATGGTCGAGTCCGACGGACAGGCCTGCATCGAAAACACACTGAAGATGTACGACCGCTGGAACGGCGCCGCCGAGGGACGTATCCAGGTCTGGTTCGGCGCGCGAACCCCCGGCGGGGTCACACCCTCCCTTTTCGACGAAATGGCGCAGCTCGCCAAAGAGCGCAACATGGGCATGACCGTCCATAACTCCGAGGTCAAACAGGATCTCGAATACGCCCGCTCTGTCGGGTGTCGCTCCGCACTCGACTTCCTGCTCCGGCATAATTATCTCGGACCGCGCACCGTACTCGCGCACTGTGTTTGGACCGATGAAGAAGACTGGCGCGTCATGCAGCAAACCGGGACCCACGTCTCTCACAATCCGGCCTCCAACTCCAAAACCGCCGCCGGAATCGCACCGATCCAGGGCATGCTGGATGCCGGCGTCAATGTCGCCATGGGATGCGACGGAGGCCCCAGCAACAACACCTACGACATGATCCGCGATATGCGCATGGTCAGCTATCTCGCCTCCCTGAAACAAAACGACCCCACCGTTCTCCCCGCCGAGACGGTCCTGGAAATGGCCACCCTCAACGGCGCCAAAGCCATGGGCATCGATCACCTCTGTGGATCGCTCGAAATCGGGAAACGCGCCGACTTCATCCTCATCAATATGGACGCACCACACCTGACGCCGGTATGGGATCCCGTCTCCGCCATTGCCTATTCGGCGCACGGATCGGACGTGGATACCGTGGTGATTGACGGAAAGATCGTCATGCGCAATCGGAAAGTGCTCACACTCGACGAAGGCGCGATTCTCGAAGAAGCGCGCATACGCTACCGACAGGTCGCCGCGCGCGCCGGACTGGAAATCAAGCCCCGCTGGCCGGTGCTTTAGCGCCATTACGACCGATTATGCACGGCGGATATCACAGAATCGACGGGCGTCTGGACTTGCCGCCATCGAGTCGGGGCGGTACGGTTCCAAGATGAACGAATCCAGAAAAGACCGTTTGAAAAACCTGGCCGAAAGCGAACAGTATATTTCGGGTATTTACAACTATTGCGACCGCTGGTGCGAACGCTGCACGATGCGCAGTAAATGTCTGAGTTTCGCCATAGATCCCGATTTGCGCATGGAGGATTCGCCGCGCAATGATCTGAACAACGAAAAGTTCTGGCAGGGAATTCACGAGAGCTTTGAGCTGACCTTCGAACTGCTTCGGGAATCGGCTGAGGAACGGGGTTTTGATCTGAATTTCGTACCCGATCCAGATTACGAAAGGCGCGAACGTATCCGGGAGCGCAGAATAATAAGCGATCCGCTCCTGAAAACCACCATGGCTTATGCCCATGCGGTGGATGCATGGATGGATGAGCGCAAGGCTCTGTTCGGCGAAACAGCAACACGGATGGACCGGGCAATCGAAATGGACCTTCCCGGACATGACCCCCTGCCTATCGCCATCGCATTGCATGAGGCGGTTGAGATGATCCGATGGTATCAGTTTTTCCTTTATCCGAAAATCACCCGCGCGATCAGCGGCATGGAGGAGGGCGAATATGATCGCATGGACGATGTCCTGGGATCAGCCAGGATTGCGTTGATCGCCATTGAACATAGTATTGGGGCCTGGTAAACGCTGGGCATACTGCTTCAGCAGTCCGATGATTTACTGGAACTGCAAATCATGCTGACGCTAATTAAAGCGGAACTGGAAATGCGCATTCCTGGTGCGTGTGATTTTAAACGTCCGGGATTTGATTCATAGGAGTAATCATGGGATTAAGTCTTCACTATAAAGGCGGAATTGATCCGGGGCAGATAGCACCGCTTTGTGAAGAACTCCGCGATATCGCCGGATCGGTTGGCTGGAATTTCATCGACGTGGACGACGACGAAAAGGGGTTGCGCGGAATCATCTTGCAGCCCTCATCCGACATGGAGTCGGTGCCCTTCCTCTTTGATGCCAGGGGCCGCGTGCATGCCTTGTGCGACTTGATCCTCGGCTGGCAAGAGGGTGACTTCCTTGGTGCTGCGGTAAAGACTCAGTTTGTTGGCTGCCCGGAGCATATCTGGCTTTGCGGATTGTTGCGCCATATTCAGCGCACGTACATGCCGGAACTGACCGTCACGGATGAAGGCGGCTTCTGGGAAACCGGGGACGCCCAGGAGCTTCAGCATCGTATGGATTTACTGGATCGGATGATTAACGAGTTCGGCTCCGCGCTTGAGTCGGCTTCGATGGATACGGTACTCGATCCAAACAATCCCGACGCCATTGCTGATTTTGTTCAGCGGATTGCAGAACACTTTCGGAAATCAAAAGAATAGATGCATGATGGTGACGGATCGAATTTCAGGCCTTTTCAGCCTGTTTTTCGGGATACGATGAGACCTCTTTTGGGAAAGACGCCGGCCGGAGCGCATGAAAGTGATCTTTCATCCCAATCCCCCGCCCCTCACCTCCGAACACCCCGGAAAAGGGCACGGGTTGATGAGAAATCATTAATTTATAGGACACCTTCGGGCCGTGACTCTTTCGGGCGCGGGGGGCATGCGCTTAGCTGTCGCTACCTATGCGCCCTTCTTCCGATGGGCGCTGCGCACCTTGTAAAGCCGCTCAGTAAAGCCGCCCTCTTTTTCAAAATCCTGCGCAAGCCGCTCCACCTGCCGGTCCAGCAACGAACAGGCCACCGCAAGAAGCACCAACACCGC
>JAQVYB010000138.1 GCA_028708815.1 Kiritimatiellia bacterium | reverse complement strand
CGCCTGCAACGACTCCATGCCATCCAGATCGAGCCGCACGGCTTGCCCCTCCTGCCGAATCGAGGTGACCGATCCAGCCGTAATCACGCGGATACCTTTTGCGTTAAGCACCTCTTGAAGAATCCGCGAGGCATTCGGACCGAACTGCATCGGCAGCAATCGCGGCAATCGTTCCACCACCGTCACACGAATCCCGATAGCCACGGCTCGAAGTGCCGCCTCGATTCCGAGAATTCCACCCCCGATAATCACCAGCTCCAACTCTTTTTCAGCCAGTTCGGCGATGCGTTCGGCATCCGCCAGATTCCACAACGGCAGCACTCGATCAACCTCGCCCTGGGTTACCGGGGGAATGAATGGCCCCGAGCCGCTCGTCAGAATCACGCCGTCAAACGATTCTTCCCGACCAGATGCCAGGATGCTCGCGGACGCCGCGTTAAAGGCTTCCACCGGCGTTTCGAGGCGCAGGTCGATGCCATGTGCGGCATACCACGCTTGCGGATGAATCAGCAATTCATCCTGCGAGGCTTGCCTGAAGGCGTAGGCAATGATCTTCGGACGGTAGTACGGGGGGGTGTTTTCGTTTGAATAAATGACGGCCTCATGCCCTGCCGTCTGAACCGTTTCCGCCGCCTTTACGCCCGCATGTCCGCCTCCGATGATGCCGAATCTCATACTCTTTACTCCTTTCCCTGTCGTTGAAGATTTAGCGCTCTCCGCACCCTCGGAATCAGCCGGGGACTCACACTCACCGATGGAAACCCAAGGGCACGCAGGCGTACGGCATATTCAGGAACCCCCGCAATTTCACCGCACAGCGTGATCGGCTTTCCGGTTTTTTCGCCCGCCTGAACCAATGTTTCAAGCAACCGCCAGAGCAAAGGATGGTCCGTTCGGTAATCCGGCGCAACCTTTTCATTGTTCCGATCCACCGCAAAAAGATACTGAATCAAATCATTACTGCCCACGCTTGCAAAATCCACTTCGTTCAGAATTTCCTCCGCGCTCAAACAGGCGGATGGCACTTCAAACATGACCCCCTGCTGGATAGTTCCCTGCTTCATATCCCGGATGCATTCCTGAAACATGGAACGCACACGCAGAAACTGATCACAATCCACAATCATTGGATACAGTACACGCACCGGACCAACACACGACGCCCGTGCAATGGCTCGAGCCTGAGACTGGAAGAGTTCAGGGAGGCCAAGCAGCAGGCGTGTCCCACGCCAACCGAGCGCCGGATTCTCTTCCTTCGGAAGATTCAGAAAATCAAACGCCTTATCTCCCCCCACATCCAGCATACGAAATGTCACGGGGCGTCCCTCCATGGTCTGAACAACCCGTGAATATCGTTCCGCCTGCTCCTCTTCTGTCAGCAGCCTTCCCGCTGTGATGAATTCAAACTCCGTCCGATACAGGCCGATACCCTCCGCATCCACATTCAAGGCCTCCGCAGCATCCTCGGACGTATTGATGTTCGCCGCCACGGAAAAGCCGGAAACCCGTACGTTCGGCAACCGTTCAGACGCCACCTGCGTCACCTTTTCTTTATCTTTTTCATCCGGCCAGATGATCACTTCGCCGGCACTTCCGTCTATGAGCAATTCGGTTCCACAGGAAATCCGGC
This sequence comes from Kiritimatiellia bacterium, assembly GCA_028708815.1. Classification (GTDB taxonomy): domain Bacteria; phylum Verrucomicrobiota; class Kiritimatiellia; order RZYC01; family RZYC01; genus JAQVYB01. The sequence goes on along the minus strand of JAQVYB010000138.1, from coordinate 8,610 downwards.
TATGGATATTTTCAATTCCACTGACCGCCGGTATCCCCAGCGCGCGAGCCAAAATCGCGGCATGCGAGTTCACCCCACCCCGCTCGGTCACAAAACCAAGCGTTTCCGAGGTGTTGATGTCCACCGCCAACGAAGGCGTCAATTCCACCGCCACAATAATACGATTTCTTCCCCGCTGACAATGCTCCTGATCAGCACACTGAAGGGAGGGTTGCATGTTGTTCAGCACATCAAGAAGCCTTCGACGCACCTCCCCCAAATCCGTGGCCCGCTCCTTGATATATTCGTTGTCAATTTCCAGCAGACGCGCTTCATACCGATCCAGCACACTGATTACAGCCGCTTCGGCATTGCTGTTCTTATTGGAAATCTGACTTCGCATTTCCTGCAGGACCTTTTCATCCTCCAGAATCAATCTTTGTGCCGTAAAGATCTCCGCTTCTGCCGCTCCGATTTGAAGAGCCACACGCTCACGGATTCCATCCAGCCGTTGTGAGACCAGATCCAACGCCTGCCGAAGGCGATTCATTTCCCGTTCCACACCCTTCCCCTGTACTTTGTACATGGGCAGATTGCTGTGCCGATTCTCATTGAAGAGACAGATCCGGCCCAGGACACAACCCTGGCTCAGCCCGATCCCGCACAACACCGTTCGTTCGCTTGACTGTTCACTCATAACATTTAAAAAAGACGGTTCGGGCATGAAACCATGCCCGGACCGTCCTCCATTTCAAACCAATATCACCGATTATTCTGCGGTGAATTCATCTTTTCCCACACCGCATTCCGGACAGGTCCAATCATCCGGCAAATCTTCAAAAGCCGTCCCGGGGGCAATCCCGTTGTCCGGATCACCCGCCGACGGATCGTAGACATAACCGCATACATTACAGACGTATTTTTTCATGATGCCATTCCTCTCTCTGGTTAGTTGCTCTTCTATCCGACAAGTTCGGCCGCTTTCACCAGCAGCCCACCGGCTTCCCGGCACGCCGCCAGCGCCTGTTCGTCAGGCGCATACTGGCATTTTAACGGCTCACGCAAAATGTTGAATTTCATTTTTTCTAAATACTCATTCACCGCCTCCGGCCCTCCTTTGCCCCAGCCGTAGGAACCAAAGGCAAACCCGCTTTTGCCGGAAGGCTTCAAACCCATCAGATATGTCAGAGCCGCGGCTACCTGCGGCATCAGCGTCTGATTCAGCGTGGGCGAACCCACGGCAATGGCAGCCGCATCCAGACATTCGGTCACAATATCCGTTATGTGCGTGGCACGGATGGAAATCAGTTTGCATTGCACGCCGGAATCCACCACCGTTTCATACAGCGTATGCGCCATTTTTGCCGTGCTCTGCCACATCGTATCGTAAAGAATCACCACTTTTCGGTCGGCCTTGCAGACCGACCAATCAGCGTAGGCGCTCAAAATTTTATCCACCTGTGTTCGCCAGATAATGCCGTGGCTCGGTGCCAGTATCTCCGGGGCAAGGCTCTTCACCGCATCCAGGGCATTATTCACCGGACGCTCGTAGCACATCAGGATATTGGCATAGTATATCTTCGCTTCTTCCAAGACCACGGCCAGCGGAACCGAATCATCAAAACGTCCGCTGGTCGCATAATGCTGTCCGAACGCATCCATAGAGAACAGCAGTTTGCATTCAGGCAGATAGGTGGCCATGGATTCCGGCCAGTGGGCCATCGGTGTTTCAAGAAACTGCAGCGAATACGCCCCAATGGAAATGGAATCGCCTGATTTTACCACACGGATTTTCCAGTGGCGAATGTCGTAATAGCGTTCCAGGGTGGCCTTGCACTTCGCATCGCAAATCAACTCCACCTGCGGACAGGACGCCATCACCACCGGCAACGCCCCCGAATGATCCGGCTCGGCATGATTGCACACAATGTAATCCAGCTTATCCAGTGTGATATGCCGCTGGATATTTCTCAGCAAATCATCGGCGTACGGTCCTTTGACCGTGTCGATCAACGTATTCTTTTCGTCCTGAATCAGGTATGCATTATAGGAGGATCCGCGTGTCGTTTCATAGCCATGAAAATCACGGATACTCCAATCCACATAACCCACCCAGTTCACTCTGTCTGCCACTTGCGTTTCATTCATAGGTGCCTCACTCATTTTCCGGTAAACTAGTGCAAAGCATGCCCACTTTCAACTACCAACAGCACGGGAATTTTACGCAGGCCTGGTTATGCCCCGTCGACCGACGTTGAAACGGACCCGAAATGCATCCGAAATTAGATGGATTGCGCGGACTCGGTCAATTGTTTGACGGCTTCAATCAACGCGGAGCGCTCAAACGGCTTGGGAAAGGTATACTCAACGCCCAGGTGTTTAGCCATGGCCAGACAATCCGTCGGAGATATGCGCCCACCGCCGGATATAGCGATCACCTTGCAACTCGGAAAAGCGTGCCGGATCTCCATGATGGTTTCCAGCCCTTCTTTTTCAGGCATGATGATATCCGTAATCACCACGTCGTAGGGATGAGCGGCGTATTGCTGATAAGCATTCATTCCGTCATTCAGTTGATCCACTTCATAGCCCTCCCGCTCAAGCATGATGGATATCAAATTACGGATTTGATCGTCGTCATCAATTACCAAAACACGCTTCATGAAGGCTCCTTTACATCACAAGCTCTGACTTGGCGTTCACAATACACGGGAAAAACAATGAATGCAAGACCGATGAATCCACGGTTTGCCGATATGCGCTTCGCGGATCACGACAGAAGAGGCTCCCGACAGATTACACCGACTCATCCGAATGAAGAGAGCTCGGCTGCACCATTGGAAAAGACAAGCGGGATACCGAATCGATCAGACACAGAAAAGAGACATCGTAAATGTCCGAAAGCAGTGCCGTCTCCTCCATGAGGCGCGAGGCCTTTCCCTCGCACAACCCCCTCCCTGCCTTCAGCGCCAGAAATCGGTCTGCATACTGCCCGGCATCATGTACATTGTGCAGAACGGATACCACAGCCAAATCGCATCGGCTCCGGGCATCCGCCAGAATCTGATGAACGCGTACAGCGTGGCGATAGTCCAGAAACGTCACCGGTTCATCCAGCAAAATCATTCGGGGCTGCTGCGCCAATGCGGCCGCAATACCGATCATCTGGCGCTCGCCCCCGCTCAACGTCGCCATTTTTCTCTTGCTGAACGCCTGCATTTCCACCAGGGCCAGAGCCTCTTCCACGGCCACCCGATCGCTATCCGCCGGTGGCCCACCGCGATAATACGGATATCGACTCAGCATCATGAATTCCTGCACCGTAAAAGGATTCAGCTCCACGCCGCCCTGCGGCACATAACTGATCATCCGCGCCCGGTCATGCGGGTCCAGCGCGACCAGGTCGCAACCCTCCAGTTTAACGTTACCCGTCCAGCCTTCCAGAATACCGGCAAGACACTTAATCAGGGTCGACTTTCCTGCTCCGTTCTGTCCGATCACGGCCAGATATTCTCCTGCCCGCACCGTCAGCGAAACGTCCTCGAGTATCGTTGTTTCATCTGTGCGATACGACAACCCGTTCACCTGCAGCAGCTCATTCATGACCTTGCACCGCTCCTTTTACATCATTCCACAGCAACGGAATTCGTGGCCCGGGAACCGATATATACGTCTGATCCAGCACCACCACGCGTCCCTTTTCCACCGCAGGAAGTTGACTCCCCGTTTTCCGCCACTGCTCAACGATGCTTTCCCGGGTCAGCCCCCGCTTATCCAAATCCGGCGCAATATCCAGAATGATTTCCGGATTCAATCGTAACAGTCCCTCGCGTGAAATCTGAGGATAAGGCACCGGTCCGTCATAGACATTGCGTCCACCCGCCGCACGCACCAGCCGATCATAAAATCCATCCCGCCCGGCAAGAAACACCTGCTGATATCCATCCGGTCCGGGCTCATGCCCCACCGCGATCAACACCGTTGGGCGCTCCTCTTCCGCACGTTCATCCATCATCCCGTCGGCCAAAGCCTCCCGCATCGAATCGGCCAGCTTCACGCCCCGTTCCGCGACTCCGCAGGCCTCCCCTATTTTCACAAAAGAATCCAGCACATCCTCCACCGATTCCTGACGAACCATCAAAGCCGGCACCTGCAGCCTCTTCAGCCGTTCATAAAAATCCGCCGAGGAGTTCAGAAGGATCACCAAGTCCGGCTTCAACCGAATGATCGCCTCCACATTCGGATTGAAAAAATCACCCACGCGCGGAAGTTCGCTCACCGCATCCGGATAGCGACAGAAGGCCGACACGCCCACCACCCGGTCGCCGAGATCCAGCGCAAAAAGCGTTTCCGTGATGCTCGGCGCCAGCGAGATGATGCGTTGCGGCGACTCATTCCCCCGCAGCACGGAGAATTCGTCTTGCTGCACAGGCCCGCACGCCGAAAACCCAACGAAAAAAAGGGATAAAACGCCGTATCGAATCGGGAGGGGCGCTTTCCCCCGCGCCCACCGACTTTTCCAACCATTGGAAAAATGCCCTGAACGCGGAGAGAAAAGTTTCCAACGATTGGAAAAAACGTCGAAAAAGTTTCCAACGATTGGAAAAAACGAACAAAAAGTTTCCAACGATTGGAAAAACCGGCAGAAGCCCACCGGGAACAGCACCCCGGATGGGGTGACGGTATTCAGCCCAAGGTCGCCAGACCCTGGGTTTCTGATACCCCAGGATCTCATGCACCCCGGACGGGGTGCCGGAATCTCGTTATGAATGGATGGTTGCATACCCCGTTTCCTGCACCCCATCCGGGGTGCATGGTGTTTTTTCTTGTCGCGTTCCCGGGGTCTGTGACCCCGGGCTATTCTCCACGGCCCCTCCGGGGCCATCATGCAATCCTGAACAGGGGGATGCTCATTGCGCTGCGTTGGAATCAATGTCATCGGCGGTGTTTTTGTTTTTATCCTCCACATCCTGGCCTGCCGATATCACCCGGATGCTGAACCCGAGATTGGACACACAATAGGCATTGCCCCAAGGGTCGACAATGCCTTTAACAGGTTCATCGCCCGTGAATGGATCGTAAGCCTTGTCTGTATATTCCAGATCGCTCACAAAATTGCTGAGGCTTAAAAGCGGGGCATTCGTAATACGTGCATTTTGAGTTCCCGGATACTTTCCGTATTTGATTTTATACTCTTCGCAGGCATTCTTAATCTTCTGCATTTCGGCCACGGCTTTAGACTCACTGGCCTTTCGGCTGGCATAGCTGGAGACGCCCAGAATGAGCCCGGCGAGAATGCCGATGATCATCATGACGGCCAAGAGTTCCACCAGCGTAAAGCCGGCCCGTTGAACAGCGTGATTTCGCATGGTCTATTTCCTTTAAAGTCGTTTCAATTTTATTCGTTCGCCAGCGCCTTTTCAGCCGCACGGGCTACCCGTTTTCCAAGGTCCTTACCGACCGCCTTCAGCGCAGCCAATCCGGTAGCCTTCTGCACCTGGCCGCCTTCTTCCGCTTCGGCATCCTCCATGTCCAGCACCTTGCCATCGGCCACCCGTATGATTTTCACGGAGGCCTGCGCCTTGGAACGGATAACTTCCAATCCATAGGCCACACTGCGCCCCTGCATCACCGCCGTAGCCTTGCCCAGAATCAGATACGTCGCGCCCGACGCCTGTGCCGCATTCAGAGCGCCCGTCTTGTTCAAAACGTCTTCCACGCTGCCCGGTTGACCGAACATCGAAACGGTGGCCAAATCCACGACGTCCAGCCCCTGTTTCACCAGCGCCTTCTCCACCGCCGCCTGCACAATATTCTGCGAGACTTCGGTGTAATAATACCAGAACCACTCTGTATCAATCTGCTCCGGAATAATCACAAGAAAACGCGGTTCGGCAGGTTCCTCTTCCACCACCGCAACGAACGCCGCGTCCTCTGCGTCGGGGGCCTGGGCCGCCAACTCCTCCGCAGTCATATCCGCCGCATCCTGCCCGCCCACCCGCTTCAGGAAAAGCGCGGGTGCGCCGGGGGTATCTTCTGTAATCTGAATGTGGTCCTCATCCAGAAAGGTAATGACGGATACAGCACCCATTTTCTCGCCATCGGTATTTTTTATCGTGATGGCATCCCCCGTATCTTCCAGCACCTCGATTCCGGCATCCACCACCTGTTGCTCTCCGAACATCTCCATTTCCATGTGTACGGAATTTTCGCCGAACGTACAGTTCAGTCCCGAAAGCATTGCCGTCAGCATCTGCACCATGGGATCATCGGGCGCCACCGTCGGCCCCTGTTGTTCTATGGCTTTATCCGCATCCCCAACCCAACTCCCGGAAACAAGACGCTGCATCCCGTCGCCCGCCGAAGTGGTATACAGCAACAACCCGAACAAACAGCAAACCGCCATCCCGAATTTTCTCATGTTGAATCTCCTAAAAAAGCAAGCCGGTCCCATTACCAAGCCCTGCTCATTATCTAACAAACATTGCCCCGGCGGACCAGTCAAAACACGGACAACTTTGCCCCACTCAGGTCAGCTCCACCACGGGTATTTCGCTCAACATCGTTTCGTATGCCCCTTGCACGTTATTCCTGCCATCCGGCGGCGGCATGAAGAATTGCAGTTTGTTTTCTCCCTGAACCAGCGGCAGGGCCACGCTCTCTTCGCCCGACCGCTTGATGACCCAATACCCTCCGCACCCAGCCAGGACATGCTGTTCACGAGGCAGCAGGATTCGCGCCTCTCCACCCTGCGGTGCATGACAGGAAATTTCCACCCCTTCGGATTCCACACTGGAAACCCACTTCATCGCCAACGGTTCACTCACCGGCTCTGCCGCTTCCGTCACCCGGTATTCAAAATGCGCATTTTGAATCGCCCGCTGATAAGCCGCGAGAGCCGGGCGATCCTCCACTTTTTCAGGATCATCGGTATTTTCCCATTCCAAACCGAGCCCCCCGCGATCACGAAACATATAGAACGTGATGTTGGTCAGCCAGGGATACTTCCGCGCCACCGCTTCCCGATAAAAACGCTCGATCCAGTCGGCCTGCCCCAGCACTCCGAACAGCTCCGCATCCTGATTCACCTCGTGCACCTCGATGTTCACATCGCTTCCGCGCAGGGCACTCATCAGCTCATGGCAGTCCACCAGCGTTTTCCACCAGTACTCAAACGGAATGGAAAAGAATCCGGATGGGCGCTGCGGATCGAAGGTCGGATCCGGCCACAGGTAATGCAGCGAGGCATATTGATCAAAGGAAATCACATCCGCGATTTGAAACATCGGCCCGAGTTGATCCGGCGTTACTTTCCCGTGTTTTTCCAGTTTCTCCGGCGCCTCATAGGCCTCGCCGGGGCCATTCCAGCAGGCCACGGTCAAGACTTCCGGCGCATGCTCATGCAGAATATGGTGAAAACGAATAAAGAAATCACTCACCTCTTTGAAGGACCAGCGCCTGTTGAAATAGAACCAGTTTCCGTTGCATTCGTGATTGATACGCAAACGCATCCGTCCGTATGGCACGAGCGATTTCGCGATGCGCTCCAAAATTTCATTCGGCGTATCGCAATGCAGCGTCAGCGTAAGTTGCGGATCCTGCCCATGGGCACGCACGTCCGCAATCTGCTTCAGATACGCCCGCCCCCAGGCACCCCCCTCCTCCAAGACCAGCGGGAAATAACCGTCTCCTTCGTTCAACGAATTATTCCGATAGAATCCATGCCATTTCACCCCCTGCGTGGGCCAATGCTCCATATCCGGATAATACTGAAACATCAGGTTCACCACCTGATGCGGGCGCCCAATGCGCCGAAGCATGTGCGCCGAACCGGCATAGTCGCCGCGCTCCGAACCGTCCGTAATGCCCAGCGTACAGGGCGGTGACTCCAGTTTGATTTTACGTATAACTTGCTGCGCTGAGCATTTCATGCCAATTACTACCTTTCTCCTTTTAATCCTGCCGACAGCGAGGCTCTATATACGATTTGATTTCCTCGAACAAACGTTTATGCTAAAAACAAATAAATCGACAACCTTTTCAACCAAAAAGCACGCATGAATCCGGTCTCCATCCGAAACGAATTTCCGGTCTACGCGGAATATGCCGCGCAGGGCCGCCCTCTTCATTATCTGGACAGCGCCGCCACCTCGCTGAAACCCGAGTGCGTACTGCGTGCCATGAACCGCTACTACCGGGAATGCCCCGCCAATGTACATCGCGCGACCTACTCCATGGCCGAAGAGGCCACCGAACGCTACGAGAATACCCGCCTCGCCATCCAGCGCCTGATCAACGCCCGTCAGGTTCATGAAATCCTCTTCACGCACGGCGCCACCGAGGCGCTCAATCTGGTCGCACGCTCCTGGGCTGCCACCCACATGCGACCCGCCGAAACAATACTCCTCACCGAAATGGAACATCACAGCAATCTCATTCCGTGGCGACTCCTCGCACGCGAGCGCCAACTGAATATCTCGTATGCCCCCCTCAACAACAATGGCACGATCGATCGCGAAGCCTTCGCCGACCTGCTCACGCCGAATGTAAAGCTTTGCTCGTTCACCCTGATGTCCAATGTGCTGGGGATACTGAACCCGGCACAAGACCTGATTCAAATGGCCCGTGAGC
>JAQVYB010000137.1 GCA_028708815.1 Kiritimatiellia bacterium | reverse complement strand
CGCTTGTTTAGCGGTTTTAATATTCATGTGGATTGAATGATGAAGAGAGCAGCCGAGATCAACAGGCAGCGCATAACGGGTACGGAGATGGCGTATTTGTACATCTGTCCGCGCAAGTTGTGGCTGTTTCATCATGGAATACGACCAGAGAATGAGCATGTGAATGTACAGATCGGTCGGCACATTCAAGAAACGAGTTACGAACGGCAAGAGGCTAGGAAGGAAATTGCGTTGGGAGGTATAGGCGTGGTGGACTGGGCGGAGCTGGATAAATGCGTGATTCATGAAGTGAAAAAGAGCAAGTGTCCGCGACACGCGGAAGTGGCGCAGACTCGGTACTATATGTGGTGGATGCGTGAACATGGAATTCCCATCAAGCGATGCGTGATTCATTATCCCAAGCAGAGGCGGACATGGAATCTGGATTGGACCGACGATATGACAGAGCGGGTACAGGATGATCTTGCCAGGGCGTGCGCCGTGATTGCCCTGCCTGTCCCGCCGCCGTTTGAATGCATGAGTATCTGCAAAAAATGTGCCTATGAGGAGTATTGTTCCGCATGAATCTTTATCTGACAAAACCCGGACGTCTGAAGCGCAAAGACAACACGTTGATTTATCATCTGTTTGAGCAGGAAGAGGAGACCTGGTACACGCCCGAAGAAACGCCATTGAAAGAGGATGATGCGACCCTTGCAAAAAAACATTTACCGGTGGAGTCCATTGATGCGGTTTACCTTTTTAATGAAGTTCGCCTGAACAGCAAGCTGCTGATATTTCTCGCACAGAAACAGATTCCGGTTCATGTATTCAATTACTATGGTCACCACAGTGGCACGTTTCAACCACATGCCGCCCAATTGAGCGGCGACCTGGTTATTGCTCAGGGGCAGGCCGCAATTGACCACCAGCGCCGCATGCATATCTGCCGTACAATTCTTGGGGCAAAGATTCACAATCAGCTATCGATCCTCCAGTATTACCAGCGCCGGAAAAAACCGGTGGATCACGCGGTTGAGCGTGTCAAAGAACTGGCAATGCGTCTTGGTTCTGCCGATTCGCCCGAAACCGCCATGGGCATTGAAGGACAGGTCAGTCGCAACTACTATGAAGCATGGGAAAGCTGGCTGGTCGTTGCGCAGGATGGTTTCAAGCGGGAATATCACCCGCCAACAACCCCGCTTAACGCCATCATCTCCTTTCTCAACAGCTTGCTCTATACCGCTTGCGTCAGTGAACTCTATCGGACAGCGCTCTATCCCGGAATCAGTTATGTGCATGCCCCGCAATCACGCCGATTCTCCCTCGCGCTTGACCTGGTGGAGCCGTTCAAGCCCCTGATGGCCGACCGGCTTGCCTTCCGCCTGTTTAATCAACACCTCATAGGAGATGATGATTTCCGCAACCACAGTAACGGCATATTGCTTACCGACGATGCGCGGCGCACGGTACTCAAGGAATGGGACCAGCTTTTGCGAACTACCGTGGATCATGAGCGATTAAACCGAAGTGTATCCTACCGTCAGCTCTTACGACTTGATTGCTACAATCTGGCAAAACACCTGCTTGAAAATGCACCTTTAACGCCCTGCAAAATCGATTATTGAGGGAAGATTCATGTTTGTAATTATCGTGTACGATACCGACAAAAAAAACTGTGCCAGGCTTCACAAACAACTCAAGAAATATCTTTTCTGGAATCAGAACTCCGTTTTTGAAGGCACCGTAACTCAGGCTCAGCACAAAGAAATCAGGCATATCCTGAAAAAAGAAATGGTTGAAAGCAGTCATATCATTATCTATTCAATGGAAAACGATAAGCTTGTAACTAAAGAGGAACTTGGTCAAAATCAGGATAACCCGAGAAATATTATATAATTGCATAACCGGGGCTCGACAGTGCTGCCAGCGACAGGTCTTTGACATTTGAATAATGACAATCACTCTAAGCCAGTAATATATAGAATATTATATAAGCGTACAGCCTTGAAAAAGACGGTGCTTGGCGCCATATTGTCAGGGTTCCCATCAGACCGAAGTGGATTTGAAACATGAAGACCGCTTTGATGCGAGCACGTACAGCGAGGTTCCCATCAGACCGAAGTGGATTTGAAACGCCTCATAGTCAGTGTCAGCGGTGAGCAGGCCTTGGTTCCCATCAGACCGAAGTGGATTTGAAACGAGAAGTGCTTCAGTATGCTGCTTTCATCGCATACCGTTCCCATCAGACCGAAGTGGATTTGAAACCTGTTACAATCCGCGCACAGATGGGTTGTGGGCGGCGTTCCCATCAGACCGAAGTGGATTTGAAACGGAACAGCGGAAGCAGTTCGGAGCAATCGAAGAATTGTTCCCATCAGACCGAAGTGGATTTGAAACCAGAAAGGCTCGCAGTAACAGGTGTGGTCGGTTGGGGTTCCCATCAGACCGAAGTGGATTTGAAACTTGGACGGCTTGGTCGGTATTGTTCCAATCGTTGGGTTCCCATCAGACCGAAGTGGATTTGAAACACAGCCAGCATCGAGATCTACCGTGATGGACGCAAGGTTCCCATCAGACCGAAGTGGATTTGAAACTTGATGAGGTGGCCCTGATCGCCTACCTGCGAAAGAAGTTCCCATCAGACCGAAGTGGATTTGAAACACACCGATAAAGTCGCCGACGCCATGTTCAAAACCGGTTCCCATCAGACCGAAGTGGATTTGAAACTTGGCGGCCTCCAGTCCGATGGCGTCGCTCACGGTGGTTCCCATCAGACCGAAGTGGATTTGAAACGCACCATCAGCGCCGCGCTTTTGCGCGTGCTCGGCGTTCCCATCAGACCGAAGTGGATTTGAAACAGTGGCTGCGCGTGGAAGGGAGCCTCGAATGGTAAGTTCCCATCAGACCGAAGTGGATTTGAAACGCGAATGTAGTTTGTCATCACAAACGACGGGATGAGTTCCCATCAGACCGAAGTGGATTTGAAACAACGTATATGTTCCGGTTAGGTCGATGCCGGATTTTTGTTCCCATCAGACCGAAGTGGATTTGAAACCAACTATATCCAGCGTTTCGCCGGGTGAGACGGCGGTTCCCATCAGACCGAAGTGGATTTGAAACTCGTCGTAACCGACCCGGATACCGGCATTCGGTTCAAGTTCCCATCAGACCGAAGTGGATTTGAAACCGCGATGCCAGACGGCCACGGCGCTGACCAATGCGGGTTCCCATCAGACCGAAGTGGATTTGAAACTACTAGTACACGGGCTGCGGTGCCCAGTCAACAGAAGTTCCCATCAGACCGAAGTGGATTTGAAACTTGGTGGAGCTTGGCGTGTAGCCACGAACATAACCAGTTCCCATCAGACCGAAGTGGATTTGAAACCAGGGATTCGATGACGTCTCGAACTACGTTCGAAGGTTCCCATCAGACCGAAGTGGATTTGAAACCTTTATGGCGCATTGATGCATGCAATAATCGAGACCGGTTCCCATCAGACCGAAGTGGATTTGAAACATGGAAGATTGACAGATTGATCACGCATCCTTATCACCGTTCCCATCAGACCGAAGTGGATTTGAAACGGTGCCCGTGCGCACATCCCCGCCCACCTGCGGGTCCACGTTCCCATCAGACCGAAGTGGATTTGAAACATAGTCTTCCACCATGCCGCCGACGCGTTGTATGTAGGTTCCCATCAGACCGAAGTGGATTTGAAACATGCCCGTGAAGTAGATTGAACGATCTACTGCGACGTTCCCATCAGACCGAAGTGGATTTGAAACCTAGAGCAATCGCAACCTTCCAACCAACATTGGACCGGTTCCCATCAGACCGAAGTGGATTTGAAACTTACTCAACGGCATGTTATCACCTCCCACGCCTGCGTTCCCATCAGACCGAAGTGGATTTGAAACTTATCTGATGCAACATCCAAATCACGGCAAACATCACGTTCCCATCAGACCGAAGTGGATTTGAAACGACAATCAGGCAGAAAAGGAGAACAAAATGAATACGTTCCCATCAGACCGAAGTGGATTTGAAACAACGGCAGGCGGCAACCCATAAGCGATGCAGCGACGTTCCCATCAGACCGAAGTGGATTTGAAACCATATACATGCAATCATCGCAACACCAGACCATCCGTTCCCATCAGACCGAAGTGGATTTGAAACCGGATGATTGTTTTGTTGTTTAACATGTGGGTAATAAGTTCCCATCAGACCGAAGTGGATTTGAAACCGCTTGCCCTGCACTGCCTGGCATTACATTTCCCGGGTTCCCATCAGACCGAAGTGGATTTGAAACCCGGATGGAAAGTTGATTCCGCGGAAAGCACTGACGGTTCCCATCAGACCGAAGTGGATTTGAAACTTGATCCAACCGATGCCCACGACGATAATGCATTAGTTCCCATCAGACCGAAGTGGATTTGAAACTTTTGTAAATAACAACGTGGTCAATGTCTTGTTGAGTTCCCATCAGACCGAAGTGGATTTGAAACCTTCGTTTCGAGCCCATCCTCAACCCGCTTGTCAATCGTTCCCATCAGACCGAAGTGGATTTGAAACGTGAGGTCGTAAGTGGTGGTGGCGGTTTCGGCGCGGTTCCCATCAGACCGAAGTGGATTTGAAACTGGATAGATCGGAGATGTAGTAGAGGGATGGGTCGCTGTTCCCATCAGACCGAAGTGGATTTGAAACGCAGTTGGTGTTCCTGGTCCAGGTGCCGCCGGTGCCGGTTCCCATCAGACCGAAGTGGATTTGAAACTAATTATGCAACGCTTCATCCTGCACCCGGTATTGGTTCCCATCAGACCGAAGTGGATTTGAAACTAGTTGTCCGAAACCTCACCACGCCACCAGTCAACTGTTCCCATCAGACCGAAGTGGATTTGAAACGAAGAAATGACAACGCGCCTAATGGAGCTGGAGATTGTTCCCATCAGACCGAAGTGGATTTGAAACCTCATTTTTTGTTCTCCTTTTTTGCTTTGTGCTGCCGTTCCCATCAGACCGAAGTGGATTTGAAACTGGTTTCTTCCGCGAGCTCACGGCTGATCGGAATGACGTTCCCATCAGACCGAAGTGGATTTGAAACAGCACCGCCCGGTTCTGCTTGGCGCATTCGGAGGGCGTTCCCATCAGACCGAAGTGGATTTGAAACCATTCCAGTCCACGGTCAGTTCCAGGGCTTCCTCATGTTCCCATCAGACCGAAGTGGATTTGAAACAGGCCAAGCAGTGGGTGAAGGCCGAGCAGAATCTCAGTTCCCATCAGACCGAAGTGGATTTGAAACAAGGCTTGCCGGTCGAAATCGAAATCGAATTATGTAGTTCCCATCAGACCGAAGTGGATTTGAAACACACTATAACCGTCACCACCCCGGCCCGCGAAGGCCCCCGTTCCCATCAGACCGAAGTGGATTTGAAACAGCAATGACGCATAGTTATTGCTGTATGACACGCTGGTTCCCATCAGACCGAAGTGGATTTGAAACATGAAGACCGCTTTGACGCGAGCACCTACAGCGAGCCGGTTCCCATCAGACCGAAGTGGATTTGAAACACAAGTCCCCCGCAACGCTAATCAAGCAGGCATTGGTTCCCATCAGACCGAAGTGGATTTGAAACGGTGCTGGTGCCGGCGGTGGCGCAGCGGATTGGTAGGTTCCCATCAGACCGAAGTGGATTTGAAACCATTAGACACCGTTTCCCGCTTGTTGTCAGCCTCGCGTTCCCATCAGACCGAAGTGGATTTGAAACCTGTCTTGTTCGCATCGTGCGAGCGCGGCAGTTCACGTTCCCATCAGACCGAAGTGGATTTGAAACGTCCGGGTTGTACCATCCGCCGACACAACGTACCGAGTTCCCATCAGACCGAAGTGGATTTGAAACGATTGAGCACCTTCGCCGAATCGTTCATCACCGCGGTTCCCATCAGACCGAAGTGGATTTGAAACCTGTTTGGTGTGGATGCCGTCATCCTGGAGTTCCAGTTCCCATCAGACCGAAGTGGATTTGAAACCCAGTCCTCTGTATTGGTGGTGATATCGGCCGTCTGTTCCCATCAGACCGAAGTGGATTTGAAACCAATTTCTGCCAACTGCGCCGCGGTCGGCGCGTGGCGTTCCCATCAGACCGAAGTGGATTTGAAACCACATAATGTCAAGGGGTGTGTGGCGATTTATTTTTCGTTCCCATCAGACCGAAGTGGATTTGAAACCACACACCACCACCAGCACACCCGTTGCACCACAACGTTCCCATCAGACCGAAGTGGATTTGAAACTTTCATTTTTATTCCTAAGGAAAGCCGGGTATATTGGTTCCCATCAGACCGAAGTGGATTTGAAACGATAGGTCAAGTGCCCCGAGAAACCTCCCGTTGTCGGGTTCCCATCAGACCGAAGTGGATTTGAAACTACGCTGCACGGCCTTGGGCTGCTCTTTCAGCCAGGGTTCCCATCAGACCGAAGTGGATTTGAAACCTTCGCCTTCAATCCCAGAAATCATGGACCGCAGTTTGTTCCCATCAGACCGAAGTGGATTTGAAACTAATTATGTAGCGTCTCGTCCTGAACGCGATATTGAAGTTCCCATCAGACCGAAGTGGATTTGAAAGGAAGCAGATGCGGCCTACGGGTTAGTCGGTGATTCGGTGGTTCCCATCAGACCGAAGTGGATTTGAAAGTTGGCGATAAGGGATTCAAGCGCATTGAGTATGGCGT
Organism: Kiritimatiellia bacterium; assembly: GCA_028708815.1. GTDB lineage: Bacteria > Verrucomicrobiota > Kiritimatiellia > RZYC01 > RZYC01 > JAQVYB01. Next base: position 3,739 of record JAQVYB010000137.1, on the reverse strand, counting down.
TCCCATCAGACCGAAGTGGATTTGAAACTTATCTGACGCAACATCCAAATCCCGACATACATCGTTCCCATCAGACCGAAGTGGATTTGAAACTTTGTGAAGCTGTAATGAGCGGCATACAACACATGCTGTTCCCATCAGACCGAAGTGGATTTGAAACTGAACGCGCGCCCCGGATAGAATTTAGCAGCGTGAGGTTCCCATCAGACCGAAGTGGATTTGAAACACAAAGAAAATATTATCCTTCAGTTTCTTTGCAAAGGTTCCCATCAGGCCGAAGTGGATTTGAAACAACTGGAGTCACCTTGTCCGGGGCGCTTGAGTTGTTTTGTTTTCCTATTCCCAGGGTCATTCGACCCCGGGCTGTATTCCAAGACCCCTCCGGGGTCATTCCTGAGCAAAAGGGCTGTCCGCGCAGAACATCGCATTTCGCACCCCATCCCGGGGTGCCTGCTTTTTTCGCGCTTCGCGAAAAAAGTTGGGTTTCGGGTGGGCCCACTTTAGACAGGATTAACAGAGATCATTGGAATTGCGCAATATCATGATTGATGCACCCCGGGCTATTCGACTATCTTGCAATCGCCATGACAAATAGACGAATCACTGAGTATTCTCATCGGGTGTTGGAGGCGGCGTGTCGCGAGGCGGCGGAGCAGTTTCCGGTGTTGATGATTACGGGTCCGAGGCAGGTGGGGAAGACCAGCTTGCTGGAGCATTTGCGGGAGCCGGAGCGGGCATATGTCACGCTGGATGATATGAATTTGCGCTTGCTCGCCAAAACCGATCCGGCGCTTTTCCTGCAACGCTTTCCTCCGACAGCTTTCCCTTAACTCGCACCATTGACTGCATTCCCATTGGATGGCTGTAATCGGAGCGCAAGACGGTTTTGTTTTCCTGTTCCCGGGGTTTTTCGACCCCGGGCTGTATTCCAAGACCCCTCCGGGGTCATTCCTGAGCAAAAGGGCTGTCCGCGCAGAACATCGCATTTCGCACCCCGTCCCGGGGTGCCTTCTTTTTTCGCGTTTCGCGAAAAAAGTTGGGTTGCGGGGCACCCGCTTCAGGTGGTGATGGCTTCGGCGGCGCGCATGCCGTCGAGGGCGGAGCTGACGATGCCGCCTCCATAGCCTGCACCTTCGCCGCAGGGGTAGAGGCCGGGGGTGGAGAGGGACTGCATGGATTGGTCGCGGGGGATGCGGACGGGGCTGGAGCTGCGCGTTTCAGGGGCGTAGAGGATGGTTTCCTGCGGGTGTACGCCGTGGAGTTGCGCGAGCATTTTGGGGAGGGTTCCGCGCAGGGTTTCGAGCAGGCTGACGGGAAGTATATCCCGGAAATCGGCGGGTATGGCGCGCGTGCAGGAGCGGTCGGGGGGAAGTTCGGTGGTGGGGCGCTGTGCGAGAAAATCATTCAGCCGCATAAGCGGTAGGCGGTAGGTGTTTCCGGCGAGTTCAAAGGCGCGTCGTTCCATGCGTTCTTGAAAGAGACATCCCGCGAGTGGGTTTTCGGGGGAGTGTTGTTCGGCGGGGTAGTCTTTCGGGGTGACGGGTACGAGGAAGGCGGCGTTGCCGAAGGGAAGGTTGCGTTGGGAACTGCTCATGCCGTTGGTGGTTAGCGCGCCGGGTGCGGATGCGCAGGCGATGACGGAGCCGCCGGGGCACATGCAGAAGGAGTAGCAGGCACGCAGAGAGCCTTCTTCGCGGCGCGTGAGCCAGAAGGAGGCGGCGCCGAGTTGGGGGTGGCCGGCCCAGTTTCCCCACTGAGCGCGATCAATGGCGGCTTGCGGGAGTTCGAGGCGCAGGCCGACGGCAAAGGCTTTGGGTTCGAGCAGGACGCCGCGAGCATGCAGCATGTGATAGACATCGCGTGCGCTGTGTCCGGTGGCGAGGATGAGGTGATCGGTGCGGATGGTTTGGTCGCCGGCGTGGATGGCACGGAGGCGTCCGTCTTGGAGTTCGATGTTGTCGAGTCGTGTTTCACAGCGTATTTCACCGCCGAGTTCCAGGATGCGTTGGCGCAGTTGGGGGATGATGCGGAGGAGGGCGTCGCTTCCGACGTGGGGGTGTGCATCAATCAGTATATCTTCAGGGGCGCCTGCGCGGACGAGTTCGGCAAGGAAGCGGCGAACACGCGGCTTGTCTTTGCTTCGGGCGGTGAGTTTGCCGTCGGAAAACAGGCCTGCTCCGCCTTCGCCATAGAGGACGTTGCTTTCGGGGTTGAGCTGATCATTCTGCCAGAAGGCGGCGATTTGCTGTGCGCGTTTTTCGGCGTTGGCGCCGCGCTCGAGGAGGAGGGGTTTGGCGCCTGCTTCGGCCAGGAGGAGGGCGGCAAAGAGGCCGGCGGGGCCCGCGCCGATGACAATGGGTTGTGCGGCGAATCCCGACCTGTGTTGGGGTGCGGCGGGAGGATTTTCTTCCGACGCTTCGGCGGGGGGCAGGATTTCGATATCGCGGTCCTTCAGTCGCAGTTTGGATGGGGCGTTGTTCCAGGTGACGCTGACCTGAAAGGAGAGGCGGGGAGGTTCGCGGCGGGGTGTGCGCGCATCGATGGAGCGGCGGAGAATGCGAAGGTTTTCGAGTGCGGCGGGATCGGCGCCGAGTTTGCGTGCGAGGGCGGGAAGCAGGGCTTCCGGCGGGGCGTCGAGATCCAGCATGACCTGGCTGACGCGAAGATGGAGTGGGGCGTTATTTTTCATGGTAGGCTCTTTCGTGATTCTGCGAAGTCTATATGTGCAAGATTAAGCAAACAAACAGCTTTCGAGCCGTCCGCTGTCACGCCGAAATGTAATGAAGGCGGATCGTTCCTCGTGGTCTGCGGACACCAAAGTACCCTTTTTCATCGAAATAGCGGCTGGAAATCCACAAAAAATGATTCTGTTTTTTTCTCTTCGTGAAAATTAGTGTGGATGAGTGGTTTTCCCCTTCTTTTTGGTCGATTTTTGGGCCCCGGGAGCGCCGAGCGCCTGCTCGGCCCTGCGAAGAGTTCCAATCTCATTTTTCCTTTATGCGCCACGACTTAACGCCTTTTTTTTCTGTTTTGCGCGATTTTGAGCGTTTGTTAACGTTTTTCGCGGATTTTGGGCGTCTTTCAGTGGTTTTGGGGCGTTTTTTGTTGGGGTTTGATCATTTTTAGCGATTTTCACCCAAATTCTTCCGCATATTACCTCCTAAATCTGCGGAATCTGTCTGATCTGTGGACAAAAAACTCAAGATACCCGCAGGCCGTGCTTCTACTTCGGCTCTGCATGGCACGGAGGCCCGTGCCGCTCCCGAATGCCGAGATGGACCGGGTTATTCGGATTTATTTTTTTCATCGCCGCCGCGCATTGCTTGTCGGCTTATAATAGAGCGGTGCCGCCTCGCCTTGCTCGTTGTCGCCGCTTTTGGGCCCCGGGAGCGCCGAGCGCCTGCTCGGCCCGGGTTTATGTGTTGTCGTTGGTCTCCGGAAGGGCGGTTTTCTTTCCGTAGACGAGGCAGTAGGTGAGCGGGATGACAATCAGGGTGAAGGCGGTGAACATGAAGAGTCCGAAGATGAGGGCCCAGGCGAGTCCGCTGAAGATGGGGTCCATGGTGATGGGCCAGGCGCCGAGCAGGGTGGTGCCGGCGGTGAGGAGGATGGAGCGCATACGCACGGCGCCTGCTTCGTAGACGGCTTCGTGCAGGGCGAGTCCTTCGGCGGCACGGTTTTTGATGAATTCGATGAGGATGATGCCGTTGCGTACGACGATGCCGCCGAGGGCGATCAT
>JAQVYB010000014.1 GCA_028708815.1 Kiritimatiellia bacterium | reverse complement strand
GGGAATCTCCTACCTGGCCGGCGCCGAGCTGCCGGCGGTGGTGGTGGATGTCGGCCGGGCGGGTCCCGGCCTGGGCAACATCGGCCCCGAGCAGGGCGACTACAACCAGGTCGTCAAAGGCGGCGGACACGGAAACTACCGCAGTATTGTCGTCGCCCCCAATTCCATTCAGGAAATGTGCGACCTGACCATCCTCGCCTTTGACCTTGCCTTCAAATACCGCACCCCGACCTACCTGCTGGCCGATGGCGTACTCGGCCAGATGATCGAGCCGCTCAATTTCCCCGAGCGCTCCATCACCCCGACCCCCGACAACTCCTGGGCCGTCAGCGGAAATAAAGACACCATGGGCAACCTGATTACCTCCATTTTCCTCGACTTCGACCAGCTCGAGGCCTTCAACAATCACCTCCAGCAAAAATACCAACGCATCGAAGAATCAGAATGCCGACACGAGGCCTACCGCACCGAAGATGCCGACATCCTCCTCGTGGCCTACGGCATTTGCAGCCGGATTGCGAAGTCGGCCGTCGATCAGGCCCGCGACGAAGGCATCAAGGCGGGGCTGTTTCGCCCAATCACCCTCTTCCCCTGGCCGGCACCCGCCCTGCGTGAACTCTGCGCCACACGCGATGAGATGCAGCTCATCTCCGTGGAAATGAGCAACGGCCAAATGCGCGACGACCTCCAGCTCGCCATCAACTGTATGCGCCCCGTCCATCTTGTATCACGGCTCGGTGGAAATTTAATGACCATGGACCAGGTTCTGGACTCCATAAAAGGATTGGCATGAAAGAAAAAATCATTTCCAGCAAAGGGATCTACAGCACCTTCCCCCGCAAAGGAGGTTCCGCTCCCACCGCCACACACTACTGTCCCGGTTGCGGACACGGCATTATCCATAAACTGATCGGCGAGGCCATGGTGGATCTCGGCATCCAGGAACGCTGCGTGGCCATCAGCCCGGTAGGTTGCGCCGTCTTCGCCTACTACTATTTCGACTGCGGAAACATCCAGGTGGCACACGGGCGCGCACCCGCCGTCGGGACCGGCGTCTCACGCGCACGCAACGACGCCGTTGTCATCTCCTATCAAGGCGATGGCGACCTCGCCTCCATCGGCCTCAACGAAACGCTTCAAGCCGCCAACAGGGGCGAAAAAATAGCGGTTTTTTTCGTGAACAACACCGTCTACGGAATGACCGGCGGCCAAATGGCCCCCACCACACTAATCGGGGAAAAAACCAGCACCTGCCCCGCCGGGCGCGATCCCCGCCAGGCCGGCTACCCGCTTCACATGTGCGAACTGATCAGCACCCTGCGTGCACCCGTATTCGTCGAGCGCGTTTCCGTCTCTGACATCAAACACATCCGCAAGGCTCGACAAGCCATCCGCAAAGCCCTCGAAATTCAGCGCGACTCCAAAGGCTATGCCTTTGTGGAAATTCTATCCAACTGCCCCACCAACCTCAAGCAGGACGCCCTCTCCAGCGCCGACTTCATCAACAACCAGATGGAGAAGGAATTTCCGCTCGGAAACTTCAGGGACCAAACAACCTCCACCGAACCCCTTCAACGGGAAGACAGTCTCTTCGAGAAACACACCATCGACCATCTCTTCGATCTCGAAAACAACACCGCTGAAACAGCACTCGACCGACCGGACTTCTCCCCCGTACAAATCAAGGCGGCCGGGTTCGGTGGGCAAGGCGTACTGAGTCTCGGCATTATGCTGGCGCAGGCCGCCTGTCACGACCGCTACTTCACTTCCTGGTATCCCTCCTACGGGCCCGAGCAGCGCGGAGGAACCTCAAACTGCGGCGTGGTGATCAGCGGCGCGCCCGTCGGTTCCCCGGTGGTTCATCATCCTGACGTACTGGTAGCAATGAACCGCCCATCTCTCGAGCGCTTTGCGGAATCGGTACGCCCGGGCGGATATATCCTGTACGATGCGGTGATCGGCGATTTTGACGCGCCCTCTTCCGTGAATGCCCTGGCTGTGCCCGCCGGAATATTAGCCACGGAAAACGGGGCGCCCAAGGCCGCAAACACAATCATGTTCGGCGTGCTGGCGGCCCTGAACATCACTGGACTTTCCATCAAAGGATTTCACGCAGCACTCGAGCAATCCTTCGCCAAAAAACCAAAATTGATCCCGATTAATCGCAGCATTTTCGACGCGGGATGCGCCTGGGCAAAAGCCAACGCCCCGACAGCCCCGGCGAACAAACCATGAGGACCAACCATGATAAAAAAACAAAATGACCTCGGCGAAAAACTCAAACTGATCCGCGAGCAGCACAAGCTCACCGTGGAACAACTCGCAGAACGAAGCCAATGCAGCACCGTCTTGATTGAACGGCTCGAAGCGGGCGCTCTCATCCCCTCGCTCACCCCCCTCCTCAAAATCGCGCGCGGCCTCGGTGTGCGCCTCGGTACGTTTCTCGATGATTCCCCTCACGCCGGACCATCCCTCGTGCGGCAGGGCCAGGCCGATCAGGTGCTTCGCTTCTCCGGCAATGCCGATGCGGAAAAAGCCAGTGTCCTGGATTTTCATTCTCTTGCCGCCGGGAAAAGTGATCGGCATATGGAACCCTTTCTGATCGAAGTTCATCCGCCCCAATCACACGACATCAAGCTTTCCGGTCACGAAGGCGAAGAATTCCTCTATGTCCTCAAAGGCGGGATTGAAATCCTTTACGGCAAGGAAGTATACCAGTTGAACGTGGGCGACAGCCTCTACTATGACTCCGTCGTTCCACACGCCGTACATGCCATGAACAACCAGGATGCCTTAATCCTGGCCGTCGTCTACTCCCCCGCCTGACTCCATCACGAGCCCAAGGATCATATGCCATGAACCACGAAGCGCTTTTCACTGACATGACCATCGGCGATTTTCTGGAAGCCGAAACCCAGGCCCATCCCGACCGCGACTTCCTCGTCTATCCCGACCGCAATCTCCGCTGGTCCTATTCCCTGTTCAATCAACGCGTGAATGAGCTCGCCAACGGCCTGATGGAAATCGGTCTCGGACCAAACGATCACATCGGCATCTGGGCCAAAAACGTACCTGACTGGTTGACCTTTTTCTTCGCCGCCACCAAAATCGGCGCCGTCCTCATCACCATCAACACCCTCTACAAACAACATGAGATTGCCTATGTCCTGAAGCAATCCGACATGAAAATGCTCGCCCTGATTGACCGCTATCAGGATTCGGATTACCTGAGCATCATGTATGAACTCATCCCGGAATTACGCCATACCGCGCGCGGCCATCTGCGCTCGGAAGAATTTCCGCACCTGCGGCAGCTCCTCTACGTCGGCCAGGAAAAACACCACGGCATGTACAATGTCAACGAACTCCTTCTGTTGGGCCGCCATTCCGACATGACCCGACTGCATGAAGGCATGAAGACCCTCCACTGCGACGACGTGGTCAACATGCAATACACCTCCGGCACCACCGGATTCCCCAAAGGCGTCATGCTCACCCATCGAAATATTCTCAACAACGGCTATTACATCGGCGAACGCCAGAAATTCACCGGTGAGGATCGGCTATGCCTGCCCGTCCCGCTCTTTCACTGTTTCGGCATCGTGCTGGGCGTCATGGCCATTCTCTCACATGGCGCCACCGTGGTTCCGCTCGAACAATTCGATCCGCTCATGGCCCTTGCTGCGGTCCAAAAGGAACGTTGCACCGCCATCTACGGCGTACCCACCATGTTCATCGCCGAAATGAACCATCCCATGTTCGATCTCTTTGACCTGACCTCCCTGCGCACCGGCATCATGGCGGGCTCGCCCTGTCCCATTGAGGCCATGAAAAACGTCATGACCAAAATGCACTGCACCGACGTCACCATCGCTTACGGACTCACCGAAGCGTCCCCCGTCTTCACCCAAACCAGCACCGATGATCCACCCGAAATAAAATCCTCCACCGTCGGCAAGGCCCTCCCCTTCATCGACGTAAAAATCATCGACCCGGAAACCGGAAAAACCGTCGGATTTAACCAGCCCGGAGAAATCTGCTGTCGGGGCTACAACGTGATGAAAGGCTACTACAACCTGCCCGAAGAAACCGCACGCGCACTGGATGCAGATGGCTGGCTGCACAGCGGCGACATTGCCGAAGTCGATGAAGCCGGATACTACAAAATCACCGGACGCATCAAAGACATGATCATCCGAGGCGGCGAGAACATCTACCCGCGTGAAGTGGAAGAATTCCTCTACACCCTCCCGGAAATCAGAGATGTCCAGGTGGTCGGAATACCCGATTCAAAATACGGGGAAATCGTCGGCGCCTTCATCATTCTCAAGGAAGGCGCCTCCCTTACGGAAGAAGAAGTCCAATTCGCCTGCCGTAACAACATGGCCCGCTACAAAACCCCCAAACACGTCTTCTTCGTGAAAAACTATCCCCAAACCGCCAGCGGGAAAATTCAAAAATTCAAACTGCGCGAGCAGGCCCGCGAACTCCTGGGCATTTGCGACAACGTCTTCAAGGAATCCGAAGCGCAGGACGCAACCTCCTCATAACCGGTCCCCGGGATGAACAGCGAGTGCCCTCATTGTCCTCTTATTCAGATTGGCGCGGGCCAAATCCCACCGGCCTGTCAGCGATGTTCATCCACCCAGAGAACGGCCTGCTGCATGAGTTGAGAGGCGGTATCGGTATTGAGTTTCTTTTTGATTCTCACCCGATGCGCCTCAATGGTCTTTACGCTCAACTCCAGGCGGTCGGCAATCTGCTGCGTGGAAAGTCCCTGTCCAATCAGTTCAAACACCTGTAACTCTCGGTCGCTCAGCGTTTCCACGCCGGAAAGTTCTTTCTGCCCACCGATGTATTGCTGAAGCATGCGCGACTGCACCTCGCGACTCACAAACAATTCTCCCTTCAACACCGTGCGCAGGCCATCCAGCACCGCTTCATCGGCCTGTTCCTTCATGATGTAGCCATTGGCGCCCGCACGCAGCGCCCGCTCGGCATACAGAGCCTCGTCATGCATAGACAGCACCAGAATGGGAAAGGTCCAACCCCGCTCGCGTATGGCCTTGATCAAATCGAGGCCGCTTCCTCCCTTCAGAGAAAGATCTATCACCGCCACGTCCGGCTGCTGCTTCATCATGGCGGCCAGCGCCTCCGCCTCATCACCTGCCCCGCCGCCGACCTCCAGATCCTCTTCCTGATTGATAATCAGACCGAGTCCCTGGCGCACCAGCGAATGATCATCCACAATAAACACCGTTGCCTTCATCACGCCCCACCTTCTTGCTGCTTCCTTTTCGTTTCCGCATCATCCAGCGAGCAAACCACCGTAACGCCTCCACCCGACTGCGACTCCACCACCAGCCGCCCACCCGCCGTTTCCGCCCGGTACTGCATAATTTTCAAGCCGATTCCCTGTCCGGTCTGCCGGTCCTCTTCACTCGGCAGACCCGTTCCATCATCACTGATCTTCAGGAGTCGTGCGCCCAGCTCCACCCGTATGTTAGTTGCACCTGCATGGCGAACGGCATTGTTCAGCGCCTCCTGCGCGATATGGTATAGATTTACGGCCTGATCATTGTTCAGACCTTCGAGGCGGCCCCACCATTCAAAAACACAGGATATGCCGGAAGAAGATTGCATTTCCGCCGTGAGTTTCTCGAGAGCATCGGGCAGCGCCTCGACATCCAGTTCGACCGGCGTAAGCCCGTGTGCCATGCGACGCGTGGCCACGCGTGCCTCTTTGAGCAGCTGGACAATCTGCCGGGCCTGCCCCGCCCCTTCCTCCTGCTGCGTTTGATCCAGCCGTTTCGCCAAAGCGCTGGTGAGGAGTCCTATTCCGGTCAACTGCTGTCCGAGGGAGTCGTGCAAATCCCGTCCCACCCGCTTTTTTTCCTGCGTGCTGATGTCGATAATCTGTCGCTGCAATTCATGGCGCTGTCTGATTTCCCGCTCCAGTTCCCTGTTGGCCTGTTCCAGTTCGTCGGTACGCTCCGCCACGAGGCGCCGTATACGTGCCGTACGCCCGGCCAGTTGCGCGATTTGTCCGGCCACCACGAGAGTGAGCAGCAATCCACCCGCGAGATAAATCCATGGCACACGGGTTTTCCGTTGTTCGATAAACGCCCGCGACGCACGGCACACCACCGTCCAGTTCAGTCCGTTGATCTGCAACGTCTGCTCCACATGCAGCGAGCCGTTTGTTGAGACCGGATTTTTCGATTCGGGCGGATAAAGGCGGATGACGTTTTGTCCTTTGCCCTCGAGTACCTCCACGTCCAACCCTTCCGGCGTGTGATTGCGCAGAATGCGATCAATCACTTCCGCCGGATACATGACCGCGAATGCATAGCCGAAGGCGTACCCTCCACTCGCCTTTCCGTTGAGAAGGCCTGGCATCAGGTGCTGAATGGGCGAAAAGAGTATCCGCCCCGCACCCCGCTTGCCGCGCACCAACCCACCTGCACGACCATGCCCCCCTTCCACCGCCTCCAGCATGGCCCGTGCGTTGTCCGCATCCGAGTGGAGATCATAACCGACCGGAATATCCTGAAACATATCCGGTGCAAGATAGGAAACCGGGAAATAGAGTTCCTGCCGACTGGCCGGCGCCCAGCCATCTGCCGTCCATTCCACCAAACTGAAATCCGGGCGCACCTGACGGCGCATCGCCGCCTCATAAGGCGCACGGTCCGGTCCGTCGATACGCGGCGCCAATCCGAAGACGCCCAGAATCCGTTGCTGATAGAGCATGCCCTTCTGTACAAATTCGTTGAACACATCCGCGCTGACATCCGGCGAAAGACTGTGCAAATGCCCTACCGATTCCAGCACGTCGAAATACTGATTCAACTCACGACGTATGCTCACGATCACATTGTCCGATTCCACACGAAACGCAACGGCCAGCCCCGCCGCTTCACTGCGTTGCTTCGTGTTCCAGAGATAGAAACTTCCCCCCAGACCAATCAAGACAACAAACACGGCCAGCCAATAGCCGCCCCGGTAGGCACCGGCTTTTCGTCCCTCTGAACCTGGTTTTTTCTTACTTTCCATCGTTAAGCATTCCGCTGCGTTCGGATCATTCGCAAAAAGCGATCCAGCAACCCGGATTTTCCGAGCGTGTGTGAAGAGGTTCCATCCGTATTTTTCATTCGTTCCAACTCCGTCTTGAGGGCCTCCGTCCGTTCGGAGGCCAACTCGGCCAACCGTTCGGGGATATCCGGTTTCATCCCGAGCAAATAGGTGAAGGCATCGGCATCCAACTCGATCAATTCGCATTCTTCGACGGCCCGCACGGTGGCGGTTCGAGGCAACCCGGTGAGAAGGCTCATTTCTCCCAGCAGCGCACCCGACCTGATTTCAAAGACATGCCGTCGCGTTGAACTCTCACAACCTTCCACCTCCCCGTTGAGCAGACCACGCACCACGATATAACAACGGTCGCCCTCTTCGCGCTGACGGAACAACACCTCGCCCGTGGTATAAAAGACACGGCGGGCATGCCGGGCCAATGCCACATACTCCTCACGACACAGCAGGCCGACCCCATCCACTCCCGTCAGCAGATCCCGGGAAAACCGACTCCGCTCCAGATCATCCGCCATACGAAGAACCTCTTTTTCCTCCGGTGGCTCCCGGCGCTGACGATAGACCACGGCCATAAAATCATTCAACAGCTTGTCGCTCATCGGGAAGGGTATCTCAATGCCCTTGCGTTTAAAGCGATACCAGATTCTTCGCGCGACCTCGCCATCCAGTTCCCGTCGATCATAATATCGCCTGCTCCAGTAGCGCACCACGTAATTGATACCGAAATCCTTGTATTCCGTGATAAAGGCATCAGGTTTCGGCTCCTCCAGCACATTGGGCGTTTCCCGCGCCGCCTCGATCAGTTCCCGAATCACATTCCCCGGCGCATCGGAATAACTTGCACCCACCTCAAAGCGGTGCCGACGCAACGTATTCGGCCACGACATGTGATTCAGCACTGCCGAAGAAACGGTACTGTTCGGCACAATCATCACATGCCCGTCATGCGTTCGAAGCCGGGTTTCCCGCCAGTTTGTTTCAATCACCTCCCCTTCGATTCCCTCCACCCGAATCCAGTCGCCCGGCACCAGCGAGCGCACCAGATGCAGCGACATCCCGCCGAGCAGATTTCCCAGCACCCCCTGCAGCGCAAAACCGATGACAGCCGTAACCAATGCCGTCGAGGCCAGCAGCGGCGCAATATTAACACCCGCCACTTCCTTCAGCACCAAAAAGGCCGCCAGCAGCGCAATCACCGTACGCACAATGGAAACAATAAGCGAAGGAACCGGAAACGCTTTCCCGCGAAACCAGAAAAAGGAAACACAGCCCCCCTCCACCGCACGCATCCCGAGGATCACCCACCAAAAAGTCTGCCAGGCCTCAAAATGCAGACGGCAATGCTCCATCCATGCGGCACACGCCCCTGGACAATGAGCGGCCAACCAGGCCGCAGCGTAAGAAAAGACCAGCACTAAAGCCGGCAGCGCCACCGGGTACAAAAAACCTCGAAACCAGACTTTCTTCCGCACATTCGCCGTAAGCCGTTCGCCGGATTTCAAACGAATCCGGCGCGCAATAAAAAACGCCAGAGAAACCAATGCCAGCGCCAGCGATCCCTCCACCAGATAAAACGTCATACTGTTCATGGATTCACCTTCTCCGCTCCTTCATACCGCTCACCCTGCCGTCCCAACACCGCCCCCGGGCATTCCTCCCGCATCTTACGTTCCAATTCGCGCAGCGCGGCATCATCCAATTCCGGCGCGTGATGAATAATCACGAGCTGTTGAATGCCGGTCTCTCTCGCAATCGCCACCCCATCCTGCCAGGTACTGTGTCCCCAGTTCACATGCGCCGGATAATTCTCCGGTGTACAATGCCCGTCAAAGGCCATCCAATTTACGGGATTCGGCGTGCGACACAAATGCAAAAAGATATCGCGCTCCTCCTTTGTGGAAAGCGGCCACTCAATATCTGTCGCAACAAGCAGGCTATGCCCGGTCGCCGGCTCATCCACGCGGTACGCCACGCAACCACCCGGATGATGCACCGGACACCAACGCACCTCTAATCCGCCATACGTCATCACGGCCTCGCGATGATACGTCCCCAGCGCCTCGAACGTCAGTTCCCCACGCAGCATCTCAATTTGCTGAGGCCAGAACGGGGCCGCCATGATTTGCGCGAAAACATCCTTCACCTCCTTGCCGTTCAACGACGGACCGACAATGTGCAACGGGGCGCCGGGACGGTATATCCTAGGAAACACCGGAAATTCCGCCAGATGATCAAGATGATAATGCGTCATCAACGCCAGCATCGGCCTATCGGATTGGCTCAATCGGTCGCGCATGCCGTTGAGGCCCGATCCGAAATCGATCAGTATTTCTTCCCCGTCACGCCCCACAATGTAGAAACAGGTGGTATCACCTCCGAACTCGCGAAAGGCCGGATTCGTCACCACCGCCGTACCACGCACACCGCCCAATGTGATTTGCATTTATTTCTCCGTCAGATTCCAAACGCCGTCCCAATCACTACCCTTCAACGCCTCACGGCAGCGTGCCAGATACTTCGCGGCCGGCGGATCTTTTTCCAATGATTGGAACTTTTCCATCGCATTTTTCCAATCATTGGAAAAAACGCATACGAGCCCTTCTTCGAAGGTCCGAACCCAGTCCGGCCGTTCGTTCGGATTCAACGTCAGCAGTTCATACACATTTACCGGCGTTTTGCGCCCGACCACCCGTATTCTTCCGATTTGCCGCGCACTCAGTTGCCCCTCCACTGCCGACCAGGTTTCGCCGGAAACCATGATATACGTTCCGAAGGCTTTGTTCGCACCCTCAAGACGAGAGGCCAGATTGGCCGCATCGCCCAGCACCGTATAATCGAAACGCTCTTTCGACCCCATATTCCCCACCACCACCTCGCCCGTGTGCATGCCGATACGCGCATAGAGTGGCGAGCCGTACCGCTTTGCGAAATCCGCACGCAGCTCTTCGAGGCGGTTGGCACAACGCAACGCCGCACGGCATCCGCGCAGGGCGTGATCATGCTGATCCATCGGCGCATTCCAAAAAGCGATAATGGCATCACCCTCGTATTTATCGAGCGTGCCGCCCTCCTGAAAAATAATATCGGTCATTTCCGACAGGTACTCATTGAGAAAGGCGGTCAGTTCCTGCGGATTCATCCGCTCGGAAATGGTGGAAAATCCCTGGATGTCGGAAAAGAAAATCGTGAGCACCTTGCGTTCGCCACCAAGCTTCAAGCGCCCCGGATCGTTGAGAATATTTTCAATCACATCGCGACTCAAATAGTGCTGAAAGGCACGCTTGATAAACTGTTTCTGCCGCCCCTCCGTGGCATAATTCACCAGCACCGCCACGGTCAGCGCCAGCAGCAGCGACAGCACCTGCACCACCAGTGGATACCAGTAACCCAGCGGATAAAACAACAGCGCAACCCCCACCCCGGGAAGCAGAAACAACACGTAAAAAAGCGCACTGCGCCACGCCGACCGACTGAACAACCCCGCCAACGCCGCCAGCAGGGAAAGCAGCAGCACCACGAGCACCACCGCATGGCGCGGCACATCCCGCAGCGCATCCGCATCGAGCAGGTTATCCAGCAGTGTGGCGTGAATGAACACGCCCGGAGAAACGCGCGAAACCGGCGTGGCCCGCTGATCCATCAAGCCCGGCGCGCTGAATCCAAACAGGACGTGACAATCCTTGAATACCTTCGGGTCCAGTTCAGCCTCCATACCCGCCTGCAAATTCATTTCCGACTGAATCACCGCCGCAGCCCGTATCCGCTCATAGGGATCCCGTACCCCCCGATAATGCAGGAGTACGTCCCCCTTGGAATCCAGCGGAATGTTCACCTGCCCGAGTTTCAGACGGCGGGCATCCAGGCTGGTTTCCCAGGCATCCGGATGCGTGAGCAGATATGCCGCCAAACCGAGCGAAGGCACATAGCGCCCATCGAACCGATTCAGCGGCGAGGCGCGACGGAACACCCCGTCGGAATCAGGCATATCGCGTACATTGCCCAACAAGGCGGCGTTGGTGGCCACTTCGGAAATCGGAAACGTGGCATGACTCTTGTTCAAGCGCCGCACGCGTCTGGGCGTAAGATCCGACACCTGCACCTTCCAGGCGCGTTGCAAAATGTCCGGCGGCCAAGTCTCGCTCCCGCCCGAACGATCACCGAGAAACACCGCCGCCACCAGATTGGTCGTATTGCGCATCGCCTCTCCAAGCGCTTCGTCGTCGCTCACGGAATAGGCCGAAGGCTCGGTATAGAGCACGTCAAACGACACGCTCGCCGCGCCCGCACGCTGCATAAACTGAAGCAGCGGAACATACATTTCACGCGGCCAGGGCCACGACACGCTCAACGTGTTTGCCGCCCAATCCAGCGACGGCTGATCCAACAACACCAGCTTGATTTTCGCCGCCGACTCCGAGTTGCGCCCGAACATACGCACACGCCATGCCCAGGTCACATTCTCAACCGCATCCAACGCCCCGAAAAACCAGAGCGACAGACTGATCAGCGCCGCCCCGCTTCCGCAGAGTACCCCGTACAGCCACTTCTTTTTGGTCTCCGCCTTCATCATTCCGTTTCAATCGTGGGTTATCGCAGGCTGGCCGTAGCCGTCTCAAAACGTTTCTGCCGCTCTTTCGGCGCCGGACGCGGGGATAACTTGATCTGTGAACGCACCGCTTCAATGCGATCATCCGGCGAGGGATGCGTCTTGGCAAATCCCGGACTATCGCCGTGAATCTGTTTTTTCATTTCCGAGAGCATGGCAATCAGCGCATTCGGATCATAGCCCACGGACTCCATAATCTGAACAGCCGCCGCATCCGCCTGATATTCCTGCCGCCGCGAGTAACCGTTCACCACCAAGGTCTGTGTGACATCGTTAATCGACCCTTCAAACGCCTTGGTCACCTCCGCAAGCTGCTCGCCGCCGAGTCCCTTCGCGCTCTCGGTGGCCAGGATGGTCAAGGCCGAAGTCAGGCGACTCTTGCTGATGGCGCGCAGACCGTCCTCATTCTGCACATGACCCACCTCATGCGCCAGCACGGACGCCAGTTCATCCTCTGTTTTACAACATTTTAACAAGCCACGTGAAACCAGTATGAGGCCGCCTGGAGCGGCAAAGGCATTGACCTCATCGGTATCCAGCACCAGAAAATGGTACCCGCCGAAGGTCTCCGGCTTGCCGGATGCACGCGAGAGGGTCTGGCCGAGCACGTTGACATAATGCGTGAGCACCCCGTCGTCATAGGGTTTGTACTGCCCGAGCAGCGTCGCCGCCACCGAACGCCCAATGTAATACTCCTGCTCCGGCGTGATGTCCTCGAAGGTCTTTGCCACCGCGCTGACCGATTTATTGATCGATTGGGCATCTTCCTCCTTGATCGCACCCGATGCCACCGCAATGGAGGTCCCCATTTCCGTCATTTGATTCAGCGTTTCACACGCCGTGAAGAGCAGCAACGAAGAGGCCGTCAATCCAAACAAAAAAAGGATCCTGTGTTTTTTCACATCGCACCTCCTTTGCCTGTCGCCACATCCCCTTCCGCGAGAAACTGACGCATCTCCTGCTCGGGAATCACTATTTTCTCCATAACATCCACTTCCGTGAAATCCACTTCCTTGTTTTGGGCCTTGTATTCTGCTTCCACTTCCTTACTGAAGCCCTTGCCCGCCAGCGCCAGCTCATCACCCGATGCCACCGTGCCGACCTGACCGCCACCCGCCACCGGAGTAATTTTTTTACGGGTCAACGCCGAGGTGTGCACCCACCCTTGAACCCCGTCCGCGCCTGCCTGACTCCAGCCGGATTTCTCTTCAGTGACCGTCACCTGATCACCGTACGAAAGCTTCGCCACGGTTGCCCCCAGAAAAGAGGGCTTGTCCCGAAGCACGGTTTCCTTCACCTGCACGCTCATCGACTGCCCGGACGCATAGACGCCGCACACCGACAGCACCAGCACACCCGCCGCAACCTTCCATTTCTTCATCACTGCTCCTCCTTTGTTCCGGAAACCTTTTGTTTGATCAACCCAAACAGGGTTTCGGCACTGCTCTCCAGTTCCGCGTCCCCGCTCTTTTGCGCCATCTGCAAGCTCTGTTCAATCGCCTTCAGCGCGTCCACATAGCGATGCTGACCATAAAAGACCAACGCCGCACGCAGGGCGTAATCTCCGGCCTCGTTCCACGCACCTGCCTGGCCATAGGCCGTGGCCACCTGGCTCATGGTATCGACCATGTCTCCATAGTCGTTAGCCGTTTTATACAGCGCCACCGCCTTTGCATAATCAGCAGCGGCATCGCGGTTCATCCCCTTGGCAGCGCCCAGGTCGCCCCGAAGCCGATAACACCCCGCGCTCAGACGAGTGTTTCCTTCCACATTTTTTTTCATCAATTCGTTCAGAATCCGTTCGCTCTCTTCGGCCCCTCCCAACTTCCACTCAAGTTGCGCCCGGCACAGATCAAGCTGCTCACGTACGCCCGCCGCATCGCTCCCTGGCGCTAAAGCCGCACGATCCAGCGCCTGCAGCGCCTCCGAATCCCGCCCCAGCGCCGAAAGAATTTTCGCTTCCAGCAACTCCATATCCCAGCCCACCGTGCCACCATCCGACCGCACACAGGCCATGCCGGACGACAAGGTCTGCAGCGCCTTTTCATAATCGGCTTTCCGCGCCTGAATCAGGGCCTGATTGTATGCGGCATCCCCCGCCGAACGCGCATCACCAATCCCCAGAGCACGCTGAAAGGCCGCTTCATATTCCGATGCGGCGGTATCGTCCCGCCCCCCTGCATACGCCCGACCGCCCCGTTCCATCAGGGTCAGGTACCGCTCATCACCCACCGGTCGCGTTGTCCCGCAGCCGCAGAGCATAAGTCCGAAGCCCCACAGCACCAATCCGCTCAGCCACTGTTTTGCCTGTTCGCTCTTCATTGCACTGCTCCTGTGGAATAGTCGTTGAATTCATCCGGAGCGAGTCGCTCCGGCGTAGCGGTTTTCTCCATGCTTCCCCGAATCAACCAATGGCGCTGAATCCCTTCAATCAGCTTGCGGGATTCTTCGATCGTCTCCGCGGTCTCCCTTGTCAGTTGCGGCAGTTGTTCCTGCGCGGTGGCATTCGCCGTCGCGCTGATGGCTTTCACATCTTCACCGATCACCACCAAATCATTCGCGAGTTTTTGCAGCGAGCCAACGGTTTCCTGCAACTGGGCCGACATTTCCGGATCACGCAGCAGCAGGCCTGCCGGACCTTTCCCCGCCTCCAGATCCGCCATGATGCGCTGCACCGAGAGGAGCGACTGCTGGATCGGGCCTGCCGGATTGTTCACATTCGTCGCCACCGCTTCATACGCAGTTAGAATCGCCTCCACCTTCTCCACAAACGGAATCACCGCATCCTGCACCTGCTGCATGATTTCCTGGACCATCTCGGTCAAATCCTCATCCTTCCGGCAGGGAATGTAAATTTTACTTTCCGCGGGCGCTTCATTGGTGCCGCGTGTAATCTCAATGAAGGAATCCCCCGCCACCGCAAAACGTTTCTTGATGATCGCCTCCGAATCCATACGGATGTAATTCATGAAATTGCCGGTAATGAGAATTTTTCCTTCCATGCTTCCGTCTTCATTGATGATGATTCGTTCGAGACGCCCCGCCTGGGTTTCCATAATCTCCACATCCGCGCCCTTTTTCAGGCCTGCGCTGCCGCGCGTCGGAAACCGGATATACACCTCGTGCCGAGGCACAAACCACTCCTGCGCATGTCCAATCAGTACCACGGCGGCGATCAGCAGCACCACAATCAGCAGGACAAACGAACCCACAATTTCATTCACATATCTGAACTTGAACGGTTTTTTATTCATACCTGACTCCCGGTTTCCTTCAGCATGCCGTCCTCGTAACGAAAGCAGACCGCATTGTTTTCAAAAAGTTCCCGTTCCCGCTCGTTAGCCGTAAGCCATATCAAGGCCAACCCCGCCTCCAGCCGTTTATGCAGAATGCGCATGAATCTCTCCTGCGCCTCCACATGCATCGAATGCAGAGCACATTCCGCCAGCAGCAGCTTCGGTTCATCCAACAATGCCCGCACACATTGACTGATCTGACGAATTTCCCTGGAATAATGAGGGGGGCGTCTGCCCGGCAGTTCATCGAGCCCCAATTCCAACGCCAGCGCCCGCGCCTCCTCATAAACAGCCGTGTCCGGCAGCAGGGCACGGTTTCGAACACGCAACGTGATGTTTTCATCCATATCCAGATTACTCACCCAGGCACCTTGGATTCCATAAATCCGGCCCATCCCTGCGCGCCGAACCGCCTGCTCATCCGGCGGCATGACCGACCAATCCGTTCCGTCGTACAACACATTTCCCAACTCCGGAAGAACCAACCCCTGCGCCGCATCGAACAAGGGAAGATTCACATGCCGCGCCTCCGCCAGAACAAGCATCACCTCGCCGGAATGCAGCGCAAACGTAACATCCGTTAAGCCGCCGTCGTACTCTTCCGGCCCAATCGTTACCTTGTTAAATTCAAGCAGAGCGTTCATACATCACACATACACCAGCACCGAAACCACTAAAAAAGCCAAAAAAACCGCCATCAACGAGCGAACCTGACCCAGCGTGGTTGCCTGAGGAATTTCCGCCAGATCGCGACTGACCGAAAGCCCGGCCTCACAGCAGATCACGCCCATCAGAATACCCGGCGCCAGGGTTTTTCCCAGTATCACCACCACATCCACCGGTTGGAGCGCCTGCGCCACCTGCTGAATGAACTGCATGGGACCCGCCTGCCCCGCCCCCGCCAGCACCGCCGTCAAAAAACCAGTGACCAAGCTCACCGTAATGAAAACAATCGTCAGGCAAAACACCGAAACGGCCAATCCAACCGCGCGCGGCATCACCAGATAAATGAACGGGTCCACCCCCTGCGAATCCAGCAAACGAATCTGCTGACTGACCCGCATGCTCGCCAATTCCGACGCCACCGCCGTGCCGCTGCGTCCCAACACGATCAGATTCGTCAGCAGCGGGGCCAGTTCCCGTACCACCAAGGCCACCAGGATTGGACCCAGCATACGCGTCTGCCCAAAGCGCGTCAGCCAAACCTGTGCCTGCATCACCACCGTGATACCGCAGATCATTCCGGAAAGCGCGATGAATCGCGTGGCATCCACCCCCGTAAAGAGCACCTGCCGGGCCAGTACATTACGTACCGTGCCCGGCCAATAACGGGGATGAAGCGCCGCCCAGACCACCGCGCCCGCCAAACTCAGGACGTGACTGATCTGACGCACGCTGCCCGTCACCCGGGCTCCAATGCCGCCTGGAATCTTCACGAACCGATTCAGAATGTAACCTCCGGCGCTTTTTCCGCGCCCTGCTGCGCTTCAAACGGCGTCCGCTTTTCCAATCCCATAAAGCCTGCCAGAATCACATTTGGAAACGACCGGATGGCCGTGTTGTATGACTGCACCGCCTCGTTGTAACGCTGCCGTTCCACCGAGATACGATTCTCCGTACCCGCCAGTTCATCCTGAAGAGCGATGAAATTCTGATTCGCCTTCAAGTCCGGATAATTTTCCATCACCACCATCAACTTACCGAGCGCCCCATCCAGCAGCGAGCCGGCCTGAGCCTTCTGATTCTGTGTTTTCGCTTCGCCCCACTGGCTGCGCAGGCGCGTCACTTCTTCCAGCAATTCCTTTTCATGCGAAGCATAGCCCTTGACCGTATTCACCAGATTCGGAATCAGATCAAAGCGCCGCTGCAACACCGTTTCCACGTTCGCCCAGGCCTTGTTGCAGTTTTCATCCTGCCCGATCAGCCCATTATACATACCCATCAGCGACGATACGATGATCAACCCGATCACCACCACCACACCACCTGCAATCAGACATCCCTTGCCCATTTTGATTCTCCTTTCGTTCGCTTATTCAATCCTTCATGGTCACGCCATGAAAACACTCACCAACTTCCGCTTGCGCCCCCGCCTCCGGAACTTCCACCCCCGCCTCCGCTGAATCCAGAAGAACCCGACGACGACGACCCCCCGCTGCGGCTTCCGCCCGACGACGAACCCCCTCCGGTTCGCCCTCCGAATTTGTTGCCCAGCACAATGATCACCACGACCACAACCACAAAAAAAAGCATAATCAGGAGTTTTCCCCCTCCGGAAATGGGCTGAACCACCACCGGCGCTCCGTCCTCGGATTCCGAACCTTCCGCATCCGTTCCACCAATGGCCCGAATGAAGGCATCCACGGCATCGTTCAGCCCCTTGGCATACTTTCCCTCGCGGAATGCCGGCGCAAGATATTGATCGCGAATCCTTCCGCACGCCGCATCGGGCAGCACCCCTTCCAGTCCATACCCGACTTCGATGCGCATCTTGCGGTCTTCAATGGCCGCCAGCACCAGCAACCCATTGTCTTTATCGGCATCGCCCAGCTCCCACTTTGCAAACAACTTATTGCCGAAATCATCAATCTGGCCACCCTGCAACGAAGAGATGAGCGCCACGGCCACTTCATTGCCGCTCTCCAGCCGATAGTCAGTCAACTTCTTTTCGAGAGTGTCCCGATCCTCTATGGAAAGAACGCCCGCCTGATCCGTGACCTGAGCCTCATACGGTAGAGAATCGAGAAGCCGGTCAAAGTCCGTTTGATCCTGAGCCGACGCCTGCCAAACCAATGCCCAAACCGCCAGCACCCCGATTAAGAGGCCTTTTTGTCCGATTGATACGCGCATGAATCCGTCCTCCTTCTGGCGTGAAAATATAACGGTTAGGCGCCCACAGATCAATCTTTCCAGGGACTATTGTTTTGCGCCGCTTTTCGCGTGTCTGGACGTTAAAAAGACGACTTCACCCCGGGGGCCAGTTCCCCGATACGACGCATGATGTGGTCTCCGGCCAGACCATACACTTCTTTTCCGTCACCAAGCTTCTTGATCTCTTCGGGCTGGACCGGCTTGCCGAAAGTGACCCGGATTTTGCGTGGACGGATGAAACGCGCACCGCGCGGATACGCCTCAAAGCTTCCTTCGATACGCGTGGGCACCACCGGCACCCCCGCCTTGACAATCATAAATCCGATCCCTGCCTTGGCCTGCTGAAGGTTCCCGTCTTCCGAGCGGGTCCCTTCGGGAAACAGTGCCACGACTTCTCCCTGCGCCAGATGGCCGAGTACCGTACGCATCGCCTTCAAATCACCTTTGGTGCGATCGAGCGGGATCGTCAGCAAATGATCAAAAATCCAGTTTGCCATCCGGCTATTCCGTAAGGTCGCACGGGCCACAAAACGGATGATCCGGCAGGTGGCCACGCCAACGCCGATCAACGGCGGGTCCAGAAAGCTCACATGATTGGCCGCAATGATGCAGCCACCTTCTTTGGGTATGTTTCCGCGCCCGATATAGTCAATCCGAAACCAAACGGCCGCCCACAGTCGTACCGTATAAACCGCCAGCCAGTAAAATAGATGCAGCTTTTTCATTTCATCCGTTGGAACGGTTCACTTCCGACACAATCATTTGGACGACATCGTCAATGCCCATGTTGGTGGTGTTCACCACTTTGGCGCCCAGGGCAATCTGCAGCGGCGCCGTGGCGCGGGTCGTATCCTTGTGATCCCGCCGAAGCAGCGAATCTTTCACGCTCTGCACACAGGCCGCACTCTCCGAAACCTGCAATTCCTTGAATCGCCGCCGCGCGCGCTCTTCCGGATCCGCATCCAGATAGTATTTCCATGACGTTTCCGGAAAAACCACCGATCCAATGTCGCGGCCTTCCATCACAATCGAACCGAAGTCACTCATCTCCCGCAGGCGTGCCACAATAAAGCGGCGCACTTCCGGAATGGCCGCCACATCTGAAACCCGCTCACGAACCGCCTCCTTGCGCAGAAAATCGCGCGGGTCCACGCCGTCAATCTGAAAATAAACCACGCGTTCTTCAATGAAAAATTCCCATTTCGATTCGTTCATCATCCGAACGACCGCCTCGGCATCGCGTACATCCACGCCGCTCTGCACGGCCTTCCACGTCATCCCGCGATAGAGCGAACCCGAGTCCACATAAATAAAGGCCAACGCCTGGGCCACCTGACGAGAGACCGTGGACTTCCCGGAGGCCGACGGCCCATCAATCGCGATTACCAATCCTTCATTCGGTTTCATGCACTTGTGCTCCCAATCGTTTTAAATCATTCCAGAATGCCGGGTACGAAGTACTCACGCATTCCACTTGTCTCAGCGTCACCGGTTCCTCCGCGAACAACGCCATCACTGCCATCGACATCGCGATGCGGTGGTCGCCGTGCGCATCGAGTTCCACACCGCCGCGAATCGGCGTACCGCCCTGAATCACCATACCATCCGTCGTCTCGCTCACCTGCACACCCATGGCCGTCAGATGCCGCACCATCACCGCAATCCGATCCGACTCCTTGAACCGCAACTCACCGGCGTCACGAATCACCGTTTCGCCCGACGCCAATGCGCCCGCCACCGCCAGAATCGGTAACTCATCTATCAAAGACGGTATTTCCGGTCCACCAATTTCTGTACCTTGCAGCGTTCCTCCCTCCACCGTCAAATCGCCCATCGGTTCCTCTCCCGCACCGTCACGCGGGGTAATCACCACCGAAGCGCCCATTCGATGCAACACCGAAAGGATGGCCTCCCGTCCGGGATTCAATCCCACCCCCTCGATCGTCAGCCGAAGGCCCGGCGTACAAGCCGCCGCCACCAAACAAAACGCCGCCGACGAAATATCCCCCGGAATACGTATCGTAAATCCCCGCAAATCCGGGCCTTTCGTGCCAAAGCCTTCCAATTCCAAACGGCCGTCCGTCATTTCCAACGGGACGCCCAGGGTACGAAAAAGCCGCTCGGTATGATCGCGGCTTTTTGCCGGTTCGAGCAGAACCGTCCGCCCTTCGGCAAAGAGACCGGCCAGCAACACACAGGATTTCACCTGTGCCGACGGCATCGGCATCCGATACGTAATTCCCTTGAGGGCTCCTCCCTGAATGAAAATCGGCGCGGTACCCTTTTCGCCCGTCAGCCGCACGGTCGCGCCCATCTGCTCCAACGGCTCCTGAATACGCCGCATGGGGCGCGAACAGAGCGAGGAATCACCGGTCAACGTAACCGAAAGCGGAAATCCCGCCAGCAATCCGGCCAACAGCCGAGTACCTGTACCCGAATTGCCCAGGTTCAGCGGGTTGTTCGGCTGAACAAGTGCGTTCCCCGTGCCTTCAATAATCAACGTTTCGCCGGTATCGCGCACGCGCGCGCCAAGTCGTTCCATCGCCCGCAGGGTGTTCAGGCAATCCTCTCCGCGCAGATAGCCGGTCACCACCGATTCGCCACGCGCCAGACCGGCCAGCAACGCCACCCGCTGCGAAATACTTTTATCCCCCGGAACCGACATGCGATAGACCCCACACGTCAAGCCGGGCGCCACCCGTATGGCCTTCGATTTATTCATCACTGCCATCCGCCTGCTGCTCCGACACCAAGTGACGGCGAAGTTCCCCCGCCTGCCGCAGATACCGCTCCAGTGCGTCCATCTCGTTCCGCTCGATCAACCCGTGCAGTTGCGCCAAATCCGACCGAATCGCCTCCATCTCATGCAGCAGATTGGAACGGTTGCTCTCGAAAATATCCCGCCACATCCCGGGCGACCCGCAGGCCAGGCGCGTCATACTGCGATATCCTGGCCCGCAGAAATCCGCTTCCGGAGCCCCGCCATCCGGTCGCGACACCGCCATAGCCAACGCCGAGGAAAGCAGATGCGGCAAATGACTGGTCCGTGCCAGCATCCGATCATGTGATTCCGGGTCCATCACCGAGACCCGGCAACCCGCAAAATTCCAGAGCGTCGCCACCCGAAGCATCGCCGGTTCGGGCGTCGCCTCGTTCCCCGTCAAAACGCATCGGGCACCGGCATAAAGATCCGAGCGGGCGGCTTCCGCGCCGCTCTTCTCCGAGCCGGCGACCGGGTGGCTGCCCACAAACGAAACCTTCGTTCCATCGAGTATCTTTTCCACTTCCGCATGAAGCCAGGCCTTGGTACTGCCCACATCCGTAATCACCGCCCCAGGTTTCAGCGCCCCGCGCACCTCGCGTATCAACGACGGAATAGAAAGCACCGGCACGCACACCACCACCAAATCCGCATCCGCCACAGCCTCAGGAGCCTCTGATCCCGCGTGATCACACAGCCCGTGTTCCAGCGCATGGCGCACCGTTTCAGCACGCCGGGCATATCCCTGCACACACCCGCCGTAGCCTCGACCCTTCAGAGCCAGACCCAACGAGCCACCCATCAATCCGAGTCCCAGTATGGCTATTTTCTTTTCTGCATGCATGATTCCACATTCGCTCGAGTTATTCGTGCCGTCCTTCCTACATCGTTTTACCCACCGCTCCCGCAATGGCCCGCATCTGCTTCATCATCAAGCGGAATTTCTCAGGCAGCAACGATTGCGATCCGTCCGAGAACGCCTCTTCCGGGCGCGGATGCACCTCCACCATCACCCCGTCGGTGCCCGCCGCGACCGCCGCACACGCCATCGGGCTCACCAAATCCCAGTGCCCCGTTCCGTGGCTCGGGTCCACAATCACCGGCAAATGACTCTCGCGGTTCAGCACCGGAACGGCACTCAAATCCAGCGTGTTGCGCGTCATAGGCTCAAACGTCCGAATACCGCGCTCACACAGTATCACCCGGTGATTGCCCTGACTCATCACATACTCCGCGCTCATCAACAGTTCCTGAATCGTACTCGAAAGCCCACGCTTGATCATCACCGGCTTATCGCAGCGTCCCACCACCTTCAGCAAATTAAAATTCTGCATATTGCGTGCGCCGATCTGAATGATGTCGCACATCTCCGCAATCATCTCCACATCCCGCGTGTCCATCACTTCCGACACAATATGCAACCCGTACTTCTCGCGTGCCTCCGCCAGAATCGCCAGTCCCTTGACGCCCATTCCCTGAAAAGCATACGGCGATGTTCGCGGCTTGAATGCGCCCGCACGCAACACCGTTGCACCGGCCTCCTTCACGCATTGCGCCACCTCCAGCAGACCTTCACGGCTCTCCACCGCACACGGACCCGCCATCACCACCAAGTCATTCCCGCCGATGCGCACCGGCGGGGCGCCCTTCAGCGCAGGCAGTTCAATCACCGTACGGGCCGGATGAAACGCCGCATTCGCCAGCTTGTACGGCTTGACCACGTTCATCGTATAATCCACGCCCGGAAACACATCCACCGGCTTCACCCGAAGAATCGATTCATTGCCGATCACCCCGATAATCGAGCGCTCCTCGCCCCGGCTCAGGCTCGGAGTCAGCCCCCATTCCCGTATCTTCTCCAGGATGTGTTCGATCTGCGCCTCGGTAGCGTCCTGTTTCAATACAATAATCATGTCAATATGATCCCTTCCTGCATCAATTCCTTCATCGCATGAATCAATCGTTTATTTTCATGCGCCGTACCCACCGTCACCCGAATCCATTCCGGCATCGCATAGCCCGCCACCGGACGCACAATCACCTTCTTGCGCTGCAACGCCTCGAACACGCGGCGCCCCTCGCCCACCTTCACCAGCATAAAATTCGCCCGCGACGGAACATACTCCAGCTTCATCTCCCCAAAACTCTGTTCCAGGAAAGCCAGCCCTTCCTTCACCATGAGGCGCGTCTTTTCCACATGCGCCACATCATCCAGTGCCGCCAGCGCCGCCGCCTGCCCCATCGCATTCACATTAAACGGTTGACGCACCCGGTTCAACAACTCGATCTCCCGCTTTCCGGCAATGCCATAGCCCACCCGCAGACCCGCCAGACCATACGCCTTCGAAAACGTACGCAGCACATACACATGCGGACGCGACCGCACATACTGAATCATATCCGGCTGTTCCTCCGGCGCCAGCAACTCGATATACGCCTCGTCAAACACCACCGCCACATGATCCGGCACCCGCCGCATGAATCCATCCAACTCCTCCGCCTCAAGAACCGTACCCGTCGGATTGTTCGGATTCGCAATGAACACAATTCGCGTCTGTTCATCAATCGCATCGAGCATCGCATCCAGATCATGCCGATACGCCTTCATCGGCACCGCCTTCGCCACCGCCTGACGCGCCGCCGCCGCCAGCCGATACACCACAAACGCACGATCCGCCATCACGATATTCATGCCCTTGCTCAAATAAACGCTCGCGATCATTTCCAGCAGCTCATTGCTGCCATTGCCCACGATCACTTCCTCCAGATGAACCCGCAGCTGCGTCGCCAGTTTTTCCCTCAGATAATGCGAACCACCGTCCGGATAAAAATGCATTTTTCCCGCCACCTGCTTCATCGCCTTCACCGCCAGCGGAGAAGGACCCAGCGAATTCTCGTTCGAGGCCAACTTGCAAATTTCATCCACACAATCAAAACCCAGTTCCCGCGCCACCTCCTCGATCGGTTTGCCCGGCTCGTAATACCCTAAATCCGCAATCCACTCATTTTCTATCTGCATGATGTCATCCCTCGTTTAAACATAAAAAAACGACCGCTTTCTACACCGTATCCCCCGACGTTGTCTGTAAAATTTGATGATCAAAAAGTTTCCAATGATTGGAAAAACGGTCTCCAAAAGTTCCAACGATTGGAAAAATCGCCTGAAAAAGTTCCAACGATTGGAAAAATCACCTCAAAAAGTTCCAATGATTGGAAAAACAACTACGGAGCCGCCCCTTCCTCTTCCATCATCACCGTTTCATAAAGGCAGGCTGACACGGGCGTTCCATCGGCCTGGCGCACGGCCACCGCCACGGAAAGAATACCTTTCTCCTCCGGATTAGGAATCCCGGCTTCGGCCAGCCCCTGCTCATCCGTCGTGAGCAGCGCATGCCATTCATTCCATTTCGTATGCACGAAGCGGGCCACATCCACCCGCCGTCCCGATGCGGGCCGCCCGTTCTCATCCGTCACACGCACCCGCACCCGAATCTCCCCGCCGGGCGCCACGCGGTGCGGGGGTGCAATCACCCATTCCAGGCCTTCCTGCCGGGCGGCGGACTGCGCCGCAACGTTCTTCAATGCCGTTCGGTTATATTCGGCCAGGGCATAATAAACCGGTCGCGGAATGCCCCGCTCATCCTCATCCGCCGAAAGCAGGCCGTACCATTCCTCGGCATGATCATCGTGCACCGACTCATTCCCCGCCTTCCACCACCCATCGACCCACATAAACACGCATCCCCCCGCCGCACCCGAGCGCAGAATGGAATCCCACATACGCAACACCCCGTCCGCCTGTTCACGGAGTGAATTGCCTCCGTAACCGCGCCCATCGCCACTCGGTGAAACCGACAGCCCGAATTCCGTCACCACAAACGGTTTATTCGGCGCCATCCGTTCCCGCATCAACCGAAGATAGTTGTCATATCCAAAGCACTGATCAATCTGACACGGACTGTAGGGATACACATTCATGGAGACAATATCCCACTTTTCCGCATCCATGAAATCCGTGATCACACAATTGGAATACGAAAACAAACGCTTCGGATCGGCCCCGCGCGCGCAGGCAATCAACTCCTCATAAAAAGCCTCCATCTGATCGAGCCCGGCCCGATATACGGCATCCGCATGCGGCTCATTAAGCAACAGATAATACAGAACATTCTCGTGCTTCGACATGCGTGCAATTTCACGACGGACCATCTCCAGCGTGCTCCGCCGAAAGGCCGGATCATTGAAATCGGCCTGCGGGTCAAACCAGACACCCGGAATCACCCATAGCCCATATTCAGCCGCCAATTCGAATTCCGCGTCCATCAGCGGAGTCCACGTTCGAATCGTGTTGAAACCCGCTGCGCGTATCCGTTCAAAATCAAGCCGAAGCAAGTCCGGCTCCCACGGACGATCCCACGGACGACGCCCGGGACGACACCCCGGCTCATACCCCATTCCGATCACCCGAAACGGTTCCCCATCCACCGTGAGATCACATTCCTGAATCCCGACCTTTCCGAACAGCCTCTCTTTCACAGCGTCCCTTTCAGGCTCGGCGCACGACACCTCGACATGCCCCAACTCCAAAGCACACCCACCGACCAACAACAACCCGGCCAAAATATACATCACTTTCCACATCGTGATTCCGACCCTTTCATCCACAGTAAAATTCCCGCATGTGAAATCCACCCGGAATAGAACTATACAACCACACCCAAGTCAACGTACCATAAACAGCTAATGAATGCCTCTTTCTCTCAACATGCATCCATTCAACGCCTCGCCGGAATATTCTGCAAGCGGATGGTACGGACTCTGTTTTGCCTGGTCCTTCTTTCCACATCCTCTCACGCGGAACCGCTCACCGCCATGACCACCCGCGAAACACCCTACTACGCCACCGCCGAGGAAGAAACACCCCTGGGCTCCCTGCCCCCCTACGTCACCCTTTCCATCCTCGAATTGGGCAACTCCTCCTCCCGAATGACCATCACCTTCGAGGCCGCCTCCGGCTCCTGGATCACCGCCTTTGTGGATAAAGAACTGATTGATGCCTCCTTCTACGCCACCCCGGAACCGTACTACCCAACCATGGTCGAAGAAACACCCGAACCCACCCCCCCCCCCGTACCGACGCCCCCGCCGCTCCCTCCCGATGCCCAGCGCATCACTCTGACCCACCGAACCCCCGCCTACGACCCCGCAAACTCCTTGCGGATTGTTGGATATTTCCCGCAGGGCATAGAAATCCTCGTGCTGAGTAATGCCGACGCCCAGGCATTCAGTCATGTGCTGTATATTTCCGGGGATGGACGCGAGATTCGTGCAATCTGTCGCCAAGTCGACATTCTCCCGCCCACCCTTCCCCAACCGGGTACCCTCTCCGCCCTGCGCCGAAATGAAGAGGTCGATCCCCTGAAATGGCTCGAAAATCAGGAGGGGTACAAAGAAGCGCTCAGCCTGCAACGCCGTACCAAATACAAAATACTCCTCTACTTCCACACCTCCTGGAACAACGACTGCAAAACCCTTTCCGAGGAACTACTCATGACCTCCGATTTCCTTCAGGAGACCAAGGAAATCATCAAGGTATCCATCAATCCCGAGGAGGGGAAAAAGGACGCCGATCTCGCTGCAAAATACGATGTATCCATCCTGCCCACAACGCTGGTTCTGGATGCCCCCGGCAGCGAACCGCGCAAAATCAAACTGCTGAAAAAAATGTACGGAAAAGTACGTGTGGTGGATGTGCCCAAGGCTCTTGCCATCATCGAGACCACTCAATGATTCGCCACACAGGCGGGCCCATCCCTTAACCCGCGGTCTCCGCCGCATTCTGACGGCGACGCTGAATCGTCTTCTGCGCCTTGCGCAGGGCCTCGTAGAGAAACGCCGGACGGACAGGTTTCGGAATATAATCGTCCATCCCCACATCAATACAATTGTCCCGGTCCTCGGGAAGCACATGAGCCGTCATCCCCGCGATATACACCGTCTTACCCATTCGGCGGATCTCAACGGTGGTCTCCAACCCATCTTTGCCCGGCATTTGAACATCCATGAGAATGATGTCGTAATCCTTCGACTGAATCTGCTTTATCACTTCATTTCCATCCACCGCCAAGTCCGCCTTCAAGCCCACTTTCGCCAGCATTTTCAGCGCCACCTTCTGATTTACCAGATTATCCTCCGCAAGAAGAATATTCACCGGCACATCCAGCACGCCGGTCTTTGACTCTACGTCCTCTTCCATATTCTCCATCGCCGCAGCCCCGACAAGAAGGCGTACCAGCGTCGCGCGCAACTTCCAGAACGGCACAGGCTTTACCAGCCAGGCATCCATCTCCACATCCACCTTCTCCGCGCCCAGACTTGTCAGATAAACAAAGGGGCAGGTGCCCTGTGCAACGCGCTCGTCCAACCGGTCTATCCAACGCGGAATAAGGTCCACGATGGTATTATCCACAATGCACACCTCCACGCCGGAAAGCTCCGCTTCCGTCAACTTCGCCAACTCCTCCTCGCTGCGGCAGCCAACCACCCGCATTCCCCATTTTTCAAGCACCCGTTCCATCACCTCGTATAACGCCCTGTTTCCCACACTCAACAGAACGCAGTGGCCCGTCACCGGGATGCTGAACGCGACCGGCATTTTTTCTTCCGACACATTCTTCACTGCAATTTGAAAATGAAACCTGGATCCAACCCCCACCTGGCTCTCCACGCTCAACGTACCCCCCATCATACCGCATAGTTCGCGGCAAATGGAAAGCCCCAGGCCCGTCCCTCCGTATTTACGCGTCATCGAGGAATCGGCCTGCTTAAACGAATCGAAGATCCGGTTCATATTATCCGGGTCTATCCCTATTCCCGTATCCCCAACCGTAAAATGAATGAGACATCGCTCTTTATCGCATTCTCCCATCCGGATCGAGAGAATGACTTCGCCCTGTTCCGTGAACTTGAGCGCGTTATTCAGCAGGTTGACCAGAATCTGGTGGACACGGCCCATATCGCCAAGCACCGAATAGGGCACCTGCGGATCCACGTCGTAAATCAGTTCCAGCCCCTTTTCCACACTCTTTGGGGCCATCATATTCAATGCCGTTTCCGCACAAGCCCTCAAATCAAAGGGTATCGATTCAAGCTCAAGCCGCCCCGACTCGATTTTCGTCATACTCAGAATATTGGTCACGATATCCAACAGGGCCTCGCCACTGAGCTGAATCGTTTTGACGTAATCCTTCTGCTCAACGGTCAAGGCCGAATCCACCAGTAAATGCGTCAACCCGACAATGGCATTCAGCGGCGTACGAATCTCGTGGCTCATGTTGGCCAGAAATTCCGAACGGGCCTTGAAGGCCTTCTCCGCGCTCCCCTTGGCCTTCCGCAACTCCTCGTTCGCCAAGCGGAGATCCCGCCGCAACCGCCATTTCTCCACCGCCGATCGAATGGCCAGACGCAACGCATCATTGCTTACCGGTTTTTGCAGAAAATCAACCCCGCCCTCCCGCATAAACTCCACGGCCGTATCCAGGCTGCCATGCGCGGAAACGGCAATCACCATGGTATCCTGATTCAGTTTCCGTATTTCCCGCAGCAGTTCCAGCCCATCCATGTCCGGCATACGGATATCCGTAATCATGACATCCACCACAAAACGCCCGGCAATCTCCAGTGCTTCCAAGGCATGATTGGCTGTCTGAATTTCATACCCCTGCTTGCGGAGCATGTAACAGAGCGACTCGGTAACATCCCGTTCATCATCCACAATCAGCAGTCTGGCGGTTTCTTCCGAAGTCATGAACATTCCTTATCCAGAGGGGAACGGTTCCTATCAGTCCGGCTTCTCGCCTGCCATAACCGAATCAATGGCTTTCGTCAGCTGCTCAATCTGAATGGGCTTGCTCAAGAGCAAGTCAATATTCGCCGGCGGGTTATCGCGTGCACGCAGCAGATCGCCAAAACCGGTGACCATAATCACCGGCGTCGTGCCGTGCTGCTTGATCAAATCCGCCAGACGATCACCGGTCATTTCCGGCATAGCCTGATCGGTGATAACCAAATCATACTTCTTCGCTTGAAATCTTTCCCACCCCGATTTGCCGCTCTCCTCGGCATCCACCTCATGCCCCAACCGCTTCAACACCCGGGAAAGCATCCGTCTCATCGGCAATTCATCATCCACCACAAGAATGCGATGCGATGGACCTGAATGTTCCAAATCAACGCTCGCCGAGGATCCCGAATCATACGGCTTTTCCGGAGCAGGCGATTCGCCACTCGCCGCAGGAAACGTAATCGTCACCATGGTTCCTCGGCCTTCTTCACTCTCGATCTCAATCGACGCCTTATGCTGCTCCACTACGCCGTAGACCACCGAAAGCCCAAGCCCGGAACCCTTCTGCATCCGCGTCGTGACAAACGGCTCCATACAGCGCTGCTTGATATCCTCCGACATGCCGCAACCATCATCCCGAACCGACACCACAATGCGCCCACCGGTTGGCTTCGCCGTAATCGAAATCGTACCTCGTTGCTCAATCGCTTCCACCGCATTGAAAATCAAATTCACAAACACTTCACGCAGTTCATCCCGGTATCCATCAACCCGACAACCCTCCTCCAAATCCATCACCATTTCGATTGTTTTCCCGCTCGCCATCGCCTCGTTTTTCCAGCGTGGACGTGTTATGTCCACCACCGACCGGATCAGTTCGTTCAAATCAATCGTCAGCAACTCAGACTGTCCCGAAGTGGCGTAAAAACGGACCAGCCTTCGGACCGTCGCGGCAGCCGCCTCCGTGGCCTGCACGATTTCGTCGATATACTCTTCCAGAATCCCCATTTCCATTAGCCGCTGAGGATTGGCCTGCATAAAACCGGCAGCCAGCATGATCGGCTGAAGCGCATTGTTAAAATCGTGCGCCACCCCACGCGACATCTGCCCCAAGGCTCCCATACGTTCCTGCTTGATCAACTGCTGCTGTGTTTGCTTCAGTTCAATCAGCGCAGCCTCCAGCTGCTGGTTCGTCGCCAGCATGCGGTCTTCGGCATGTTTTCGCTCACGGATCTCGTGTTGCAGCGACTCGTTCATCCGCTTTAAATGCCGGTTGGCCATATGCAGTTCCTGCCGCAAACGCCACTTGGCCGCCGCCGATTCGATCGCCAGTTGGATATCCACATTATCCACCGGTTTCTGCAGAAAATCCACCGCCCCCTTTTTCATGAATTCCACGGCCGTATCCAGCTTCCCGTGCGCTGAAATTGCAATCACATGCGTATCCGGATTGATCTGGTGAACCTTTTCCATCAAATCAAAACCGCTCATCCCGGGCATACGCACATCCGTAATCAGAATATCCACCCGATTGTTTTCGATGTGCTGCAGCGCCGCCTCACCGGAGTTCACCGCTTCAATGCAATACGGAAGGGCGCGCAACGCATGCACCATGAGCTCCGTAAAATCCTGCTCATCATCCACCAGGAGCACCCGAATCTGATTTTCCATTGAATCCTGCATCAATCCGCAACCCCACTGTTAACAGACAAGTACATCGCCTGTGAGTTTACCCGTAATCCCCCCATCGAATCAAGCGCCTATTTAGGTGCTGCGTAACGGTATACACACCCCGCTCCATCGTGTTCAATTCTTATTGCCCATTTGCTCTGACGCCTCCCCGTTGCGAGGCCCGTTCGACTCCGAATCCGACAACGGAATCCGGATCCGAAACACCGTTCCCTCTCCCTCCTCGCTTTGAATCTCCACCTCCCCTTTGAAATCCTTCACAATCCCGTACAGAATCGAAAGACCCAGGCCGGTCCCCTCTCCAACCGGCTTCGTGGTATAAAAAGGATCCAGGCAGCGCTCACTCGCATCAGCACTCATTCCGATCCCATTGTCGCACACATCCAAACAAAGGCAATCATACGCATCCTCTTCCGACGCCTTCCGATTGTACATCCGCACGGAAACATGCTTGGCATATTTGTACAGCTTCATCTCCGCTTTACGATCCACCGCATACCGCGCATTGGAAAGCAGATTAACAATCACCTGCTGAAACTTCTGCGCATTGACGCGCACCGAAGGCAGGTTCTCATCACACTCCACATCCAATTGCACCTGATGCTGGCGGAACTGTTCCTTGAAAAAGGAAAGGGCATCCGCCAGCGGAGTGCGTAAATCCACGCGCGCCGGCATCTCCGTCTCGGTGGACTGCCTCGCAAAAGAACGCACATTTTGGATAATGGTCGCGGCCCGCTGAACCTGTTTCTTGATCTTCTCCACCACCCCCTTCAACGACTCCGTATCCAGGTTCGGATCGTTCAGTTCCTCATCAATGATACCTGCCGATGTCTTGATAATCTGCAACGGCTGCCCCAATTCATGCGCAATCGCCGTCGACATTTCGCCCAGCGCCGCCAGACGCCCGGAATGGACCAATTGCGCCTGTTTCTCCGCCAGCTCCTGCTCCGCATGCCGGTGTGCCGTCACGTCGCGACTGATCCCCACCACTCCGAGCGTCTCCCCCGCCGGGCCGTAATACGGAGTGCGCAACGTACTCAACAGAACCTTTCGGTCATCCGGATAGCGCACCCAGAATTCATTGATCCGCGGGATGGCTTCTTGCAGCATCAACGCATCCGTCATCCGAAACTGTTCCGCCAACTCATGATCAAACAAATCATAATCGCTGCGCCCCACCACATCATCCCAATCCTTGCCCACAAATTCGCAGAAGGCCGGATTGCAGCCCAGATAGACGCCGTCCATGTCTTTGTAAAATATCAAATCCGGAATCGAATTGATCATCGACTTCAACAGGGCACGCTGCAGGGATATCTGCAACTCCACCACCTTTTGTTCCGTTATGTCCGTATACGTACCCACCATCCGGATCGGATGGTTTTTCCCACTCCATTCCACCACGCGCCCACGGTCCATGATCCACTTGTATTCCCCATCCTTCATGCGGAACCGGTATTCCGCTTCATAGCCCTGGGTTTTTCCACTGATATGATCGCTCAGCGACCGGCGGATATAGTCCCGGTCGTCCGGATGTGCAAATTGCAGCACCTCCTCATGCGTCACCGGCAACTCCGATTCATCATAACCCAGCAACGCCCCCCATTTCTGGGTAACGTAAAGACTCCCTTCCTTGAAATCCCAATCCCACAGCACATCATTGGTCGCCTTCAACGCGAGGCCCAGACGTTGTTCGCTGTCGTGCAAAGCCTGCTGCATATTACGCCGTTCCGTCATATCCAGCATATAGCCGTCGTAATGCGTGATGTGGCCCGCCGAATCGTGCACGGTAATGATGTAGCAATACACCCACTTGACCTCGCCACGCGCCGTCAGCATACGAAAATCCTGTTCAATGGACCGTACGCCCCGTTCCACTTCAGCCTGCAAATGCTGAATCACCCGCTCACGGTCATCCTCGTGAATCATCGGCGTATAGAGCGTCTTCTTTCCAATCAACTCTTCACATGGATATGCAAACTGTTCAATATTGGAGGAAACATATTCAATAGGCCAACCGGCCTCTGCCTTCCACTTAAAGACCATGACCGGGCCGTCCGTGAACAGATTACGCTCACGCTCGAGCGCATCGCGCACCGTTTTCATCTCCCGGATATTGTCCTGCAGCGCCCGGGTTCGTTCGTTGACACGATCCTCCAGTTCCTCGTTCAGGCGCACCAACGCATGCTGCGCCCGTTTGCGCTCCCAAACCTCTTTACGCAACTCCTCGTTCGTGTTCTTAATCACCGCCGACCGCTGATCCACCAGCTCTTCCAAATGTTCGCGATGGCGGCGCAGCTCTTCCTCACGGATGCGGATCTGAACCAGCATGTTATTGAACGTTTCCACCAAAGCACCGATCTCGTCATGCCCTGCTTCCTCCACACGAAGCGAATAATCTTCGCCAAGGCTGATCCGGTGAGCCGCCGAGGTGATCCGTTTTATCGGATGAGAAATCACCCGTTGGAAAAGAAGAGACAGAAGCAACGCAGAACATAGCGTCAACAGCAGCATCAAACCCGAAATTTTCAAATACTGTAGGATACCCCTTTGAAACAGATTCACCTGACAGACAATCGTCAACCGACCAATCACCCGACCGTCCTTCACAATTCGACGCGCAATATCCACTGAACGAAGAAGCAGTTTCTCCCGCCGCCTCGATTGTCCAGCCTCTGAACCGGCTTCGATCAACTGCTCGCTGCCGTAGGAGGCGAAAATATTGCCCTCGCCGTCACTCAGAACCGCACTCAGGATATCCCGATCCCGCGCAAGGGAAGCCAGCACTTCCCAAGCCAATTCCGCATCCCCGTCAATCAGCGCCTCCGCACAATTCCCGGATACCACATCGGCCAGCAAACCCAGCGACTCGATTTTGGCCGACTTGGAATTGAGCAGATCGTAGATAAAAAAGGCGCCATCCGCCAGAAACAGGGACAGCGTGCTGGTCAGCAGAATGATCAGCGTCAGCTTCCATTTAATCTTCAAATCAGCAAATCGCCGCATTGGCATCCCGTCCGTTCGCCGACCGTGCGGCATACCGGTTCAAAAAACGTCATGGTTTGAATATACCGGTTGGACCCATCGAACCAAAAGCATATTTCTCCACCACAACCCTGTTTTCGTCCATCGCATGCAGCAGAGGCGTGAAAATCGCCCACGACGCCTCCAGCTCATCACTTCGTAAAAAAAGACTCCGATCCCCCTTCAGCACCTCCAGCAACAACGCTTCATACGCATCCGGAATCTGCTCGGAAAAGACCGACTGATAATGCAACTGCAAATCCTGCTCATCAATCGTCCATGCCAAACCGGGGCGCTTGGTATTCACCCGAAGATAAATCTTCTCATCCGGCTGAACCCGGATCACCAGCCGATTGCTCCCCAATGCCCCGGATTCGCCTGCAAAGGGATTCAGCGCCGTTTCCCGGAAAACCAACTGAATCTCCGTCTTGCGCTCCCCGCATCCTTTTCCGGCACGCAACACAAACGGCACGCCTGCCCAACGGGCGT
Organism: Kiritimatiellia bacterium; assembly: GCA_028708815.1. Classification (GTDB taxonomy): domain Bacteria; phylum Verrucomicrobiota; class Kiritimatiellia; order RZYC01; family RZYC01; genus JAQVYB01. The sequence continues at coordinate 7,300 of JAQVYB010000014.1, read as the reverse complement.
TATTGGCCCAGAGCACGCATTCCGCGTATGTCGCTGTATGAGAATCCACCTCCACCGAAGCCTCGTCCGTATAGGCCGAATGCCGCTCCCCATTCAACATCCCCGCCTCATACTGACCTAAAACACAATGCTCAGAAAGCGCCGTGCTGAAGGATTTCAGCAGCTTAACCTTCTCATCGCGCACACCGCCCGGCACCTCCCGCGGATGTTCCATCCCAATCAGCGCAGCCATTTGAAGCAAATGGTTCTGCATCACGTCACGAACAATTCCATAGCGGTCAAAATAGGCACCACGCTCGCCCACCCCCATATCCTCATACCAGGAAAGCTCAATCCGCTCCACGTAATGACGGTTCCAAAAGGGTTCAAAAATCAGATTGCCGAATCGAAGAACCAATAGATTCTGCACCACCTCCTTGCCCAGATAATGGTCGATTCGGTAAATCTGTGACTCTTGAAAGTTCCCCGAAAGCTCATCGGTCAAACGACGAAAACTTTCCAGATCCCGCCCGAACGGTTTCTCCATGACGCAGCGCATCCATCCTGTGAACCCCGGCCCACCGGTCCAGCCTGCGCGCCCGATCATGTTCGCCGCCTCCGGAAAAACCGTCGATGGCAGGGCGAAATACAGCAGCACATGAACAAGTCGCCCTCCCGCATCACGCTGAATTTCCTCCCGCATCGCAACAAATCCAGATGGCTCGCTGTACGATCCGCTTCGATACACACCATGCTCCATAAAAGACTGCATATGCGCCGCACAATCTGCCGCAGGCGTATAACGGCAGGTCAAACGGGAGAGTATCCGTTCGCCCCATTCTTCCGGCGAAAACGTTGATCGGGCATACCCATATACCTTGAAGGAAGCCGGCAAAAACCCCTGACAATAGAGCGCAAAAAGTGCCGGATAAATCTTCCGTTGCGCCAGATCACCCGAGGCCCCCAAAATCACAACGGCCAGAAACTCACTGGGCTCTGATGAAGCTGAACTCATTGAAAAAGACATCCTCCGCAAACAAGCCGTTCAAAAAAGCCCTGTCGGCTTATCCTTGCCTATATTCGCGGAAAAGCCGCGCGGCAGACTGAGTGGCATAAAGAAAAACCCCGGAGGGCCCTCCGGGGTCTTTCTCTTCATTTCAGAAATAAAAACGCACCTGTTTCCGATTTACGAACCGCCACGTGCCGAGCACCACTTCGAGGGCGCGACCGTGTCCGTCGATTCGAATTGATCATCTGCGTTCCTTCTCAGGCCTTCCAAAGCCCGTGCAGGTTGCAGTATTCCCGCGCCGTAATGGCGGGGGCATCCACCCCCAGAAATGTAGCTTCCGGCTTTTCACCCGGCTTGAGAAATTTGCGCCCGACCTTGTTGTCGAACTGAATTTCAATCCATTCGATGTAGTGCTTCTCTTCCATGGGATGCGCCACACTGCCGACCGTCACCTTGAAGCCTCCATCCACTTTTTCAATAACCGGCACATGCTTTTCCTTTGCGGCATCCACAGTGTTCTCCGTCATCCCCACCATGGGTTTTCCGCAACAGACCAGTTCTCCTGCTCCCGCATGCAGCATCTCAACGATATTCCCACACAGTTCACATTTGTAGATTTCCAGCAATTTTGTCATATCCCTCTCCTTTCATCCTGATTATGGATTACCAGTTTTCGCCCAGCACTTCGAAGTATGCCTGCGGATGCAGACAGGCCGGACACACAGTCGGCGCCTCATCGCTCTCGTGCAGATAGCCGCAATTCAGACAGCGCCAAACCACCTTGCCGGGCTTTTTGAAAACCTGACTTTCGCGAAGGTTCTTCAACAGGTCCAGATAACGCTTCTCATGCTGACGTTCCGCCACCACGATCGCCTCGTACATCTTCGCAACCTGCTCAAACCCCTCCGAACGCGCCACGTTGGCGAATTCCGGATAGAGCTCTGTCCATTCCTCGTTCTCGCCGGCGGCCGCCGCCTCCAGATTCTCTTCCGTAGTCCCGATTCTCCCGGCCGGATAGGAAGCCGTAATTTCCAGCATCCCGCCTTCCAGAAACTTAAACATTCGCTTCGCGTGTTCCTTTTCCTGATCAGCCGTCTCTTCAAAAATGCGGGAAATCTGTACGTAGCCGTCTTTCTTGGCCTGGCTCGCAAAATAGGTGTAACGCATACGCGCCTGCGACTCCCCCGCAAACGTCTTTAAAAGATTCTTTTCCGTCTGGCTTCCCTTCACACTCGTCATGTCTTCTCCTTATTCTTTCCCAGTGACACTTCACCGTTTGTTACGCGGTTAATGTATAACGCTCGGAACGGATTGACCATTCCTTTTTCCGACAATCAACAAAAAAAAACCCGCCGGCTTTCCGGCGGGTTTCTAAACGTCGCGGATTATTTCTTCTTAGCGACCTTCTTGACAGCCTTCTTCGCCGCTGGCTTCTTGGCGACGGCCTTTTTCACAGCAGGTTTCTTCGCCGCGGCCTTTTTGGCCACAGGTTTTTTCACCGCCGCTTTTTTCGCCGCAGGTTTTTTCACCGCCGCTTTTTTCACCGCAGGTTTCTTCGCCGCTGCCTTTTTCGCCGCAGGTTTCTTCACCGCCGCTTTCTTCGCCGCAGGTTTCTTAGCTACCGCTTTTTTCACGGGCTTCTTCGCTGCTGCTTTTTTCACGGGCTTCTTCGCTGCTGCTTTCTTTTTAACGGCCATGCCTATTTCCTCCGATTTCCCGGGGGAGCTATGCAGCCCTGTCCCGGCTTGTTATGCGCCAGCCCTGAACCGATTGTTCTCCGACGGAGAACCCTTCTTACTTCACTTCAGCGGACGGCGCTTTCTGTCCTCTCGCCGACGCAACCCGCACCGACGAACTTCAGCCTACAACCTTTCGGTTTGAAGAGACGGTAATATCTTCTCCGATTCCCGTCAACGAATTATCATTGACAAAGATTATTTTTTTCCCGTCGTCTCGTACGTCCGCCAATGCGTCGCAACGTAAATCGAACGCAGATGATCATACGCCGTTTCAACATCACCGTTCACCACGATGTAATCGTAGTCGCAGCGACTCTCCATCTCATCGCGGGCTTTGTTCACGCGGCGCTCGATCACGTCGGCATCATCCGCACCGCGCAGGATCAACCGCTCGTGCAGCGCCTCAATCGAAGGAGGCGTGATGAACACATCCACGTAAGCGCGCTTCATCACGTCGGGACATTCATCCGACTGAATAAAGCGTCGGATCTGCGCGGCGCCCTGCACATCAATATCCATCAGCACATCCACGCCGCGTATCAACTGGCCAAACACCGATTCCTTCAAGGTGCCGTAGCAGGCGCCATGCACTTCAGCATGTTCAAGAAAGGCATCGTGCGCAACCTTCGCTTCAAAAGCCGAGACATCCATAAAATGATAATCCACACCGTCCTGTTCGCCGGGGCGTGCGCGACGCGTGGTGCATGAAACCGAATAGTGAATATCCGGATATTCCTGCAGGAGACAATTGCACAAGGTGGTTTTACCCGCACCGGAAGGAGCGGAAACCACCATCCACACGGGTGATTGAAGATTCGTATTCATTCGATGTTCTGCACCTGTTCCCTAAACCGTTCCAACTCTGTTTTGAACTCCAATACCTCCCGGATGATCCCCGCATCGTTCGCCTTGGAACCGATCGTGTTGATCTCCCGAAACATTTCCTGCGCGATGAAATCCATCGCCCGTCCACTGGCCTCGGTGGAGGAAGAGCGCAGGAGTTGCTTCATCTGTTTGATGTGACTCCTCAGCCGTGTAATTTCCTCGGAAATATCCGAGCGATCGGCGAAGAAAGCCACCTCGCGCAGGAGACGCTCTTCCTGATCCTCCGTCGTCACTCCTGCTTCGCGTATGCGCCGAAGCAGATCGCTTCTGTATTTGTCCGCCACCAGCGGAGCCTTTTCTTCGACCCCACCCACCTGGCGTTCCATTGTTTGCAGTCGCCCCGACAAGTCCTTGCACAACGCGCGCCCCTCCCGCCTGCGCATGGCAATCAAACTGTTCAGCGCCTTGTTCAACGCCTTCAGCACCACCGGAAGAAGCGCTTCGGCATCCGGCGCCGACTTCGAAAACCTGACCACGTTCGGCAGCGAGAGCAGTACGCTGCTTCCCAGATCATCCGCCAAATGCAGGGCCCCCGCCACCTTGCGGAGATTAGCAATGTAATCCGAGGCGAGCTCACGATCTATTTCGATGGACGACCCCGTGCCCCCCGCATGATACTCCATCCGAATCTCCGCGTTGACCCGTCCGCGCACAATGCGCCGGCCGATTTCCGAAACCATCTGCGGCTCCAGCATTTGAAGCTCACGATCCATCTTCAAATGCACATCAAGCTGCTTGCGGTTGACGGAGGCCAACTCAACGGTCACGCTGCAAGCCTGTGTCTTTACGGCGCCACGCCCGTATCCGGTCATACTCTGCAATCCCATCGTCCCCTCCTGATTATTCGTTCCCGCCGTTCTTCGCCTGACGGCACGTCTGCTTTAAATAACTTTCAATGAAAAGATCCAGATCGCCGTCCAGCACGGCATCCACATTCGAGGTCTCCGTGTTGGTGCGCAGATCTTTGACCATCTTATAGGGCTGAAGCACATACGACCGCATCTGGCCGCCCCAGGCAATTTCGCCCTTCGCCGAATAGAACCGCTCGATTTCCCTCTTCTGCAAATCGAGCTCGTACTCGTAAAGACGCGCGCGGAGCATATCCATGGCCTTCTGCCGATTGCTGTGCTGTGAACGTTCCGCCTGACACTGCACCACAATGCCGGTCGGCTCATGCGTGATGCGTATGGCCGAGTCCGTGGTATTCACATGCTGCCCCCCGGCGCCGCTCGCACGATACGTATCCACCCGAATATCCTTTTCTTCAATCGTGACCTCGATGCTGTCATCCACTTCCGCCACCACATCAAGCGACGCAAAGGACGTGTGACGCCGCTTGTTCGAATCAAACGGGCTGATGCGCACCAACCGATGCACTCCCCGCTCCGCCTTCAGATAACCGTAGGCGTACTCTCCCTCCAAATAGCACGATACACTCTTAATGCCCGCTTCATCCCCTGCTTGATAATCCAGGATGCTGAACTTGAACCCGTGCGATTCGGCATAGCGCCGGTACATCCGGAACAGCATGTCTGCCCAGTCGCACGATTCCGTCCCGCCGGCGCCGGCATGGATACTCAAATACGCATTGTTCGCATCCAGTTGACCACTCAGCAAGGTCTTCATTTCCAGCTTCGCCAGATCACGCTCAATCTTTTCCAACTGCGTACCGACTTCTGCAAGCGCCAGCTCCTTCTGAGCCGGATCGCTTTCCTCTTCCCCCAGCTCCATCAGTACCGTCACATCGTCCAGGGATGCCTGAATCGTCTCACAGGGAATCAACACCGCCTTGAGCGCCTTGGTCCCGGCAATGACCTCCCGGGCCCGGTTCTGGTCCGCCCAGAACTCCGGCTGGGCCGCCTCCATATCAAAATCTTCGAGTTGCCGCTGCTTCAGTGAGACGTCAAAGATACCCCCGCATCTCGATCAACTGCTGTTCCAATCGTTTGAAAATTTCCAGATAGTCGTTATCCATAATAAAAACCCGTTTCCCTGGTTTCCGGCTCCTGCATCAGGCGAGCGCCAATTCACTGAGAGTTCGCCGGCGCGATGGGCTGCCCTTGTTTGTTTTGAATGGCGTGAGGGTAGGCATCTCCGGTAGAGAGGTCAAGCGCATCACAAAGAATTTCCCGCAGACCACCTGGCAGCCCGCCGACCCATCCCCCGGCAAAACAGGACCGACGAGGATGCATGAATTGCCGATGGGCGGCAAAGTTGTCGCCCCACGCCCACCTTCAAGCCTATGGCATGACTTGCTACAGTCCAGTTACAGATATCGTTCAGACAGGGAACGGGCGTTTTAACCCGTCGAGACGTGTGCACACGGCGCGACGAAGGTGAAACGCATCCGCTCGGCGTCTGGACGGTACGCCGGATGGAACAAAACGCGTTTGAACCATCCGGAATGGAATGAATGGCTGCCTCAAACAAGGAGGTTTCCGGCATCTGTTCATCGTGAATGAGGAGTGTACGTTGCAGGTATACAATAACATAAACGCATTCTCTACCTGGAGAAGCTACAACCAGAACGTGTATTGCCTTAGGCAATCCATGAACAAGTTGTCCTCCGGGCTGCGAATCACCAGAGCTGGAGACGACCCCGCCGGACTCGCCATGAGTGAGCGTCTCAGAGCTCAATACCGCAACACCGCAAAAGCAGCATCCAATGTCGAAAACAAAATAAACTACCTGCAAACAGCGGATGCCTGGCTCCAGAAAATTCACGATATGACCGGACGCATGGCCGAACTCGCCGTCATGGCCAATGACGGCACCAAAAGCCAGGTGGACCGGGACAATCTGCAGAAGGAATTCGCGCAGATGCAGAAGGAGATCAAGCGAATCACCAGCGGCGCCACCGCCGCCGGAAAGTTCAACGGTCTCTACCTGTTCCGTGGAGGAAACGGCGTACCCATGCTGGACGGCGATATGGTGGAGGGCAGCACATCGAGCCAATACACCATACAACGCATCTCCGGGTCCGCCTCTCTGACACACGACTATCAGGCTGTCTACGACTACAGCGCGAGAACCTGGGAGGTCCGGGATATCACCACGAATTCCGTGGTGGGAACCATGACCGCCAATCCGAGGGACGGCACCGAGTTGTATTTCTCGGAAGGAGGTTCCGTATTCCATCTCCAAATTGAAGCACCGACTGTGGGAGGCTATCAGGAGGATGCCACCATACATATCAATCAGGCGGCCATGCGTGAAGCCACGGCCTCGGGCATGCAGTTTGCACCTGCCGCCACGGAAGGATCAGCCAGTCTCACCGTCAGCGGCTCGGGAACGGACATTACACGCGCTTCCTGGAGCGCCACCTACGATGGCACGCAGTGGGTGCTGCGCAATGAGACGACGCATACTGATGTAGCAACTTATTCTGCGCCTGCAAACGAGTCCCGCAACTTCTTCTTTATTGAGGGTGCCAACGGATTCAATGTGCGAATCAACACCCCTGGCAATGGCACAGCTTATTCCGAAGGCGACCGTTTCACCTGGTCCAATGAAAATGATGCTGTGGGAACGCCTGTTTTTTATGATGCCACCCCGCAAATCGGATCAGCGTCTGTGAGCATATCGGGTGACGGCTACAATATATCCACGGCCCCTTACCGCGCCACCTATGATGGCGTGAATGATCGTTGGACAGTCATCAACACGGAAACCGGCACGACGGTCGCAA
>JAQVYB010000136.1 GCA_028708815.1 Kiritimatiellia bacterium | reverse complement strand
TTCTGCTCAACCTCACCGGACATGATGAAGTCATGCCCTACTCCGATGCCTGGCAAACCGCCTCCCGCTACGGCTGTAATGCCATGATCGATGGGTTGCCCATGATGTTCTATGGACAGGAAAAAGGCATTCAGCCCGCCGATAGTGAAAGCGGGAGCTACAATCAGGGCTTTGCAAAGTTCGAACTGAACTTTGGGAAATACATCGTCAACTTCAAGCAGTGGAACATGGCCACCTTCTGGGACAACCCGCCCGATGACAGCACCGGCATGGACCAATGGTATGGACGAGTTAACTGGGCCCGTCTGAACAGTCCCGCCCTGCGCAGCATGAACCGCTACTTCCTCAATCGCACCGGAGGCGGTGACAACAGCAGCATCCTGGCCGCCGCCAAGTATGAAACGTCCGGCGCAGGCCCGACCAATAACGATGTCGTCCTGGCCTTCGCCCTGATCCTGGATGGCGATCACAACGCCGCCGACGATACCTACGACCTGAAAGGACCGTGGGGCGCCCTCGGCCTAGACACCGGCAAGTGGTATCAGGTGCGAAACATCGCCTCCTCCGACGCCTTCTCCAACGTCTGGCCCGCCGCACGCTCCGGCCAGGATCTCTACGACGCCGGCATCTGGGTGAACCTGACCTCCGACAAGAACGGCAGCGTCATCACCGACGACGGCGCCCTCGTGCAGTACCTCCGCATTGTCGAAGTCCCCTCCGGCGGCGTCACCTCGCACGGCACACCCTACACCTGGTTGGAAAGTTACGGCCTTACGGACTATGCCGCCGACGATCTGCTCGATCAGGATGGCGACGGACTCCTCACCTGGCAGGAATACATCGCCGGAACCAGCCCGATCGACGACGCCTCCACCCTCGTCACCGAAGGCATCGTCGAAACCGGCATGGAAGGCAATGTCATTCAATGGACGCCCACCGCAGAGTCTGATCGTGTCTATTCCATTTACTGGACCACGAATCTGCTCGCCCCGTTCTCCGCTCTCGTGACGAACCTGCCGGCGTCCATGAATAGCTATACTGACACCACGCACGAGGTGAATCAGACCATCTATTACCGCATCAACGTCCAGCATAACGAATAGTTGAAGAATGATATCCACCCCGAACGGGGTGAAAAAATCAAGCCCGGGGTCGCAAGACCCCGGGCTTTTTAATGCTCAATACAGCGACGCTTCCCTCAGGCCCGTTTATCCAGCGTGGCGTTGATTCGGGAAAGCAGGTGCGGCAGGTGAATCGGTTTTTCCAAACGCGCCACAATCCGATTCTCCGCCGCCCAAATCTCGTAGGAATCTTCCACCACGGGTGTGTTCAGCATGCTGCTGCAAATGATGATCGGCAGATCCGGATATTTCTCATGAAGCGTCTGAATCACTTCCAGCCCGTTAACCTCCGGCATACGGATGTCCGTGAGCAGCAGCACGTCACGCGGCCCGACAGAGTGTTCACTCGTCAACCGATCAATGAAGGCATACACCTCTTCCGCGCTGCCCGACGAAAACACCTCATATCCCTCCGCCTTGATGGAGGTTTGGAGCAATTCCCGGATGCGCGGCTCATCATCAAGAATAATCACAGTCGCCATAATCTCACCTCGTCCTTATCCACAAATCATAGCCGCATATTCCGGGGCGTCAACCCTGCGCTGGAAAATCCGTGCGGGGGGGGCGCATCTTCGATTTAGTGCACCATGTGCCAATCAGACGATTGGCGGTCCCGGGAGCGCCGATCGTCTGATCGGCTCTTCTCGTGCGATGCACTAAATCGGAGATGCGCCCGTTCCGGGGCGTCCCATATCGGCCATCTTCCAGGAAAAATAAAAAATCGGCAACACGTCCAGCAGGGCACTTCGGCGGCAGGAAGCCTCCGCAGCACGCCGCTGCATAGCCGAACGGATAAGATCACGGGTGGCCTGTTCCACATTCAGCGGAGCAGGCCCCGTCGGATGATCCAGCAAGGCCGCCAACCCCTGCAGCGACTCCGCAACGCGGGCCGACAACTCCTGAAGCTCGCTCCGGAAAACCTGCGTCTCCGGATTGCGACGATTCCCAAACACCATGTGTTCGAACTGGCTCTGGTAAAGGTGCATGAATTCCAATCGATACATCCACGCCTTCATTTCGTTCGCGGGAGCGCGGCGAATGGCGGCTTCATTCAGATATACGGTATATTGCTGCCGCAGTTGCGTGAACTGCTGCCGCCGCTTCGCCGGCCAATCCGCGGGCTGTTCCGCGTCCGGATTCAGCAACCACTCCATCCCTTCGCGATAGGAACGGGACACCACGTCCAGATACGCCTTAACACTCCGTCGCAACTCCACCCGCGTACGGGTCGGCAGCACCACCATGCTGATCAAGAGCGCCACTGCCCCGCCCACCAGCGTGGCGACAATCCGCTGCCAATACAACTGCTCCACCGATGCACCCATCACACCGAACATCAGCGCCAGCATCACCGAAAGAAAAAACATCCCCGCCGCATAGGAAATCACCATGTAATACGTCATCAGAAACAAAAACAACGTAATCGCACCCAGTTCCGCGTAGTCGTGTGTGCCAAACAACTCATGCAGCAGCACACCCACGGTCAGCCCGCCGATCGTGGCCAGAATCCGCTGCCCGCTCTTTCGAAGGCTCTCACCCCAGGTCTGACACAACACACTGATCGCCGCCATATAAGCCCAGTTGGAACGCGGCAGATCCAGCCAGGTGCTGAACGCACTGATCACCAGCAGCGCCGCAACCGCCTGAATGCCCAGGCGCGTGGTCGGACGATACGACGAAGGCTTCTTCATGCGCCGCCGCTCCCTTCCAACCCCTTCGGCCATTCATGCAGCACCGCATCCAGACGTCCCAGCGCAAAGGTCGCACGCGCCAGAAAAAACGTGCCGCCGGAAAAAAGATCGGCTTCCTTCTCCAGCAGGGCCCGCAGGGCCGTATACCGACCGTGCAGCTCCTGCAGGGGCTCCGGCGAAAGCGACCGATGATTCAGCACGCCTCCTTCCGCCTCCAGAAACAACCGATTCAGGCAGCGAAGCGCGTCATTCAGCGCCTGTTGAATCTGCGGCGAAGAACAGGCGGAGCGCTGCACCATCGTCTCCGTCAGCATCATCAGCGACCCCGCTGTGCGACGCATGAAGATTTCAAGCGCTCGAAGCCGGGGCGACGCCATCAGCGGAAGGAACCGGCTTGCTGTTTCGCAGCGGGTCACCGCATCCTGTATGCGGCGCAGCAGAAAGCCGTCAGGCATGCCCGCAGGATCTTCCGGAAGTCCGGCCAGCCGGTCCACCACCCCCGCCGCAGCATGCATAAAACGTGAGATGCACACCTGATAAGCCTTCGTCGGACGATTCGGCAGCACATAAAAATTCACCACATACGCCACCGGCACGGCCAACACCACCGCACAAAACGGCGTCAGCAATCCCACCGCAGGCGTCACTAAATAACCCAGCAGCGCAAAACAGAAAAACACCGCAAGCCCCGCGCCGACATACTGCACTCCGAAACGGCGCGTATAAAAGGCCCCGAACGCCAGTGCACACAGAATCGCCGTGCGCCATGGAGAATCGGACGGAACCCCATACACCAGCGGCACCGTGGCCAGCACAATCAATCCTGTCAGAGCAAGGGTGATCTGCTCCACGCGACGGCTTGGGCCGTTCGTCAGCAGCATCAGGAGCATCGTGATGGTGCCTCCCAGACTCAGCGACACCGGATTGAACGGCCTTCCGAGCATTCGCTGCAGCAGGGCCAGCAACGTCAGAGAAATACACGCCGCCAGCACCACCCGCACCGCCTTCTTCAGGCGCAGCAGGCCGGGATCACGCCGCTGCAACACGCGCAGCACATCACTGGTAAACGGCACATCAAAATTCATGCGCATCAACACCGACACGAGGACCCCGGAGGGGTCACGGAATACAGCCCAGGGTCGCAAGACCCCGGGACGCGTAAGCAGAAAACACCAGCACCCCGGACGGAGTGCTGGATCAGAAAGGGGCGAAAATACGTTTTTACGTTACAAAACACCATCCAACTCCGGTTTGCACAGTTCATAGAAATTGCAGTATCGGCAAAGCGATTCATCCTCCGCCAGTTCCCACTCCTCTTTCGGCACCGGCTCATTGCGCGAGCGATCCTCGTCCACCAGATACGACGACATATCCGCCACTGATTCTCCGATGCGCGCAATGACTTCCTCCATCTTTTCCGGCCCAAAGGCAAACGGAGCCACCTGCCCCGTGGTCAGATACTCCACAAAGCAACACACCTTTTCCGGAGCAATGCCGTGCTTCACGTGGGCCCAAAGACCATACAACGCCAACTGCCACTGATGCGATTCTTTGACCTTGCCCGCCTTCCAATCATGAATGTGCAGCAGATCGCCCTTGCGATACACAAAGTCCGGAATTGCATAAATCTTCACGCCATTAAACAGGAACGACTCCGGGTCGCCTTCATCCGAGTGCGTCACATCCACCTCGTCCTCCCGGCGCACATCGGCCAGCCGCGGAAGAACCCGGTCAATAAAATGGGCAATGCAGTTTTTGGTGTGCTGCACCACGGCGGCCGTCCGTTCCTTCTCCTTCGCGGCATCCCAAAGCTTGTAATAATGCTCGCGCAAACAGCAGAACTTCTTGGGGCTGGCCTGCCAGGCGGCATCCTTCGATTCTTTCCAGCAACGGTTCATGAGCGGGCGGGCAATGGTCTCATACGCCTGATCCATCGTGACGTTTACGCCGCGCTGATGCTCGCGCAGCACCCACACCACCGCCTCTTCCGCCGCACGACCCTGCAGCGAATAAATGTTGTCCATCTTATTTAATTGATACGCCTTGCGCTGCTCGTACGGGGCCTGCTTATCCCATCCGCCCCACGAACCGTACTTCGACCAGTACCGCCGCCGGCGGCACTCCTCAAAGTCGTGCGAAGCCGAAAAAGACCAGGAGAATACATTTTCCAGTTTACCCATTATCCTTCCTCTCATTCAAACATCGTGTGCCGTGATCTATACGCCCTGCATCCCGCCCATTCAATGAAAACTTCCGTTTGGAGTTAGCTAATCCGGCTTGGAATGACCCCGGAGGGGTCACGGAATACAGCCCGGGGTCAAATGACCGCGGGAATAGGCAAACAAAACAACTCAAGCGCCCCGGACGGGGTGCAGGAGCACTCAAATGACTCGAATCCAAGGAGGCTCCGTGCCCTCCACATGGCGAGATGCCTTTCAGGCAGCAGAACCCTCCACACCAATCACCTTTTTACAACGCCTGCGTTTTCAGATAGTATTCCGTTCCATGTCCATGAAACACATCGCGTTCATCCTGCTCCTTACGGCCTCGCTGCGGGCATTCGCCGGCGAGGCGGCTACGCCCGCCGCCCTCAAGCCGATCTCCTCCGTACCGGGTTATCTCGCCCGCCTGCTCATCAATGAAACTCCCTTTCCCGGCGAACACGGCTGGATCAGCGAAGCCGACACCAAGGCCGCCATGCTTTCCATACTCTGGGTGCTCCACTCGCGCATCGCCTATATTCCTCCCGGCTACAGCCAATCACAAATCGCCGCCGTACGCTCAAAAAACATCGTCGACGTCATCACCGCCGGCGGTGAAAAAGGACAATGCGACGGCTTTTTTAAAACACCCGAAGGCGCCTTCACCTGCGTCGCCCGCGTACAGACGCGCGTGAACTACCTGCTCGGCGTGGCGGGCAAAGGGGCGCCCGGACGTTTCGCACGCCTGCTCAATTATGCCCAGGGCCTCGCCACCGCCTACGTCCAGGGCGGCATTGAAGAGGCCGACCGCTTCGCCGGGCTGCGCGTCATTGGAACCCAGCCGGTCACCGGACGCGCCTACTCCTGGATGGCCGATGCCGATTACTATGCCCCCGGCGGCGATTTCGTGAAGATTCCGGACGCCCACGAAGGCTCGCTCGGCGGCAACCGTTTTTTCACCCTCGAACAAAAGGACAAAAAACCATGAGCCGATTCCTTCTCCCCCTCCTGGCCCTCCTCCTGACAGCGCCATCCGCACTCCCCGCCGCGCCCGCCGTCCACCCCGCCCCGCCCGCCGAGTTGCTCGAGACCAATACCCTCTGCGAAATCGCGCTCCACCTCTATCGCTGGTATATGGACGAAACCGACATCGAGAAAAACGCCGACTCGGAGCAGGCGACCTTTCTGGTCCGTTCACTCCACCCGGCCCTTGACCCCGAAGACCGCAGTCAACTCGCTGATATTCTCCTCCCCGACTTTGGCATACAGGTCCGCCTGAAAAAGGCGGACTACGAAATCCCCGAACTCAATACCGTTATCCAAACCGACCACTTCAAAATCATCCGCGTCTCGCGCGGGGAAATCACCCCCGCCGAGGGGGATGTCACCATACAAATTCCCTATTCCGAAATGCGCGAGCTCCTGTTCCGCATGCGCAACGAAGCCACCTTCCCCGACCCCGAACTCGGGAAACGCCTCGCCTCCGCTCTTGAACACCATCTGCATGAGGACAACCTCGCCAATCGCGACCGCGATTCCTCCGGCGAGCAAATCATTCATCTGGCCCCTCTGTCCCCCATCGCCAACGAACTCTGGGCCTTCTGGGAAACGGGCCGCCTTTTAATTCGCTTTGCCTCCGACATTGACCTGACGAATCACGCCGTATGGGATCATGAAAATCTGATGGTGGATGTGTATGACATTGACGAACAGGTGGTCGTCTCTCATCACGAAACCGCCGGAAGCAACGCCTATCTCACCCGTGACCAGGTCGGGCGTGACCTCTATAACTGCATCGTCCTGGGCAAGCGCATCGCCGTCACCCCCCGCAAAAAACCCCTTCCTCAAAAGGAAGAAGCACCAGCCTCCTCGGATGAGGAGAACGACAGCGTCCCCCAATGAGGTGGATCGAAAGCTAAAAAACCGTCTTTAAGCGGTTTTTCTGCCAAATACCTCCTCCTTTGGACGGCGCGTGCTTGCGATCCATCGTGCCAATCAGGCGATCGGCGCTCCCGGGAAAGGTACTCTGTGTAATCTACGGGCATGCTTTCTGTTTGGCCTCTTTTGTATAGCTCTACAGTTCTGCTTATCTACGATCATTCCGAAAGAATCAAAAACAAGCCAAAAAGGGCGGGGCAGCGCTATTTCACGGCCCGTATACGGTAAATACGGGTGTTTGCGGGGGATAAAGGCAGCGAGCCGGTGCCGGACCCATCATCGAGATACCCCACACAGTTGCTGGAGACCGGCGTAATCCGTTCGGGATCGGTGATGGGAATAAAGACGTCGCCTTCGCCGGTTGGATTATCCAGATAATCGACCCGATAGTGTCCGGCGGGTGAACCCATCCATTGCAGTTGGAAGGCTCCGCCGTTGGTTTCGGTGTGCGCGATGGTCTGCAATTGGAATACGGAAAGCGGATCGGTCGGATCGGTGCAGGCAATCAGTTCGTCCCCGTCGCTGAATTCATCCTGATCCGAATCGCTGCTCAGCGGATCAGTCAGGTAACCGCCGCCGTTTCGGGTGACTTCGTCGAGGTCATCGATCCCGTCGGCGTCTGAATCCGCGAGCAGGGGGGAGGTTCCGTAAAGGGCTTCGGCTTCATCCGGGATGCCGTCGCCATCGCGGTCGGACATCTGGTTGGCGGAGCTGGACGCGGCGATTTGGAACCAGTCCAGATTCACGGCGCAACTGCCTTCGAGGGCGACGAATTTCAGGACATTCGTTCCTTCGGGCAGGGTGCCCAGAGGGAAGTTGGCCACGGTGGAATCGGCGGCATAGTAGTCCAGCCATCCGCCCGTTGGAGGAAGGAGGAGAAGCCCCATGTCGACGTTATTCCAGTAAACCCGCACCCGGGCGCCGGGTTCGGTGTTCTGCGCATAACAAAGGCGCAGCAGGGCGTTCGTGAGTGGTGATCGAAACACGATATTGCTGTAGACGGCTTCGTCCCCGGCCTCCGCCCCCCAGGAGTTCCCGAGAACCTGTCCCTGCGAGGCGTGTAATTTGTCGTCGGTGCCGGAGCTGCCGTATTGCGCATCGTAATGCTCCATCTCACGATAGTAATCCCGCCCGGTCCAGACCGACAGCTTGTCCAGATTGACGGGCCGGCCTCCTGTGGCGACTTCAAACGTCAGTTTGAAGGGGCCTGCCGGGATGTAGCCCAGGCGAATGGTTTTATTCCAGAGCGTTCCTTTCCGATCACCCCATCCGAACGTTTGGCTGGGTTGCCACGTCCCGACGACGGCGTCGTTGATTTTGACGCGCAGATAACCATCCGCATTGGTTGAGTCGCAGGCATACTGCACATCGACATATGCCGTGCCCAGGTCGCCCGGCGCGGTGAAGATATAGTCCACCCAGTGCCCGTAATCCATGCCCCAGCCGCCGCCCAGCGTGCATTGATTCGAGGCGTGATATTTGAAATCCGTGTTGTTCCCGCCGGAAAAACCGTCGGGATGTTCCGCTTCGCGGAAGACGGACCAGTGGTCGGTGAATTCAATACGGCAAAAGGCCAGGCGATCCAGAAACACGTCGCCCGCCTGGTCGAAGGTGAAAGAAAGATTTTCGAGATCGCTGATGTCCACGCCGCGGAAATCGGACAGCGGTATACGCAGCAGACTCCAGTTGGTGGTGATCATCCCGTCCGGCAGATAAGCGCTGACATCGCGTTTGATCTGTTCGCCGTCCGTGGAGCGCAGGCCAATCCGCACCTGTTCGCCGCCTTGCGTGCCGCGAATCCAGCCTTCGAACAGATTGTAATCGGCGAGAGACTGCCCCTGCAGCGAGGTATAGAATCCGCAGTCCGCGGCATCGCCGATGGCATGACGAACCCAACCGGTTTGGCCGGCGTGGTTGCTTTGCCGTTCATAGGTCATGCTCCAGCCCGCTCCCCATCCGCCATCGCCGCCGCCAAAGGTGTTGGGTGCGCGCCCGTCGCTCCAGTCGAGCGCGCGGAACGGTCCGACTTCGACGCAGGTTTCATCTTCACCGCCTGAAAAAGCGCCGGCGATGCCGTTTCGGTTGAAGGATTGCAGCGCGTAGTAATAGGTTCCGGTGGCCGCGGTGGGCAGCGTATCGTCCACGCCTTCGGAGGAAAAGGCGATGGCATGAGACCCGCCACGCTCGAATCCCGAGGTGAGGCTGTCGCGGCGCCAGATGGAGCAGCCCAGAAATTCGCCGTAATCGGTGTTGGGTGTGAAACGAATCCGAACACGCCCTTCGTCGCAGGCGGCACCGACGCGGGTGGGTGGCGCCGGTGCCGGGCGATCATCGCTTACGAAGGCGAGGTCATCCAGCCAGACGGTTCCGGCGCCGTTGAAATGAACGCTGAAATCGCCCAGAAAGATCAGGCGAATATCATACAGCGCGCCGTTTCCGGTCGCAAAGCGATACATCGGAATGCGCACACGGGTCCAGTTGGTCGGGACGGAATCGCCCTCCAGATAGTCGGTGATCGGAACGGCGACCTCATGCGGCTCGCTGGGTTCGGCATCCTGCAGGCCGATGGCTACCTGCAGATTGGTGGTTTCGGCACGTATCCAGAACGAAAGGAGGTCTTTGGAACTTTGATCCGTTTCATTCAGGCCGACGCGCAGGATTTGGTTCGATCCGGTGGCCGTCATACGCAGTGCTTTGCCCTTCACCCATTCGTTATAGGGATCAATATCGACCAAGGTAATGGTGGCCTGCTCCGAGGAGGACCCGTTTGTCCCGCCCCAGACATTGGTGGTGACGACCTGATCGAAATTCTCCACGCGTGGAATGGAATGGGCGGTATAGAAGCCGCATTTTCGCAATCCTTCCTGAATACGGCTGTTCCGCATGAAATATTTCCAGGGCATGCCGGAGCGGAAGTTTTCCAATTCCAGGACATTGGCGCCGTAATCCATGGAGGCGTTCACCGGCCATTCGAAGGGGCTTCCGGAATAGGCGTTTCCGGTGTTGAAGTTATTCCAAAAGGTGTATTTGCCGAAGTATTGCGGATAGGTGTTGTAGATGTATTTCATGGCCGCGCGGGCTTCCGAGGGGACATGAGTCATGCAGGCGGGCAGACAAATCGGGACCACTGATCCGCTGTCAGTCCAGTAGTTTTCGTCGCCATCGGGCCAGGGCTTCATAGCCAAATAACGGTTGTCCCCGCCGGAGGTATCCGGGGAGGCCGTGGCGGCAGTCAGCCCCCAGCAATTTGGTCCGTAATCTTTGTAGTTGTCGGGGTCGTTATCATGGAGGCGGTCGCACTTGTCGCGATGCCACAGGATCGCATCGCGGCAGGTGTCGAACTCGCTGTAGTCGTTGTATCTATTCCGTATATAACGGAAGTCGACATAATTCCCGGGCCACTGATAGTAGAAAAGCGGCCCGAATCGATCCACACTGTTGATAATGCCGGCCCAGGCGTTGCTGAGCGTGTCATCGCTCCAAGGGTGGGCGGATCCGCCCCCGACAATCGGGATAATGAGATACTCACAGTATCCCGACGGGCATCCCTGTTCGTTAAATTTCATGGAGTCGTAGATTGCGTTGGCGGTGTCGGCCACTTCCGTCCCTTTGAAATATTCCGCGGCCAGAATCATGCCGCAAACCAGCCAGGGATTGTCGATGTCGGATTCGGGGCCGTAGCCTTTGTAGTCCGGATAGTCATCCATATTGTGCCACTGCCAGTAATAGCCTTTGCTGTTTCGCGGGTGGAAGGATTCGTAGGCTTTGAGCAGGTTTAGGATGCGGTGATAAGCGTCGGATTCCGAAATCCAGCCACGATAAGCCCCGACGCAAAGAGCGGCTATGCCGTAGCCGTCGCCGGCAATCGCCGGATCGCC
>JAQVYB010000135.1 GCA_028708815.1 Kiritimatiellia bacterium | reverse complement strand
CAGCCCTTGCCTGAAAACATGAAGTGCCCGGCCTGCGGCGAGCCGGCCCTGACCCAGCCGCGTGATTTCAACCTGATGTTCAAGACCTTCATCGGCCCGGTGGAGGAAGGTTCTTCCGTGGCCTATCTCCGCCCCGAGACCGCCCAGGCGATTTTCGCACAGTACAACAACGTGCTTTCGGTTTCGCGCGTGAAAGTGCCCTTCGGCATCGCCCAGATCGGCAAGGCGTTCCGCAACGAAATCAATCCGCGCAACTACACCTTCCGCTCCCGCGAATTCGAACAGATGGAACTCGAGTTTTTCATCAAGCCCGGCACCGATGCCGAATGGCACGCCTACTGGGTGGAACAGCGCATGGCCTGGTACCAGCGGGTCGGCCTACCCCGCGAGAGCCTGCATTACGACGTGCATCCGAAAGAAAAACTCGCGCACTACGCCAGCGCCTGCACCGACGTGGCCTACGCCTTTCCCTTCGGCGTACAGGAACTCGAAGGCATCGCCGCACGCGGAAACTTCGATCTTTCACGCCATCAGGAATACAGCGGAAAATCCATGGAATATTTTGATCAGGAAACGGGCGAGCGGTTTATTCCGCATGTGATTGAGCCTTCGGCAGGGGTGGACCGCATCGCGTTGGCCCTGCTTTGCGAGGCATATCGTCCGGAATGGATTTCCAAAAAAGATTCCAGCGACATTCAGGAAGCCGATCCCGCCGTCAACCGCGCGCCGGAGGGCTACGAACTGCGCAACCTCATGAAATTCGCCCCCTGCATCGCGCCGATCAAGGCGGCGGTCTTTCCGCTGCTCAAAAACAAACCCGAGCTGGTCGAATCCGCACGCGGCATCTTCCAGTCGCTGCGCAACCGCTGGAACATCTTCTACGACGAGACAGGCGCCATCGGACGCCGCTACCGCCGACAGGACGAAATCGGCACGCCTTTCGGCATCACCGTGGATTTCCAGACGCTGGAAGACCGCACCGTCACCCTCCGCGAACGCGACGGCATGACGCAGGAGCGCGTATCCATCGACGCCCTGTCTGAAAAAATCAGCGCCGCCGTGGATGCCTGACCACAGCGGGTCCGCTGTGGTCAACCGGCAGGATGGCGGGCCAAAGCCCGACAGGCTGCTAGGCAAAATAGGGATAGGCAATCAGCCACCCATCCTGCTATGCTCTTCATCATGAAATGTCCGATCTGCGGTTCAACGGATCTTTTGCCCTATATCACGGTGAACAACCACGTTATTCTGAAATGTGGGCAGTGTACACACGGGCTTCTGGACAAACAATCGAAACCCATCTACGACCAGGCCTTTTTCACCTCGCATTACGAAGCTCCCCTGCCCGGCTCCAGCGCCTTTCAAAAGAGAATCCGCCGCCAGCGCAAACGACTGCGTAAACTCGGAAAACCGACGCGAGGCGCCCGCCTGCTGGATGTCGGTTGCGGGATGGGTCATTTTCTGTATGCCGCCAGACGAGCCGGTTGGCAGGCGACCGGGTACGACTTCACGGAAGAAAACCGCGCCTACATCACCAACATTCTGGGCATTCCTCTGCTTCCATGCGGCCCCCTCGAAAATCAAATCGAGGAGCATTCCTTCGATGCGATCACCTTCTGGCACAGTCTGGAACATTCGCCGGACCCAAAGGCATCCCTGCGCCTGGCCCGAAAGGCCCTGCGCCCCGGCGGCATACTGCTTGTTGAAGTGCCCACGCACGACGGACTGGACGCATTGACATCCGGCGCCGCCTGGCCGCATTGGGATGTCCCTTTTCATGAACAGCATTTTACCCGCGCCAGCCTCCACCGTCTGCTCGCCGGCCTGGGGTTTGAACTGGTCCGGGAATATACCTACAACAGCGACTACGTCCGCAATACCCTGAAGAAGACTGTTTTTTCACCGTTGGCACGGCTCATATCGACCGCCTTCCAGGGCAACAGCCTGGCCTGCGTGTGCCGAAATGCCGCAACGCCCGAATCCCCGGCGAACGAAAAAACAGAGGACTGACGTACGTTCCAACGAAGCGCGATCGCGTTTACCAGCTCCCCCCGGCGCCCCCGCCTCCCGAGCGTCCGCCACCAAACCCGCCGAAGCCGCCGCCACCGCCGCGTCCACCGCGCCCGCGCGAGAGCAGCAACAAAAGCAACAGGCGTGGATGGCGAATCACCATGTAGAGAATAAAGAGAAAGAAAAGCACCTTCATCCAACCAGGAGTTTCCCGCTCTTCCCTTCCCTTCGGAAGGCCTTTGGCCGTCGCCTGCGCCGAATCGGGGGCGACCACATTCACAATGGCCTGCGCGCCCTCGATCAACCCTTCGGCATAGCGGCCCGCCTTGAACTGCGGAACAATCACGGCATCGCGGATGCGTCCCGCGCCGGCATCGGTCAGCTCACCTTCGAGTCCATAGCCCACCTCAATCCGCAGGACGCGATCCTGAATGGCGGCGATCAGCAGAACGCCGTTGTCTTTTCCCTTTTTGCCGATGCCCCAGCGCTCGAAAAGTTTGTTGGCGAAGTCGTCCATCTCTCCACCCTCGAGCGAAGACAATGCGACCACGACCACCTCGGGGCCGCCACCGCCCGCCACGCCCGCCAGGCGTCGTTCGAGTCCGTTCTGCTGTTCCGGCGTGAAGACCCTGGCGTAATCGTTGACATACCCGGAGGGCTTCAGTGAAGCCAACAGCCGATCGGATTCAATCGCACCGAAGGCGGAGGAAAACAGACAACATAGAGCGAGAAGCCCGCCCAGCAGTCCCTGCCGGACGCTCCGCTTTCCGAACAAATAACCGCGCATACCGAACACCCCTTACAACTCCACGACCTGCCAGGGCAGTCCGAAGTTGTTCAGATCCTCCATAAAGGGATCGGGGTCCATCTGCTCCATATTGAAGACGCCCTGCCCCGTCCATTTTCCTTCGAGCATCATCTTCGCGCCGATCATGGCGGGTACGCCCGTGGTATAGGAAATGGCCTGCGACTTCACTTCGGCATAGCAGGCTTCATGACTGCAGATGTTGTAAATATAATAGGTTTTCGGCTCGCCGTTCTTCACCCCGGTCACACGGCAGCCAATGCAGGTTTTACCTTTGGTGAGGGGACCGAGGCTGCCCGGATCGGGCAGCAGCGCCTTGAGAAACTGAAGCGGAATGATTTCCTGTCCGTTGTAGGCCACCGGATCAATACGCGTCATGCCGACATTCTGAAGCACTTCGAGATGCTTGAGATAATTATCCGAAAAACTCATCCAGAAACGGGCGCGTTTGAGTTCGGGAACATGGCGCACGAGCGACTCGAGTTCTTCATGATACATGAGGTAGATGTTGAGCGTGCCGAGTTCCTCGGGCATGGTGAAGGGCTCGTGAATGGAGAGCGGCATGGTTTCTTTCCATTCGCCGTTTTCCCAGAAGCGGCCTTTTGCGGTGACTTCGCGGATATTGATTTCCGGATTGAAGTTGGTGGCGAAGGGCTGGCCGTGATTGCCGGCATTGCAGTCGATGATGTCGAGATAATGCACCTCATCGAGATAATGTTTTTTGATGTACATGGTGAATACGCTGGTCACCCCGGGATCAAATCCGCTGCCCAGCAGAGCCATGAGGCCTTTTTCGGAAAAACGATCATGATAGGCCCACTGCCACTTATATTCAAACTTGGCCACGTCGGTGGGCTCGTAATTGGCGGTATCGAGGTAGGCGGTGCCGGTTTCGAGGCAGGCATCCATAATGTGCAGATCCTGATAGGGAAGTGCCACATTGATCAGCAGGTCGGGCTTAACCCGCTGAATCAGAGCAACCAGCTCCGGCACGTTGTCGGCATCCACCTGCGCGGTCTGAATGGGACGCTCAATCTGCGCGGCAATCGCATCGCACTTGGTTTTGGTCCGGCTGGCCAGCCAGATGGTGGAAAAGACGTCGGGAACCTGGGCACACTTATGTGCCACCACGCTGCCTACTCCGCCGGCGCCAATGATTAAGACTGTGCTCATCCTGTTCTCCTGTCTCCGGTCTTCCGACCTTTGTCTTCCGCCTTCTGTCTTCCGTCTTCTCCGTTTTATCGTTCAAAATAGGTGTAGCCACGCAGGCCGTCTTCGTAGCACTTCATGATTTCGCGCCGTTCCTTGACGGTGATGCGTCCCTCCTGCACCGCGTTTTCCGCCATCTGGCGAACGCGGGCATTCATGGCGCGCGTATCGTATTCCACGTAGGAAAGCACATCCTCCACCGAATCACCCTCGATTTCATTGGTGAAATTCAGGCTGCCGTTGGGTCCGATATGAATGGTGACAACATTCGTATCGCCCAGCAGATTGTGCAGGTCGCCCAGTGTTTCCTGATAGGCCCCCACCAGAAAGACCCCGAGGTAATATTCATGATCCGCCTCGAGTTCATGAAGGGGCAGCGAGTGTTTGACATCGTGCAGATCAATAAAACAATCGATCTTCCCATCACAATCGCAGGTGATATCGGCGAGAATGGCCTGGCGTGTGGGTTTTTCATTCAGCCGGTGAATCGGCATGATCGGAAAGAGCTGATCAATCGCCCACACGTCGGGGAGCGACTGAAAGACGCTGAAATTCCCATAGTAGGTATCGGCCAGCAGGGCATCGAGATTCTCGAGTTCTTCCGGGATGCGGTTGTATTCCTTGGCCTTGCGCGAAATTTTGGCCACGACATTCCAGAAAATCTGTTCGGCCAGAGCGCGATCGCGCAGGGAAATGGCTCCATGCTTGAAGAGCTGGCGGATTTCATCGCGGTAGAAGATGGCGTCATTCAGGCATTCCTGCACGTTTTTCGGGTTCATCGCGCGTGCGGCATCCATCAGATTCCGAATCTGCTCGTGCGTATTTTCGGGCAGTTTATCCGGGAGCGGATGCGTTTCAAAACGGCTGACATCCAGGATATTGAAAAGCAGCACGGAGTAGTAGGCCACGGTGGCTCGCCCGGATTCCGTAATAATGACGGGATGTGGAATATCCTCTTCGTTGAGCGTGGTCATGACGGTTTCAACGATGTCGGTGCAATATTCATCCAACGAATAGTTGCTGCTGCTGGTGAAATTGGTGTGCGAGCCATCGTAATCCACGGCCAGCCCGCCGCCGAGATCGAGAATGCCCATCGCGGCGCCTTCCTTGACCAAACCGCAGTAGACGCGGCAGGCCTCAAGCACTCCCGCGCGAATGTCACGAATGTTGGGAATCTGCGAGCCCAGGTGATAGTGCAGCAGTTTCAACAGGTGCTGCTTGTTGCGGGCACGCAGTTCATCCACTATCGCAATCAACTGCGAGGCCGTCAGGCCGAATACGCTCCGGTCGCCGCCCGATTCCGTCCAATGGCCGCCTGCCCTCGACGAGAGCTTAATGCGCACCCCCAGAATCGGCTCCACCCCCAGCGCTTCCGAACGATCAAGAATCAGCCCCAACTCACACGGCGATTCAATCACAAACACGCACTGAATGCCCATTCGTGCCGCCTGCAAGCCGATGTCCACAAACTCCTCATCCTTGTAGCCGTTGCAGATCAGGTAGGAGCCCGGCTCCTGCATGTAGGAGATGGCCGCAATCAGTTCAGCCTTGCTGCCGGCCTCCAGGCCGTGACAGTACTTCCTGCCAAAGGAGGTAATTTCCTGCACCACCTGTTGCTGCTGATTCACCTTGATCGGATAGACCCCCCGATACTCGCCCTGGTATTTCAGCCGGGCGATGGCGCCCTGAAACGTCTCGTGCAACTGCGTGATGCGGGCATCCAGAATATTGCCGATACGCAGCAGCGTGGGCAGCTCCAACCCGCGCTCTTTGATGCCGGAGACCACATCCACGAGACTGACCGCGCCCTTCGAGGTGTTCCGCTCGGGGCAAACCTGCAATTCGCCCTTGCGCGAGATACTGAAATAGCCATCGCTCCAGTCACGAATTCCGTACAATTCCGCGGATTCCTCCGTCGTCCAGCGTTCCAACGTGTTTTTTTTCACATTCACCATCTTTGAATACCTCGGGCTTTGTTGTGGCAGCCCGCTTTATTCATGAAAAGAGCGCCAAAGTAAACTGTAATCATGCTACAGGGCTGCATTTTGCGGATGCGTGCCGCTTAAAGCAGCACGGCGAAATAAAACAGTATCCCCATCAACGAGGCCAGGCTCAGCGCCAGAAAATTCACATGCACAAAATCACCTTTTTCCAGCCCCTTCGTCAGATTCACAAAAACCCCCACCATGCTGACAACGAAGGAGAGCGTACACAACAACAGAATAAACGGGACCATGTCGTAATTCCACGTGTCGCGGATCGCCACAGCATGCCGGGTGTGATAATAAGTCCGTGACTGCGGCTGGGCCATCCCCGCCACAAACACAGCGCCGATCAGGAGCAGCCAACCCATCAGGGCCAACCAGCGCATGGACTTCAGAATCGGATCCTCCCTCCGCGCAGGGGATGGCGCCTTCTGACGGGGCCGGGTCTGCCGCGGCCTGTTTTGTCCACTGCGAAGGGGGGATGCCACGCCGCCCGTCAGGGGGCGTCCCGAGGAATACCGTCCGGTCTGGTTGATCGCCTGCGTCGTTCTTTTATCTGCTTCAGCCATGATGCCCACTCCTGTCCATATCGTTAATTGGTGTCAGCGTAATCATTTGGCCACAGAAGTAAACTCCTTTTCCGGTGGAAAGCGGATGCAGAGGCGATCTGTTGTTGTACCACCCCCTCCCCCCATCATGGCTTGTCATCCTTTGATTCTGCTGAAAAACGACGCCTTGGGCGAACCGACTCCGTTTCAAAGGGATGTTTTTCTTTTGACGTAAAACGCTTAACCCGGTATACAGACGGTTTAAGTCGGGGTAGTTATATACCCTCTGGGGGCAGTGTACGTGTTGTTCATCATCCGGGACGACCCGGTAATCAGGTGAGGTGGTGTTATGGTCCGTTCCGCATTTAAATGTACTGGTATGTCGGTCGGAAAAAAGTTCCAATCATTGGAAACTTTTTTTAGCGGTTTTTCCAACCATTGGAAACTTTTTTACGGGGTCCTGGCGGCCTTGCTTTGTGCCTTTTCCGTTCAGGCGGAATCTCTTCGCGGGGATATGAATGGCTGGGGCATAAGCTGGATGGCGCAGGATACGGCATATGGCAATTATTGGGCGCTCACGCTGACCAATACCGCATCAGCCGGCACCTGCTACTACAAATTTGATCAGGATGGCGACTATGATCCTCAATGGGGCACCGGCATCGACTCGCAAAATGCGACAGCCAACGCCTCCCTCGGGCAGGCACGCATTGGAAGCTCCGCCGGGAATCTGCAATCCTCCCTGACTACGGGCAGTGTGGTAACCGTCCGTCTGGCCGGAGACAGCTCCTGGTGGGATCGTCAATTTGTGGTGATGGAAACCACCCAGTGGCCCGCCGCCATCACTTCCGTAACCCACAACGCTATCGCTGCCGGCACCAATGCCGTAACGGTGACCCTATACCTCGACCGCACCAAATCGACTCAGGAGAGCCTGTACGTCCGCTGGACCACCAATGACTGGAGCAGCTCGTCCTTCATCACCGCCACCGGCACCACCGCCGTGATGTCCGCCACCATCCCAGCCCAAACCAACGGCACACCCGTGCGCTTCTATGCCCTTACCTCGACCATGCCGCAGAACACCGTGGAACAACAACCCGATTTCTGCACTTTGCGCGGTAACAATGCAGGATCGAATTACTATTACGTGGCGGAAACCCCCGCGACCGAAATTCCGTTACCCCCCTCCGGCCTCAACACCGGCGACGTAACCAAAACCAGCTTCACCGCAAGCTGGGCCGCCTCCAGCGGCGCGACGAATTACTTCCTGGATGTCAGTACCGCAAGTTCGTTTGATTCCTATGTCAGCGGCTATGAAAACCGCAGCGTCGGAAATGTCACCTCGGCCTCCGTCACCGGACTGACCGCCTCCACCATGTATTCCTTCCGCCTTCGTGCACAGAATGCCGAAGGCACCAGTTCCAACTCCGCCACGCAGAGTGTAACCACCGCCGATCCTCTCTACGGTAATTGCTGGCACTACCCGACCAATCAGGAGCCAGGCACCGCCACCATGCGCAATCCCGTTTCTCCCGACGCCTCCGACACCGTCTACCTCTACAGCGGAAACTACCAAACCGACGGCGATCAAACCGGCGGCTGGCTGTTTCATCGTGCAGTCGCAGCGGGCGCCTGGGCATCCAACGCCCTCACCTACGACACGGCCATCGGCAGCAACCACTACTGGAAAACCACGATTCCCGGCGACACCTACACCAACGGCGCCTCCATCGAGTATGTCCTGTGTGTAGACTACGCCAACGACCCCGCCCTTAGCAGCACGTACCTCGGCACCTCCGACGGCTCGAACAATGTGAAAGCGGCAACCCTGGCCGACGCCGCCTCGAATGCCTTTTCCTTCACCTACACCGAAGCCCCCGCCGATCTCGGAAACTGCTGGCACATCTACGGCAACTACGAACCCCAGGGCGCGTATATGCGCAATCCGCGCAATCCCTACGCCGACAGCCCCGTCTACTTCTACAACGGCAATCAGTTTGCCGGCGATGGCAATCCCGGAAATCAAAACGGCGGCAGTCTCAAATACCGCCTCAAAGACGACTCCACCTGGACCTCCGCCAGCCTGACCTTCGACATCGAAGCCGAAAACAACAAATACTGGAAAGCGAATATTCCGGCGGATACCTTTGTCGCCACGAACGAGATTGAATACTACCTGCTGGTCACCTACAGCGATCACGACGATACCTATCTGGGGACCACCAATCTTGGTGCCGCCAGCCTGACCTACGCCGACGAGGCCGACGCCCAGGCGAATCCGTTCTCCTTCCGCTATGGCGGCGCGGCCGGCGACGAAGCGGGCTACATCTGGCACGCGAGCAACGTCGTCAAGGTGGGTGAATCGTCCGCGCAGTTCTGGACGAAGATCGGCTATGCGCAGGGCACCGGCACCAACCGCTGGGTCAGTGATTGCGTGCTCTATTACACGACCAACGGAACCGATCCATCCATCACCGGGCTCGGCGTGGCCGGCAATGCCGATACCTACGTGCAGGCTATGACCTTCGACCACATGGAAGAGGATTCGTATGAAGGCGGCGATGCAATGTGGTGGATGGGCACCATCACCAATATTCCCACCGGTGACGGCTCTCTCGTAAAATATAAAATCGGCGCCTGGAACACCAATGGCAACAACGTGGAACGCCGTGCCGAATATAACACGCTGGAAGGCAGTGCCGATCGGCTCTTCACCTACTCGCTCTATGTCGCCGGGGCCGACGGACTCCGGATCTCAGCCGATGGCGGCAGCACCTGGCTCAACGCCGACTACACCACCACCAAATTCTTCATCAACGAAATCGACGGCGACACCGCGCAGATCGTGGTGCATTACAAACCCGTCGGCGCGCCCGACGTGAAAAACGTGGAACTCTACTCCAACCTCGGACGACGCGATTACGTGGATGTGGATTACACCAATCAGTATATCTCCACCGATGGCTATGCCGATGGCATCTGCCCGCCCGATGGCAACCTGATTTCCACCAACGATACCGGCGCCTACTACATCGCCATTCCGATGGCGGGCGGACCGAATGATTACTACTGGACCGGAACCGTCAGCCGCTGCGGCGCGTACCGCCTGACCGCGCGCCATCAAACCGCCGACGAAACCAACCCCACCAACTGGGTCTGGTATTCCTCCGACGGACGCCGCGACCACGCCATCGTGATCTCGCCCACCAAAGTGCACGAAATGACGCTGTATGAACTCAACGCGCTCACCGTCAACGCCACGAACACCGAGGAAGACGGGCGCAGCACCTTCTCCAGCCTGACCAATGCCTCCAACGGCAAGTTCAATCTGGAATGGCTGAATTACATTCAGGCCAATTGCCTCTGGTTCCAGCCCATTCATCCCAGCGCCGCCACCCAGCGCGGCGATTCTTCCGGCTCCACTCCCGGAAGCCCCTACGCCACCCGCAACTATTTCGCGGTGTCCGGCTACTTCGGCGATGCCGGCACCGAAGAGGACGCCATGAACGAGTTCACGAACTTCGTGATCGCGTGCGACAACTACGCGGGATCCGTCGGCACCATTAACATCATGCTGGACGGGGTCTTCAATCACACCGCGTGGGATGCTCAGATGGGCGCGGGTGGTGTGGAACTCGGTTATTGCGGCGATCCCTCCGCATCCATGGGTTCCACCATGCCCGGCTGGTATTCGCTCTGGACCGATTACGGCGAACCCGCCACCTACTACACGGGTGTCTACTCCAACGACATCGCCACCGCTCCCGATCGCGGCGACTTCGGCAAGTGGGACGATGTGGCCGAACTCTACTTCGGAAAATATTCCGCGCTGGTCCGTCACAATCCGGATGACAACGCCAATTATAAAAACGAAGGCGACGTCTACGATTTTACCGGCATGTCCACCGACACCAAAAAGCTGTGGAAGTATTTCGGCTACTACGCCGATTTCTGGCTGGAGAAAACCGGTCACGCCGGGACCAATGCCTGGGTGGCCTCGCTCGACAACAAAGGGCTCGACGGCCTGCGCTGCGACTTCGGTCAGGGACTGCCCCCGCAGTTCTGGGAATACTTCATCAACCATACCCGCGCCATGAAATGGAATTTTGTCTTCATGGCCGAAACCCTGGATGGCGGCATTCCCGGCTATCGCTCCAACCGGCATTTCGACATTCTGAACGAAGATCTCGTCTTCAAATTCACCCAGGCCCACATCAGCCAGACCTGGGAATTCAAAGACGCCTACGAACAGCGCCGCAACGCGTACAGCGG
>JAQVYB010000134.1 GCA_028708815.1 Kiritimatiellia bacterium | reverse complement strand
ATGAATATTAAAACCGCTAAACAAACGTTCAAGGCGCTGCCCAACAAGAATCTTCCAACGATTGGAAACTTTCTGTTCAGGCTTTCCAATGGTTGGAAATATAATATTATGCCATAGATTTCGTTTGGTTTTTGAAATCAAAAGCGTTGATCTTATCGATCAGACATTTTTCCGCCTTCTCCAGGGCATCAACAGCTTCCTTTTTGGTCCGGACATATCCACCGGCGGATAACGTGACAAACGACTCTACGCCTTCCATATCCTCTTCAATAACAGGCTCAGCTTTGTTGTCTTCCTCTTCTTTAAGCTTTGCGCGTATGCTTCCGGCAATTTTGTTTGCATTATAGGAAACAGCAACGGCCAGAGTTTCCATGAGGCTAAAAGTTCTCGCCTGATTAGAGGTGATGGTCCAGTTGAGAATGGCATGCGCAAGGGCGGGAGTGATCTTGCTACGCATTTCGTCAGGTGCTAAAAGGTTTGGGCCAAAAACGGTATTCACTTCCTTCCAACCGTTTTCACGCAGTTTTTGCTCGGTATCAGTTGTAATCTCGGGCTCATATGGATTCAACGAAACACAGAACAGACGACGCAAATCGATGGCAATATCCTGCACGAATAAACCTGTTGCTCTCTTGTTATCAGGTATCCATTTCCTTGTAAGATTGCGTGACTTATCTTCCATAAATTTATAAACTTCTTCGACATCAAGCTTTTCACCCTTTGCATCACGTACAATAGCAACCGAGTTCGGACGATCACTGCGATCAAACGTAATATCTTCAATATTAACGCCTGCAAGTAACGGGTGAATACCGCGCATGGCCGAGATGGACAGCGGGCTTCTCCTTTTGATGGTACGGTCTTCGCCCCCCTTGGCTGCTTTCATCCATCCTCCCAAAAGTTGGTCGGTATAACTGGGATCGCATGTTGAAAAAACCTCGCCTTCCTTAAGTTCCCCATTCTTCGTGATATCAGACATAAAGGTCGTCGGAGAGGGCGTTTCGTTCAACACAGCGGATAATGAATCGATGATCGATCGTTTTACCTGCTGACCGCTGGAGAACGGCACATACCGGTTGAACTGTGGGTCTTTGTAGGACTTCTGACCCTTAGCGACACAGAACACGGTGTGTTCAGCTTTCTTCAATGTGCGAATGTAAATAGTGTGGTGCATTATTCTTCTCCTTTTGATGATGATGTTCTTTCTCTTTCCACATAGGCGTAATCAAACTTGAGCAACACGACGAAATAGCCGAAGTCCTCCGCATTCATCATGTGAATGTGATCACGCAAGGTTTTAAACTCTTGTAGTTTTGATGGATCAATTTCTTTTATGATCTCTGCAAGCGCATCAAGAAACTGTCGCTTGGATTTCGAGGCGAGAAGTTCCTTTTCTATCAAATGATTTCGAGCCATTTTCTTTGACATATCTCGATATTCGTGAAGCGCACTCGCGATATGTTTGCTGAAGTCCAACGATTCTTCTTTATTTTTTGTAATCATAGCTAATAACCAGGTTTTATAGGTTCTGTAGTGAATAATATTTTCGTAATCTTTTTGTTTGTTTTTTTGTGCTCGCTCTTGAAATGCCTCCTCCGGTTCGTTTTGCTTTCGTTTGGTTAACGGTTTAATTAATTTAATATTCTTTGCATCGCCATAATACTTTCTGAGATCCTTGGGTTCGAGTGCCTGCAGCCCGATAGAGCCCAGCTCGCAAGCTCGCTTGATGTGACGACCGAATAACGCTTCATAATCGGCGGCCTGCTGGATGGCGGCTGATTCTCCAAAGAGCTTCGTATAATAACTGCGCAATGTCCGCGCTTTTTCAAAGTGGAACGGAAAGAAACCAAGCGTTTTATTCATCTTGCTAAAGCTGTATACATATCCGGTAATTGTTGCATCAGTGAACTCGTTTGACAGGTTGAAGAACAGTGAACTCCAAGCAACGGTGCTCACTTTAATTTGAGTTTCGTCGATGGAAAACATTCCATTATTGACAAGTTCGGCAAAGTCATAATCACTGCGAAAGCGCTTGCTAAAAGCATAATTCAACCATTGTCCATTCCAGGTATTGATCTGATTCCCGTGCAATTTTGAAAGTGCTTTATCATTTAAATAATGTCTGTATACCATCCAGCCTTCGTAGAGCTTGAGCAGGATAGTACAGTCGGAAAAAAGTATAGTGTAACCTCCAGCTATGCCGATTCCTAGTCCACTACCAATCCACGAGCAGTACATATCATCTTCAGTGAATGAGGTTGCGATATCAGAAGTCAAACACGATGTTGTGGCAAACTCTTTCGATTCCGATGCAGGAAATCCGATTGCTATGCTCGCATCTGCCTCGCCTCTAGCAATTTTATCCTTCAGATTGCTTAGCTTTCCTTTACGTTCTTTTGTCGAGAGCAAATGCGGCTTTTCCCCCTTTTTCATTTGAACAAAAGGCGAGTTAATCACCCATTGCATATACTTGGGGTGATTGAAGAAGAGTTCGAAATACACCCTTTCGAAGAAGTCTTTTGCAGTAAGGTCCTGATTGTACTTCTCGTTGTATGCCTTCAGAAAAGTTCTGCCTATGTTTATTGTGATCATATTTTCTTTCTTCTTAGATGATGAAACTGAAATTGGAATATTTTTCCTGCGTTATGCTTTCTTGGCACAGCCCCAGGTCATTTGAGTATGCGCAATCGGGGATAACAAACGGTTGAATGCCCACGGCACACTGCCGCATGTTTTTCACTATATAATAACGGGTCTGAATGGTCATTTGTGCTCGTTCGTCTGGAGAGGCTGAGGCAAATTCCTCTTCATCGGCTTCACAAATGCATGACACTGAATCAATATCCAGCAAATCAAGTAACAGCGCTTTGGCATTGTGGGTTAAAGGCAGGATATTCCATTTTTCATCCTGCTTAAAAACGGAATGCCTCTCAATACTCATACAATCAATTTGGGGAAATACCTGATCAATCATGCATTGTGCTTGCGTTTCTTCAAAATTCTCGCCATCCGGTAACACTTCGTGGCTCCTCTTTACGGTATCCAGATTGTAGGGAAGAGCATCACGTTCAGACTCAGGTGGAGGAAGCACATAAACCGGCTTATTTTTCCCAATGGTACTGGCAGTGCGTTTGCGATTGATGCGCCCGAATCGCTGAATTAGTGCATCAAGCGGTGCGGCATCAGTAATGAGCACATCAAAATTGAGATCAAGGCTTACTTCGACAACCTGCGTCGAGACAACGATACAGGCCTGATCAGAAGTATTAAATTCACCGGTGGGTTCGCCATTCTCGTCTAGGCCAAGCAAGGTTTGCTCCTTTTCTGCTCGATCGCCTCTTTTGAACCGGCTATGGAGAAGTAGGCAAGGAACATCAGGATATTTGGTTTTAATTTGTTGATACGTTTCCTGCGCACTTCTTACTCGATTGCGAACAATGAGTAGTTTCCGGCGGTTTTCAATTGCATCTTCAATGATGGTGCCTTCCTGCTCGGGAGAGGTCAGCTTATGCACAATATGTCTGTTGAATAATTGCAGTTCTTCAGGGGAAAGCCTCACCTGCAATACATTTTCCGGCCCCAGGAGTTTCAGGATTTGCGTGTATAGACAAGTAGGCATGGTCGCTGTTCCTACATGAATCCTGCACTTCAAGTGGCTCAACACTTCAATGAGTTTAAGAACAATCGCTCGCGTTACGTCGGTATATGTATGGATTTCATCCAAAATGATATCACACCCCTCGATATCCATCAGCATAGCTTCGTAGCCATTCGTGCCGAATGCTATGGCAGCAATTTGGTGCGGGGTTAAAACTTTGATGGCAGACCCTACGTGATCCTGCAGGATTTGCTCTTCCTTCGTGGTCCCGCTGACTGATATCTTCGACGATGCATGCAGCAAGCGAATGTCGAGGTCCGGATTGGTGGTTTTTAGATCGCTCTTAACCCGCTTGTACATCGCATTAATTGATGCCTGAAATGGCAGGGTGTAAAAGACACGCCCTTTGCAACGGCGGAAAAGGTAATCTGTCTTTCCC
The DNA here is from genome assembly GCA_028708815.1 of Kiritimatiellia bacterium. Classification (GTDB taxonomy): domain Bacteria; phylum Verrucomicrobiota; class Kiritimatiellia; order RZYC01; family RZYC01; genus JAQVYB01. The sequence goes on along the minus strand of JAQVYB010000134.1, from coordinate 6,808 downwards.
GCCCCGGTGGAGGCGACCACCATGGTATGTCGTCTCTCTGACTCACTCGCTTTTAACGAAAGCGGATACAGGCTATGTTGTCTGTTGAAATAGCTGAGGTTGGGTTTGTTGAAAAGTGTTTTGCGATAAGTCGCAGCATCGACGGTGATAGCAGACGCAAAATGATCGGATGCCATGAGCAAGCCTCGCCAGCGGGAATATCCGCGCTTTGAACACATGCTGTTACAGTACTCATATACGTAATAGAAATTGTCTGTTGCTTCCTGTTTTGTAATGGGGCGCGTATGCAAATCAAATACATTAAGGATATCAAGCGCCTTTGGCATCCATTCATCCCACTTTTCCAGATGAAGCCCGATAATATCTTCATCCCATTGTTCAAACAAATCCAGTATCCCTCTCTTTCGGACATCAAGGTGAATAGATTTATGATGGCCAATAACCATTTCTATTAGACTCGGTCTTCGCTCTTCATCAAAAAGGGAAATAAAGAAGCAGGATGCTATTTCATGTCGAAAAGGCGTTGTGGGTTTTGTTTTAGCTTTAAGTCGTTCCTGAAAAACGGGACTGGTTTTCCCAATGTCATGTAGAATGGCCCCTAATCGCGCGGTGCAGACATCCATACCCTTATGTTCAGCAATGATTTCAGCAAGCAATACAGTCTGATCAAGATGACTGTGTAGCGGCACCCAATCAGGATGCCCTTTCGCTTTTATTTCTGGGTGGACTACAGTCATTTCAGTAATTACACCGTACCGGTGTGCCAACAACTTTAAGGCGACCATACATTGGTTCAGCATTTCGATACCGATTATATCCCACCAGAAATGATTCGTCAGACTGCTCAAATATCAGTTCAAAACCTGAATATTTTTCGGCATCGCGTTCAAACTCTTCGCGAGTAACATCACAAACGGAACCGTCCTGGGGATACAGGATGTCTTCATTTCTACATAAGTGTATGTGCTGTTGAGCAGCGATTTCGGCGTGACAGTACTCTTCAAATGCGAGCCACAGAATCGGGTCAACCAAAACACTGCGGACCAAGATGGATTTCGGGCGCGAAAGTGTTTTCGTTTTTCCTCGTCCTGTCTCATTCCATCCGCGCGTTTGCGTTTGTTCCTGTTGGGTATCCATTTGCTTGTAACTCAGGCGGTGCCCGACAATGCGCTTGATTTCGCCATCGTCATTACCGGAGTTCATCTGCAGCAATTCCGGAAAGAGTTTTCGTTCTATGCCTGCCACAATGGATGGCGTAAGAAACTGCTGGCTGAAAACTTCGTCATCACGAACAGCCGTCCATGGCTTGATAAAGCCGAATGCTCCTGTGTATTTAACAGCAAACATTACCTCACCTCCATCTGTTGGACCACGCCAAACCCCATTGAATTCATTTCGCCGAGGCCGCATGCCCAGGCGATGCGTTGTATGGGTGGTGGTGCGGTGAGTTGTATGGGGGCAATCCAACTTTTTACGGGATTACCCTTGATAAGGTGGAATTTCGTCTTGAAGGCGCTGCCTGTTGCAAGAGCTAAAAGCTGTATTTGAATATCTTCAAGGAGGATGGGCTGATTTTTAGGATTCCAGACGGTTGTAATGTCGGGTCGAATTTCACCGAGTCGCTGCCATTTGTGAAAAAGGTTGTATGCGAGGAGCTGTTCGGCGGTTTGTCCATCGAGCGGGTCATCGGGGAGCACGCATGTTTTACGGTTCTTATGTACTTTGTCAGTCCAGGTGGTGACAACGGATGCGGCGGGTGCGGGAATCCATTGCATGGTTGTGCTAAAGTCGGGAGGCGGAAGCAGTTCAGCTTGAGCGATACGAAGGAGTTGTGATCCGATCCTGAGAAACTCGCCTTTGAGCAGTCCATCAGCCAGCCGATTGAGCAATTCCGGCCAGGGAGAGCAGAGGCGAAAGGAAGTGGGCCCCTTGAAAAGCAATCCGCCGTCATCTTTTTTTGGCGCAGAGTCAGGTTTGATTTCGGTTTGTCGTGAATGCAAGGGCGAAAACCCGAACAGTTTAATACGGTTTTTGTGTTCAGCGCCGTCGTGCAGGACATCGGCGAATTCGACATCTGCAGCGCGTATAGCGGCGTAGAGAGCGGCCGCCAGGCGGGGGTAATAGTTGAAGTCAAAAAACACCGGAGATTCAGGAATCAGTGTAATAACAGCCTGCATATAACAGCCTCCCGTTTTCATTGCATGGGCATGCGTTGGCGGGTTTCAATACAGTATCATCACGCCCCTGCAAGCGAGTAAATTATCGAAAGAAGATGCAGGGATGTAAAGCGTCGTTTCGGAGAAATCGCAACAACAGCATTTTCCCTCTTTGTCAATCTGTTGAAATCTGCGTAATCCGTCTTTACTCTTTGAGCTTCGACGTAACATGGGTATGGACAAGATCAACGACTTTGTGTGAGAAACAGCTTAGTGAACACGAAAGCAGCGAATTCAAAAAGCCTCCTCCGCGTGCTCTGCGTGGCACATTCTCATTCTCCACCGCAAACCGCACTCGGTTCTCGCTTGTCTTTCTGAAACAGAGTGGCGTCGCACTCAATATCCTGAAACCTGCCATTTCATTCGACACATACTGCAAAACGGTATACCTTCTCCGCGCTCATGAAATGGATATCTTCGTTCATATTCCCGGTTTTCGTGCTGTGGATTACCGCGTGCGGGCCACGCGCCGCCTGCGCAGTGGAACCCCTCGCGCTCGAGCTGCCCTCCGCCATGGAGCAGGCCATTCAACACAATCTGCGTCTGGCCCAGAGCGCCCTGGCCATCAGCCAGGCCCGACTCGGAATCGACGATGCACGCGCCGCCTTCACCTTCCAAATAACACCCGAAGCCACCGGAAGTCTCGGCAGCGAAAACAACCGCTGGCAAACCGGCCTTGATGTCTCCCGCAAATTCTCTTCCGGCGCAAAAGTCAGCGTGGGCGGGCGTGTCCGCGAAACACAGCAAACCGATGGCGAAAGTCTCTGGCGCTCCTCCATCCGCATTGACGCCAGCCAGCCCCTCTTCAGTCAATTCGGCCCGCTCATCCACCTCGAACCCCTTCGACAGGCCGACGATCAACTCATGCGCGAACAACGCACCTGGGAAATGCAGAAGGCCGATCTCCTTCTCGATGTCGTTAAAACCTTCGAAGACCTCATCAGCCTCGAACAGCAAATCAAGTCCGACGAGGCCTTCTTCCGCCGCACCGATGCCCTCTGCCGTCTGACCCGCGCACGCGAAGCGCAGGGCCGCTCCACGCGGGTCGACACCCTCCGCGTGGAACTCCAGCGCGGCCAGGCCGAGGGCCGCCTCGAAAACAACCGCGAACGTCTCTTCACCCGCCGACGCGACCTCGCCGAACTCCTCGGACTGCCCCAGGATACGCCACTTCAGCTCATCCCTCCACCCCTCCCGGACATCGAAACCCCGACTCCCGAAGAAGCCCTTCAAACCGCCTTCGCCAACCGCCTCGATTACGCCCAGCTTCTGCAGGATTACCGCGCACGCCGCCGGGCCGCCCGGATAAGCAAACGCCGCATCCTGCCCGACGTCTCCCTCATCGCATCCGCGGAACGCTACGATGAACAGGACTCCTTCTCCGAATCCACCCGCCTCGCCGAGGAGTCCTGGACCATCGGACTGAGCGGCGATTCCGACCTCTTTAAACGCCGCGAACGCATCGCCCTGCGTCAGGCCGAACTCGACGAGGAATCCCTCCGGCAACTCATCGATATCAAATCCATCACCATCACCCGCGAAATCCTGCAGGCCCTCTCCACCTGCCGCCGGACCCGCTCCGAAGCCGCCATCCAAAAACGCAACTATCAACTCGCCACCGATCGCGTCACCCTCGCCCGACGCCTCTACGAAACCGGACGGGTGGATAACTTTTCCGTCACCGACGCCGAAGACGCATTCATCAAGGCTGAAATCCAGCTCCTGGAAGCCCGCTCCGCCTTTGTCCTCTCCGGCTACCAACTGCTCAATACGATGGGCACCCTGCTCGAGGTCCCCGGCAACCTGAAACCCAATGGATATGTGCCATGAAAAAACGCCTTCTCCCCATCCTCCTCATTCTCTGCCTGGCGGTGATCGCCCTGCTCTACGCCCGACGCAGCAAAGCGCCGGAAGAAACCGCCGTGGCCATCGCGCAACTCGCCCCCTTTGAGCAATGGACCTCCTACGAAGGCATGCTCGAATCACAATCCGTGAAGGTCATCATGTCTAAATTCCGGGGTCAAACCACCATTATCCAGATCGCTCAGGAAGGAGAAAGCGTCTCCGAGGGCGATCTCCTCGTCGAGTTCGACAGCGCTCAGCTCGCACGGGAAATCGTCAAACTGGAACACGATGTCCTCTCCGCCGAATCGGAATGGGACAGCCTTCTCCACGCCGAACTGCCCCTCGAGAAAGCCGATCTGGCCGGCCAGATTGCCGAAGCCCAATACCTCTACGAAACGGAAAATAATTACCTGCAGGACAGCCGGGAACTACTCAACGATGCCCTCATCTCCCCGCAGGAAGTCGCACAGCAGGAACACAAGACGGACAGCCTCAAAGCCCGACTCGATCAATTGAAAACACAGGCCGGCCTGACTGAAGCCCACCTTCACCCCGCGCGCCTGCGACGGGCCGAATCCCAGCTTGACGCCCTGAAAATACAACTCGACGAAGCCCGCCGCCAACTCGAAGAATGCACCATACGCGCACCCGCCTCCGGCATGGTCACCTACAATCCCCTCAATATAAACGGCGAATACCGCACCGTACGTGTGGGCGATGCGGTCAACCAGAACCAGCCCTTCATGAGCATCCCCGACATGACCAATCTCACCGTCGCCTGCTACGTCCCCGAATCCGACCTCTCCTTTGTCCAGCCCGGCTTTCCCTGCCGCATCACGCCGCTGGCCTTTCCCGATCTCTGCATCGAGGGGGAAGTGGAAACCGTCGGCGCCATGGCTCAGCGCCTCCGCGGAAAACCCGGATGGCAGAAATACTTCTTCGTCACAGTGCGCATGAACCGTCACGACCCGCGCCTGCGAACCGGACTCTCCGCACGCGTGGACATCTGTTCCTACGCCACGCAGAACGCACTCGTCATCCCCCGCGCCTCCGTGGTCTGGGAAAACGACCAACCCGCCTGCCTGCTGGAAACCGGCGCCCCCCGCCCCTCGCGCCGCAGCCTCATCCTCGGGCACGCCAACCCCTTTCAATATGAAGTACTCGAAGGCCTGAAAGAGGGCGACCGGATACGCCTGCCATGAACCAATCTCAACCCATCCTGACCATGCAGCATGTGGACAAATCCTTTGCCACCGCCGCCGGACCCGTCCGCGTGCTCACCGACATCAACTTCAGTATTTATCCCGGCGATTTCGTGGCCTTGTCCGGCCCCTCCGGTTCCGGAAAAACCACACTGCTCAACCTCGCCTCCCTGCTTGATCATCCCACCGGCGGCGACATCCTCTTCGACGCCCAGCGCACCCGGGCTCTCTCTCCCGAAGCCCTCGCCGTACTCCGCCGCGAAAAAACCGGCATGGTCTTCCAGCGCTTTCACCTGCTCAACCGCCGCACCGCCCTCGAAAACGTCGCCTTCCGCTTCCGCTACGCCCCGGAAACCCGCAGCGAAGCACACCGCCTCGCCGCCGCCGCCCTCGACCACGTGGGCCTCGCCGCCGTCGCTCATCGTATCGTGCGCCTGATGTCCGGCGGCGAAATGCAACGCACGGCCATTGCACGCGCCATCGCCAAACCGCCTCTCATCCTTTTTGCCGATGAACCCACCGGAAACCTCGACTCCGAAAACACCGCACGCATCATGGAACTCTTTCAACAGATCAACCGCGAAGGCATTGCCATCCTGCTCGCCACCCACAACAAGGCCCTGCTCCCCTTCTGCTCCCGCCATTTCGTCTGCACCGACGGACATCTCATCGAGGAGCCCCTCCCCGCATGAACCTGCCCATCCATCCCATGCTGCGAGACATCGCCGCCGGCCTGCGCAGCCACCCCGGCCGCACGCTCCTTTCCTTCCTCGGCATTGCCGTCGGTGCCGCCGCTCTTTCCATCCTCTGGAATGTCACCGACGCCCTCCGAATCAAAGCCTCTCAAATGCAAAGCGACTTCGGCGTCAACATCTTTTCCATCATACGCCCTCCCGATGACTCCGGCGAGCGACGCCCCATCCGCCGCGCACACCTCCAGCTCCTCGCCAAAAATCTCCCCGGCGCCGCCGTATCCGGATGGCAGGCCTACCCCCTCGAATCCGATGCCGGACGCAACCCCTACCGCCTCCTCGTCACCGATCAGCACCTCCCCGATGTCCGCCCCTGGAAACTCACCGCCGGACGCTTCATCGACCGCACAGACATCGCCCTGCGCCGGCATGTAGCCGTACTCTCCAAGACACTCGCCGACCGCGAAAACATCCGCCCCGGCGATACCTTTTCCATACGCCTGGCTCCCTTTGCCGTCGTCGGCATCATCGATACCGGCATGACCTCCCTCGATACCTCCGACTTCAACACCGCCCTTTCGGCAGGCGAGCGCGCCGCCTTCATCCCCTGGTCCCTTGCGCCCAACTGGGTCACCACCTATGTCCCCCCCGAAGAAAGTCTCGACGCCCTGTTCGTCCGCGCATCCACCCCCTCCGCCATGCCCCGTGAACTCGCCACGGCACGCGCCCTCTTTGCCCAGCCCGACTACCTCGTACCCGATGCCGAATGGATCACCCCCGAAACCGTCACCCGGCGGATACGCCAGTGGCAACACCTCATCGAATGGTCTGCCGGCGGCATTGCCCTGCTCTG
>JAQVYB010000272.1 GCA_028708815.1 Kiritimatiellia bacterium | reverse complement strand
TATGATTATGATGAATATTCATGCGGATAGGTTCCGCTCGCGCGGAACAGCCCGCGAACCGTCACGGGCACGCCACTATTCTACAAAAACGACGGCTGAACCCAAACAGCTTCAGCCATAAGGTCTGAACGGAACCGCTTCGCGGAATTAAATTATTCACGCAAAGCGGTTTTTCTATGACCTGGGTGGGCGTAAAACTTCTTTCACCGTCTGGCAGATGGTCTGCGTGGCGGAAGCGAAAGGAGTTTATGATGACCACGGGTTCCCCCCTTCGTCAGAAGATGTGTGTTGAGATGCGGGTGCGTCATTTTTCGGAACGCACGGAAGAAAGTTACCTGCATGTCATTGAACAGCTCTACAAGTATTACCTGCGCATGCCGGATCGGTTGAACCGGGATGAAGTCGTGGCTTTTCTGGAGCATTGCGTCACGGTACGGAAGCTGTCTCGCTCCACGGTGAACGTCTACTTTCAGGCCTGCCGGTTTCTCTATGAGCAGGTGCTCAGGCAGGACCGGATGTCGTTCCAACTGCCTCGGAGGTCCCGTCCGAAAACGCGTCCGCAGATTCTCTCCCCGGCGGAATGCCGTCGTCTGATCAACGCACCGGGAAATCTGAAGCACAAGACTCTGCTGCACATGGCGTATGGTTCCGGCCTTCGCGTGTCCGAGCTGGTACACCTGAAGCCCGAACACATCGAGAGCGATCGGATGATGGTGTATGTTCAGGCCGGAAAAGGACACAAGGACCGCTATACCCTGCTTTCCGAAAGCGCACGGGACGTGTTGCGTGACTACCGGCGGGCGTATCGTCCTTCCGCGTGGCTCTTTTACGGGCGCGATCCGGAGCGACCCTTGACGGTGGAGAGTGCCCAGCAGGTGTACTATCAGGCGCTCGTGAAAAGCGGGGTGCGACGCATCGGGGGCATTCACACCCTGCGGCATTGCTTTGCCACGCACCTGATGGAAAACGGGCTGGACATCTACGCCTTGCAGCGCCTCATGGGGCACTGCGGCATAAAGACCACCTGCGGCTACATGCATGTCCGCGAAGAACGCCTGCGTCAGGTCGTCAGCCCGCTGGATTTACTCTACAGCTCATGAATGCCACGCCGCCTCTGCGGGTGGCCGATGTGTTCCGGGCTCATTGGGACGACTATCTCCGGGACCATTCCGTACCCGTCTTCCAGCAAATAGCCATACGCCACATTCTGCTCTGCCGCACCCCGGCACTGGGCGGGCACCTCTGGCAATGCTCGACATGCGGACATCAGGCCGTGTTGTACAACTCCTGCCGCGACCGCCACTGCCCGACCTGTCAGGGTATCGCGCGCGACGAGTGGCTTGCCAAACGCATGAAGGAACTCCTGCCGGTACCGTACTTTCATGTCGTCTTCACCCTCCCGCACAGTCTCAACCCGCTGATCCGATACAATCGCAAAAAACTGATCGACCTCTTCTTCCGGGAGGTCAACGCCACATTCCAGGAGTTCAGTCTCGATCCCCAGTGGCGACTCGAAGGGCAGCTCGGGTTCATCGCCATCCTGCACACCTGGACTCAGGAACTCCGCGAACACATCCACCTCCACTGCGCCGTACCCGGCGGCGCCTTGCGTGCCGCGGCGAAGCCTCCGGGCGAAGACGGGCGTGCCGCGGCGAAGCCTCCGGGCGAAGACGGGCGAAACGACACCCATACCTGGGTTCCAACGAAGCGCAACTGGCTGTTTCGGGAATCCTCCCTGGCCGAACGCTTCCGCACCCGCTACCTGCGCGCCGTCTCCCGCCTGCTGAAGCGGGACCAACTTATCCTGCCCGATGCCCCCGAAGACTGGCCCGCCGTCTGCACCAAATTGGCCCAAACCAAGTGGATCGTCTATGCCAAGAAGCCCTTCGCCGGACCGCGACAGGTCTTTGAATACCTCGGACGCTACACCCACAAAGTCGCCATCAGCGACTACCGCATCCGAAAACTGGGAAACGGAACCGTCACCTTCCGCTACCGTGACCGTGCCGCAGGCGATATCGAAAAAGAAACGTCCATTCCCGCCGCCGACTTCATTCGGCGCTTTCTCCTTCACATCCTTCCGCCCGGTTTGCAGAAGATACGCTACTTGGGCTGGATGGGACGCAACGTGCGCAAATACAACCTTAGCTGCATCCGGCAGGCGCTGGGCATACCGATTCCAAGACCCGAACCGCCCGTGTTGCCACCCTGTCCAACCTGCCCGTCCTGCGGAAAAGCCTCCATGATGCGTCTGCTTATAATCGGAAAAGCCCGTGCCCCCCCGGAGCGAACATGAACCCGACCTTCACTTCATTCCGATTATCCCCGTTCGCGACGAAAGACCCCAGCCGCCGCGCAGCGGTCTGCCCCGCCATCAAAAACACGCATCCCGCAGTCCACTCAGACGACCTTTTCATACGCCCATCCCGCCTCCTTCGCCATTGCCGCCATCAGAATAGTGGTCCATCGACGCCACAAGCCCCTTGCCACCGCCGAAAAAGAGCCGTATAAAACCCATGGACACAGGGACTTGCCGCGGCTGCGTTCAACAACGTTTTATCCAGAATGCCGCCGGCAACACCCCTCGCAAAAACAACGCAATGGACGGCGTCACTCTGGATAAAACGCTAAGTGTT
>JAQVYB010000133.1 GCA_028708815.1 Kiritimatiellia bacterium | reverse complement strand
GGCCTCCGAAAACACACTCGGCTCTCGCTTCACCTTGAACGGCACCGACTCCTCGTCGGCATACACATGCCCGCAGCAGGAACAAGTCAGCGATTCCCCGGTTTTTTTAAATCCCTCATACACCGGCTTGCGCAGCAGCAGCGCCTCGCGTCCGCAGACCGTACAAATCAGTTCACTGCTCTTTGCCGTCATCGTCCGCTCCTCCGCGACATCGTTCCACCGCCTCCCGCAACACCGCGGCCACACGCCCGAGTTCCTGCGCAAACTGATTGGCCTCCTCCGCGCTGGCCTCCGAGCGCCCGGCCGTCTTGCTCACGCTCTTGATATTGTTCGACACCTCATAGGATTTCACCGCCGCCTGGCCCACATTAAGCGCCATCTGCTTGGTGAACTCGGAAACGCCCGTCACCGTTCCGGCAATATTTCCGGTGGTCACCGCCTGCTCCTGCACCGTCGAAGTGATTGTGCTCGAAATATCCGATACCTCCTCCACAATCCGCGTCACCTGTTCAATGGCGTGAACGGCAATATCCGTGCTCTCCTGAATTTCGCGCACCTGATTGGCGATTTGCTCCGTGGCCTGCGCGCTCTGCCGGGCCAATTCCTTCACCTCGTGCGCCACCACGGCAAATCCCTTGCCCGCCTCGCCCGCGCTCGCTGCTTCAATGGTGGCATTCAGCGCCAGGAGGTTGGTCTGGTCGGCAATTCCGCGTATCACGCCAACCACCTCGCCAATGCGATCCGCCGAGCGACCCAGGCGCGACATCACATCCTGCGCCTTCTTGCTCTCCGCCGTCGCCTCGCTGGCAATCTGCGCCTCGCGCGTACAATTTTCCACCACCCCCTTGATCGACCGCGTCATTTCCTCCATCGCATCCGCCACGCTGTTGGCCGACATAACCAGATCCGACGCCGTACTGGTCATAGACTCGACGTTGGCGGAGAGTTCCTCGCCTGCATCATCCACCGTATGCGATTCGTGACTCATCTGCCGCGTACTTTCCAACAGGGAACCCGATGATCCGGACAGCTTCTCCGAGACCTCACCCAACAGCCGGGCATTCGCCATCACGTGGCCCGCCGTATGCCCCCAGGAAACGCCCAGCTCCTGAATCTGCTCGGCCAGCAAAGCAAATGCGCCATCGTCTTTTTCCAGCGGGATGAGTACATCGAACTCACTCGCCTTCAGCTGACGCAACCCCTCGCGCAATGCACGCACCGGACGCTCGATCTGCTGCACGTAAAACATACGGATGGAGAGGCACGCCAGCACCAGGCACATCAGCAACCCCGCGCCCATATACAGCGCCAACTGTCGCGCAGGCACACACAACTCCGACGCACCGCAAACACGCACCACGCCTGAAAAAACGCCGCTCCCCTCTACCGCGCCTCCACCGCACACGGCCCGATTCACGGTAAACACGGCAATGCCTGTCAGCATCAGACCGCTCAACCCCACCAACCAGAAAATCAGCCAAACCAACCGGTTCTTCAGCACTGCGTCCTTATTCACTATGCGCCTCCTTATCATCCATTCCTGCATTCAGATCCGTCTCCACATCCGTCGGCGGCTCTTCTCCGGTCACGACCAGCACTTCCGGCAGTCTCAGCACCGTCATCAGAGCATGCTCCACCCGCACCACCCGGTCCACAAAATATCCATCCAATCCGGCCAGATGCGCCGGGGCTTCTTCCAACTCATGTTCCTCTTCCACCACCAACACATCTCCGACCCGATCCACCAAAAGACCCACCGGGTCATTCGAAAGCGTCGCGTGAATATTCTGCCGCGCCAGTTCCGCATTCGATTTCAACACAATAATCCGCGAAGCGGGCGTAATACTCCGCCCGGCCAACCCCAGCTTGCACGCCAAATCCAACACGGTAATGATTTTCCCCCGCAGGTTCATCAGTCCAAACACATAATCCGGACAGAGGTCCACCGGCGTCGGCGTCACCCCGTGACACACCTCTGTAACCAGCAGGATATCCACGCCCAACCACTCCTCTCCGATATAAAAGGTAATGAACTGCCGGGCCATCAGCGATACTCCCTGGAAAAGGTTTCCGATTCCATTCCATCCAAATCAAAAAGGTCCGCGCCGTTTGTTCGCTCGGGCAATCCGAGCATTTCGCCACTCGACGCACCCGAAGCCGAGAGTACGCGCTCGAGCGTAATACGCAACTGCTCTTTATCGATCTTGGACTCATAGGCGTCCACCCCTGCCGCCAGCGCCCGGTTCAGATAGCGCGTCTTCGAAATCGAGGAAAGCGCCACCACCGGCATCTCGTGCAAACGGGACGACGCACGCACGCGCTCGGTAAGTTCAAACCCATCCATGCCCGGCATTTCCAGATCCGTCACCAGCAGATCATACGAGCGCCGGTTCAGCAGGTCGAGCGCCTCTACGCCATCCTGCGCCACATCCACCGAACAGTTCAGTGACTCCAGATACTGCGAAACCAGCGTACGGAAAAAGAGGGTATCCTCCGCCAGCAGAATCCGTTTTCCGCGCAGTATTTGCGGCTCGCCCTCCTGTTTATACACCTCCGGATCCACGGCCTCGAACAAGCTGTAGATGTCCAGAAAGAGCGTCAATTCATCCTGCAGCAGCGCACTTCCCATGATGCCGGTACCCTTCACGCGGTCCCGATCCAGCGCCACATTCCAATCCAGCACATCCTCCACCGAACGGCACAGAATCCCCATCGGCTTCTTCACCAGCTTCGGCACCAACATGAAATAATGCTCCGGAGGCTCCGAAGGCGCATCCACCGGCAGATACTCATGCAGACGAATCACGCGCAGCGCATCCTCCTTGTAATTGACAAACTCCATATGCGCGGCCGTATAAATATCCGCCGCACGGATTTTTTCTATGCGTGCGATGAGCTCCTGATTCACCGCCAGCAGATCATTCGGCGCATTGCGAAAGAGAAGCAAATGCTGCGTTTCCGTTTGGCGGCGGCGCTGTTCCTCCTCCTGGCGGGCCTGCACCTCGCTGTTTTCATCCGGAAACTGGAGGCCCGCATAATTCACGATGCCCGCCGTATCCAGAATCAGCACAATACGCCCATCACCCAGCACCGTCGCCCCCGAATAGCACGGGCACGGCTTCACATAGTCGCTCAACGGCTTCACCACGATTTCCTCTTCATCCATCACCTGATCCAGCAACAATCCGAAACGGTCCTGATTGGACTTGATCACCGCCACATACTGCGCACGTTTCGGCACACCCTCCTGCGGCCCATCCCGCTCCGCCCCCTCGATACGCAGCATCTCCGCCACATTCACCACCGGAAGCAACCGCCCCCGCAACCGAATCACCGGCGCACCCCGCACCGATTCCAGCGTCATCTCCCCCTTCAGACTCACCAGCTCCTCGAGGTGCACCTGCGGAATCGCGAAGCGCCGATCACGTACCCCCACAATCATGGCAGGCGCCACGGCCACCGTCAGCGGAAGACACAACGTCACACACGTCCCCTGCCCCAACCGCGACTCCAAATCCACACTGCCGCCCATCTTTTCCACATTGTTCTTCACCACATCCATGCCCACGCCGCGTCCCGAAACGCCCGTGACCCGCTCCGCCGTGGAAAACCCAGGCATAAATACATATTTCAATACCTGGCGGTCGCTCATCCCCTCGACATCCTCCGCGCGCGCCAGCCCCCGCTCCACCATCTTCCGCCGCACCCGCTCGGGATCCATTCCCCGCCCGTCATCACAAATACGAATAAAAACGCGCCCACCCTGATGCGTGGCACTCAGGGTGATGCGACCGGTAGGCGGTTTGCCCTGCGCCTCGCGTTCACCGGGCGGTTCAATGCCGTGATCCGCGCTGTTGCGCAGCAGATGCGTCATCGGATCGCTCAGCAATTCGATCAGCGACTTATCCAGCTCCACCTCCCCCCCCTCGATACGCAGCTCAATCTGACGGTTCAACTCCGCCGCCAGATCCCGAATCACCCGTTTAAACCGATTAAAGAGATTGCCCAGCGGTTGCAGACGCGTACTCATCACCTTGTCGCGCAGCCCCGTGGCCACCCGATCGATATTGCGCAACGCCGGCGTGAAACCATTCACCCGATCCGACAACTGGTCCGACAGCATCAGCAACTGATTACGCCCCAGCACCAATTCGCCCGCCAGATTCATCAGATCATCCAGCAAAGAAACCGGCAGGCGCACCGTATCTTCCGCCTTGCCCCCGCCCGCTCCGCGTTCCGCCCTGCCCGCCGGCACCAGCGCCGTACCCGACGTTTCACACCGCACCGACGCGGCCGGGCGCTCCGCGCCGCCTTCTGTCAGATAGGCACGCAGCACCTCAAGCGAAACCGACTCATAGTGTTCGCGCGGAATCTCCAGCGCGATGTCAATCATATCCTCTTGAAGCACCGAGGCAAAAAGCGCCTCGCAATCCGGCGCATCCGACCCCGCGCCGGGCGCATCCGGCATCCGCGTCACGGCGTCCAGCACCACCCCCACCGACTCCATCTTCGCCACATAATTCACGGGCGGGGCGCCCGCCACCCGAAAAAAACGTACCCGGTAAACAAACAAACTCTTCTTCGCCACATCCTCCACCTGCTCCGGTGTTACATGAAAAGGCGCAAGATCCACCACATCCCCCCCCGAAAACCCCTCCGCCTCCCCTGCGGCAACCGGGGCGCCGGGAGACCTCGCCGAATCAAAAGCCCCGCGAAGCCCATCCATTTCATTCGAGATATCCACCTGACCGCTCGCCTCGGGATCATCAATCATGAGGCGCAGCTTATCCACCCCGGCCAACAGCAGGTCGAGCAGCTCAGCCGTGACCGACGCCTCCCCATCGCGCACGCGCGACATAATGTGTTCCAACCCGTGGCTCAACTCCTGAATGTGCGTCAGACCGAAAAACCCCGCACCCCCCTTGATACTGTGCGCCGCCCGAAAAATACCATTGATCAAATCCGCATTTGCGGGCTCCTGCTGCAGGCGCAGCAACGCGGGCTCCAACAGATCCAGGTGCTCGCGGGATTCCCACACGAACGTGTCCAACTGACTTTTTTGCGTAGCATCCATAATCAGGTCAGTTGCAAAGCCTGTTTGATTTTGGCGAGCAGATCATTACGGGAAAAAGGTTTGACCAGATAATTCGCCGCACCCGCCTGAACCGCGCGCACAATCGTCGCCCGTTCCGATTCGGTCGTCAGCATCATCACCGGAATCCGCGCCCACCCCGGATGACTCTTCAGTTTCTCCAGAAAATCCAGCCCGCTCATACCCGGCATATTCACATCCAGAATCATCAGTTCAATCGAATCAGCGCGTTCCTGAAGCACCTTGAACGCCTGGGCACAACTTTCCGCCTGTATCGTATCCACGCCCTCCTGCCTCATCGTATCCGCAATCACCTTGCGGATCGTGGCAGAATCATCCACGGAAAGTATCGTTTTAACATCCGCCATGGTGCATCCTTAACTCACGGTATATGCCATTCAGCAAGCGGGATTTCTACCACGTCGCGCCGAAAATGAAAAGCAAAACACGGCGATTGACAACCCGGCAGCCGCAGCATACTATTTCATCGTTCTTTTTTTGTGGTACCACATCGCTCCGGAAATGAGGATTGCCCTATGGGAAAAATGATTAAGCCACTCGTTGTTGTTCTTCTGGTACTGAGTATCGGTTCCCTGATTCTCGGGTCCATGCTCTTTGGCAAGAGGGAATTGCTGAAGGGCCGCGCACAAAAACTCGAAGCGGGCGTAGCCGCCATCGCCAAGAGCGTACGCATGGAATCCTTCAGCCAGCAAGCACTCGTCGTCAACGATAAACTCAATTTGTCCGCCATGGACAAGCCCCTCAAGGATGTCGCACTCGCCGGAAACCTCCTTTACGAAGACCTCCAAACCACCAAAACCGACCTCGAAAAAACCACCCAAGAGCTCGACTCCACCAAAACCGTGCTCGCCCAGACCGAGGCCGACCTCGAATCCGCCAACCAGGAAATCTCCCGCCTGGAAGGCTCCCTGCAGCGCGCCAACAGCGAACTCAGCGAACTCCGCCCCATGATCTCACAGCTTGAATCAGAAAAAGGCGCCCTCCAATCCACGATCGACGGACTCAACGAGCAGATCACCCGATCCGAAGAACAGATCCAGGACATGCTCGATAAAGTCAACGCTCTCGAAAAAACCGTGGCCGACCTCGAAACCGAGCTCGGTGCCGACGCCGGTAAAATCGTACCCAAGGGCCTGGCGGGACGGATCATCGCCGTCAACCCCTACTGGAATTTCGTCGTACTCGATATTGGTAAAAAATCCGGTCTGATTGCCGACACCGAGATGCTCGTCCACCGGGACGACCGCCTCATCGGCAAAGTGCATGTCAGCGCCGTACGCGACGACATGGCAATTGCCGAAATTGCAAACGACTGGGAACAAAGCCCCATCCGGGAGGGTGACAATGTTCTCTTTTAAGATTTTGAGTTGGGTGGCCCTGGTCGCAACCGTCCTCTTTCTGGTGCTCATTGCCCTGCAAGCGGTGGAACTGCATTACTACGACGCCGTCCCATCCGTCTGGTAATCCCGCCCCCCACACGCTTCAAGGAAACAGCACCATGAACACACAATCCCTTCTTAAACGCCTGGTTGCATCCGCCCTCTTCGCCCTCCTGCTCCTGGCAGTCGGCTGTGCACACACCGGCGACGGAAATGAATCCGACATCCCCTGGAACACCCCCCAGGCCTGGGAAAGTTCCCCCTCCATACCCGGACTCAACGACGGCATGTAAACACCCCGCCTACAGCGGCGAAAGAGGCAAAGCACCCCCACCCTCCCGCAGCGCAATCACCGCCATAATCTTCGGCACATACATCCGCGTTTCCACCGGCAGATGATCCGCAATCTCATCAAAACAAGTCGCCTTCCGTTCGCGCAGAACACGCCCCACACGCCCTTCCCCCGCATTATAAGCCGCCAGACTCAACGGCCAATCATCAAACCGACCATATAAAATCCGCAAATACTGCGCCGCCGCACGAGCCGACTTCTCCGGATCCAACCGCTCATCCTCCGGCTTCACCCGCATACCGAACCGTTCCGCCGTCGCCGGCATGAATTGAAACAGACCCGCCGCACCCACCGGACTCTTCGCCAGCGGATTCAACGACGATTCCACCTCCGCCAACCAAACCAGATTCTCCGGAATGCCCTCCTCACGAAAAATCGCCTTCAGCCTGGGAATCAGCACCTCCGCACGTGCCGGAACCGACCGCTTCGCCAACGCCTTCTTCCAATGCTCCATCGAACCGACCGCCTTCTCCCGGCCCTGGCGCACATTCGCCACCTTCACCGGTGCTGCCGTAGGCGCGGCCCGAGGCGTCGGCGTCGGCCACACCCGCGTCGCCTGCCCCGTCGGGAACGCACGAGGCGTCGGAAACCTGCGTGGCTTCGGCGTGGGCAGTGGCCCCTCCGCGCGCATCACCCAGGCCGCCATATCCAGATAATCCATCCGCTGACGAAGCCAATCCACCTGACCCGCCGCACCAGGCACCGTCTTCAACATCGCATAAAGCTGTTCCGCCGCCGCATCCACATCCACCAGCGACTGCCACTCCTCGCTCTGCAACGCACGCGTCACCCACTCGCCCACCAATTCCCAATCCACCTCATATTCCTCATGCAGCGTCTGAACCAGCACCGCCCCCTGGCGAACCCACTCATCCACCTCCTGCTCATCCCACTCGACGTCCTGCCCCCGCGCCACGCCCGACAAACAGATCCCCACCCCGAAAAACACCGCCATCCAACCCGCCCAACTCTTTTTTCCAACCATTGGAAACTCTCCTCTGTTTTTTTCCAACCATTGGAAAATTTGTAAACGGATTTTCCAATCGTTGGAAACTTTTTTCACGGTTTTTCCAATCGTTGGAAACTTTTTCCGGTTCTTCGGAATATTGTGTGGAGCGACATTGGCTGAAGTACTGCCAACCGCTATGAGGTGGCAATGCAGAGACTCCCGCAACACCTTTCTTTGCGCTCTATGCGTTCTATTGCGGCCATCTATCCCCCGTAGAGCCTAAGCCTACTCCTCCACCCTAACCCGATAAAACGCATTCCCCACATCCGTGGACCCTGTCCAGCAGTTCACACGGTTACTCAGCACCACCGCCACATTGGTGAAACCATTCAGCAGTTCCTGAGTATCCTCCACGGCATACACTCTCCCACTCACCGCCGGGTCCCAGGAGAACACCATCGATCCATTCCCGCTCTCCACCCCGAACACAAAACGGCTCGCACCATTCGTCGGCACCGTACCGCACACCCATTCCTGCCACGTCAGATAGCCATCGCCATCCTGATCCGCCGCACACGCTGCATCAAAATCATTCGTAAAGCCATACTGCGCCAACCACCACTGCGGCACATTACTCGTCGCCACCAGCGCCGTAAACTCCGCCATGATGCTCTTTGCCCCATCCATCAGGAGAGAAACCGGATTCGCCGACCCCGACGCCCCGCCCGACCAGTTCGTGAACGCATAATACTCATCCGCCACGGCCGTGATTTGCGTGGTACTCCCCGCACCGACCCACGCCTGCGTCACATTCACCCAGCCATGTTCGACCGCCGAGGCCGAAAGCCGGTAATTCGTACCCCAGTTCCAGACGAGCTGACTGTCCTCCGTCACCGTAAAGCTCACACCCGTTTCCGAACCCCCGCCGCCCGCACTCCCCGAACCCGACCACCCCGTATAAACATACTGTGTACCGCCCAACGGATCGCCGAGTTGCACTCGGCCATTCGTAACCCAACCCAAAAACACATCCCCGTTCGTCCAGACATAACTCCCCACCCCCGGCACACAACTCCCATACGCACTCACCACCTGCACCGTCCAAATCACATCACGCACCTCAAACCGCTGCGTCACCACCGGAGCCGCCGCCCACTCCACATTCCCCGTCTGAAGGGCCCGAACCACCATCTCCCCCGCATCGCTGTACGTCAAATAGGTCCTATCCGTCCTATCCGTCAGACTCCCCGCCCCCTCAACCACCTCAAAGACCACATCCAATCCGCTCGAAGCCGTAGCCACCATCTCCGTTTCATTCGTCGTCCACTGATTGCTGATCACCCCCCAACTAATCACCTGCTCCCGCTTCACCGCTTCCCCCGCCACCCCAAACCGATATTCCCCATCCGCACTGCTGTTCGTGAGGACGATTTCCGCACGGTAGACACCGACCGTGGACGCGTCGAAGCTGATCCAGAAATTACTAACCGTTCCTGCATCCACCACCGACGGCATACCGGACAGCACAAACGCATCATTCCCGTCCACCCCGCTCCACGAAATCACCAGATTCGTCCCCCCGCCATTCGTAATCGCAAACTGATTACTCACCATCATCCCGACCGTCACCGAACCAAAATCCGTATCCAACCCCACCGAAGCCACCGACCCGTTCGTGATCGACACCTCATGGGAAGACAACACCAAAAGCCCCGCCGGACCCGAATGACGCACAAGGGTATACTCATACGCCGAGGCGTACCAAGTTCCGAGTCCGTTATGCGCAATCCCCATATCATCCGTTTGGGTGGATTCCATCACAAGCGAGTACTCGTTCGTCGAAAACAGGGAATCCGCAAGGTCTATGGAAACAAACATGACACTTTGGTTTGGGTTCTGATTTGTGGCATACCAACCATCATAGTCTCTATCTATTCTTCCTCCTATATTGTTTAAGTTTACTTCTCCATTCGTTCCAAATGTTCCAAACCATCCGTCTGACACATCCCCTGAGATTGTGATGTTGAAATTGGAGGTCATCATATCTGCTTTGCCGGCATAGCTTGAGCTGTTGAGGACCCAGAGCTGTTCGACGAGATTGGTCATGGCATAGAAGTCATACGACGCATAGATCGCACCATTGTCATCGTTCACCACATCAAAATATATTGTCCATTTATTCATTGATGGCTTCAACTCTGGGTCATATTGCTCAATGGTATTCCCCAAACAATTCCCGGCCAGAGTCATTCCCAGCAAGCAGCAGAACACAACGCCTTGTGTCCATGTTCCCCATCCGGAAAGACCAGCCAAACAAGTTTTCAGCATCCTCATCATCTTCAACAGCCCTTTTCCGCTGCGCTCCGATTGCCACTGCGTTGCCGATCAGACGATCGGCGCTCCCAGGACCGCCGATCGTCTGATCGGCTGCAAAACCCAAGCTCCGTGCCCTCCGTGCTCTCCGTGGTAAATTCTCCCAGCAAAGCACAACCCGAGTCTCCGCCGAAGAAAGTAAATTATTTCATCGAGAGGGTCAAGAGGACTGGTCGATCCATAAGTGCCGATCAGACGATCGGCGCTCCCGGGAAAGCCCTTTTTTCGTCCGTTTTGAGGGTTTTGACGGAATTTTCGGCATTTTTCTTCGGTTTTCGGCCCGTTTTTGGCCGTTTTTTGGCATTTTCGACGTTTTTTATGCCATTTTTCGTCCAAAATCCTTTCTCTTTTTGGACGGCGCGTGCTTGCGATCCATAGCCTCGGCGAAGGATGGGCTCACGCGCCTTAGGCGGCAGAGGCCTGCCGCCCTCCAGGAAATCCGGTTAAACGCGGCTTCTTCGTCTCATTCGGCGGGATGTTGTTGACGATGTTATTCGTTGCTTTCTTCATTCGTTGGAATCATTCCTCTACATGCCAGGTGCCCGCGGGCCGCGGGCGCTCCCACTTGCCTTATGCTCCGTGTTCTCTGTGATCTCCAGTGACTGAAAGGAACGGGTGGTTCACTTCTTTTTCTACCACCCGCTTACTGCTTCGTTAAAGCTTTGCAGTACGAGACGCTGGAGGGCACGGAGGCCACGGAGGAAACAGAACACCTTAGGCGGCAGAGGCCTGCCGCCCTCCAGGAAATCCGCTTAAACGCGGCTTGTTTGACTCAATCGGCGGGATGTTGTTGACGATGTTATTCGTTG